>JBALTG010000013.1:0-54454 GCA_036964625.1 Motiliproteus sp.
TTCAACCGCTGCGCAGCGGCCGCCTGCTGCAGCGGTTGAAAATTGAGCAGCAAAGCCAGTAGCCGTAAGCCTGTGTCAGGCTGAAACAGACGGTATTATTTAAAGCTTTTTGAGGGCGCACAGATGAAGCTGATAGTTGTTTCTAGTTTGATGCTTATGCTGCTGGGTTGTGGGTCGGATGATAAACAGTCGGCCACGAATGGAGAGGCGCTTTTCAACGAAGTCTGTGCTGACTGTCATAAGAAATCGGGTAAAGGTAATTTTCTTGCCGGTATACCCGCTAACGCCACGACTGAATTGAGTTCGGAGCAGATTGTTGTGCTGATTACTCAGGGGTTACCCGCGTATAAACAGATGCCAGTGTTTAGCGGAATTAGCGAAGATCAAGCCAAGGCTATTGCAAATCACTTAAAAACACTGAGGCCGTGATGAACGTTCGTAAGGCGGTTATTGGGCGTAATTTACCCAGAAGAAATAGAGCGTAATCCCGCAGCTGGCGATTATCACAAAGGCTCGAACCTGTTTTTGGGGCAGTTGGCGGGAGATATGCGCCGCGACAAATCCCCCCACCAGGGTGCCCGCCAGAACAATGCTGCCCTCGTACCAGGCGATGGCACCGTTGTATATAAATACCGCAATCGCGATCAGGGATACGGCGGTGGAGACCAGTAGTTTTAAGCCGTTCATGGTGTTGATATTGGTGTGCCCGGCCAGTGCCAGATAGCTCAGCGTAATAATGCCCAGTCCGGCATTGAAAAATCCGCCGTAAATACAGACCCCCAACAGCAAGACCAATAATAATAACGCACCCGCTGACGAAGCATGCCGGTGTCGTGATGCGAGCTTTTTCAGTCCCCGGTTGAGCGATCCGCCGAAGATAAACAGCACGGTTGCGAATAGCAGCAACCAGGGGATCGCCTCACTAAACAGGGCTTCGGGGGTCTGCAGCAGTAACCAGGCGCCAAGGATACCGCCGATCAGGCTGACCAGAATAATACGGGGCAGTTCTTTTCTGTGATCATAAAGGTCTTTGCGCAATGCATAGGCGCCGCTCATATACCCGGCGCAGGAGGCGAAGGTGTTGGTAGCATTGGCACTGATCGGGGCAATACCCACAAATAGCAGCATCGGAAAGGTGATAAAACTACCGCCCCCTGCAATCGAATTAAGTACGCCACCGAAAAGCCCGGCGAGGAAAAGAAACAGCACTTCAAGAGTCATAATTAGTCGGTTAGTCGCAGTATTGTTGTTATAAAGGCAGAATCCTATCACAGCCTTTAGACCGGGAGCGGTCTCTTGGATCTAAACGCGGTAATATAAGTGCCTAGATGAACCGTCATCTGTTTTTTGGAGTTTTTATGCACACCCGTCAGCTTGGTCCTTTTGAAGTTTCTGCCATCGGCTTAGGCTGCATGAATATGTCCTCGGGCTACGGTGCTGCCGACGATGAGACCTCCGCGGAGTTGTTGTTGGGGGCGCTGGATGCCGGGTATCGGTTTTTTGACACGGCGGCGGTGTATGGCGATGGCCATAATGAAGCGCTCTTAGGGCGGGTGTTGAACCGGCGTCGCCAGGAGTTTATTTTGGCGTCCAAGGGCGGGCTGTCTAAAGACGCCAGTGGAAAAACACGGGTTAATGGTCGGCCCGATGTGCTCAAACGCCAGTGTGAACAGAGTCTGCGCCGGTTACAGACCGATGTGATCGATCTCTATTACCTGCACCGGCTGGATCCGGACGTGCCCATCGAAGAGAGTGTCGGGGCGCTGGGGGATCTGTTGCGGCAGGGAAAAATACGCGCGCTGGGGCTGTCCGAGGTCTGTACCGACACCCTGCGTCGGGGCCATCGTGAACACCCGATCAGCGCGGTGCAATCCGAGTATTCGCTCTGGTCGCGCACCCCTGAACGGTCAATGCTGGCTGCCTGCGAGGAACTCGATATCAATTTTGTGCCGTTTTCACCGTTAGGGCGAGGCTTTTTGACCGGCAAGGCGGAAGATGTTAGTTGCCTTGGCGAAGGTGATCTTCGCATGAGTATCGCCCGGCCTCGATTTGAGCCCGACAATTTTGCCAGCAACAGCACGCTACTGGGACCCATGCGCGATATCGCCAGCCAGCAGGGCTGTAGTTTAGCGCAGCTGGCACTGGCCTGGCTGTTAGCACGTTCGGATAACCGGTTGGTACCGATTCCTGGCACTAAGCATATCGACTATATGCGTGAAAATGCACAAGCTGCGAGGCTGGAGTTGCCGGCTGCAGTCGTCGAGGAGTTAGATCAATTGATCAACGAGGGCTCTGTATCCGGAACAAGGTACACCGATGCGCTGATGGCAACGATCGATTCTGAACGTGACGGTGCTGTTGCTGATTGAGATTGTGCGCCGATTGCCCGGCGCATACAGTCTCTCGCAGTGGCGAGAGGCTAGGGCTAGCTTTTTAGCATATAGGCCAAGGGCTAGGGTTCCTCTTGAACCACGATCCTGCGCTTAAGTGGCTCGACCAGGCCGGCAGCTAGGTTTTTAGCCCGCATTTTACTGTCTTCGATAACCAGATCCAGATCTTCTTTGTAAACCTCGTACCAGGTACGCGAGCCTTTCACCATCCGCGAGATGTCGTACATACCCTGCTGTAGCGCCGCCATGAACTGCTGATAGCTGGCCTCTTGCTCGGCCATCAGCTGGCGCAGTGCGGAGAAATTGTTGAGCTGAATCGTGGTGATAATACGATCAAGTTTTCCCTCAAGCCGTAAGGCGTTGTCGTGGAATGTCTGAGCAGCCTCGTAGGCTTGTTTTAATTGATCGGCCTCCTCCTGTGCGAGGTCCAGGCGTTGGCTTATTTCGGAGACACGCGGGTCGGGGCCCTGAGTGGCATAAAGCGCCAAAACAGAGCCCTGTATTAAAATCAATAACAGCAGCACCGCCATGATGATCCAACTGGTGAGGCGTCCTTTTTCAAGTTTGGCAATGCGTTCTTCAGGCGTTAACGGCTGGGCCTCAGTTTTTTCTTCATCTCTGTTTTTATCCTTATCGGCCATCGGTGCTGTCCTGTGGTTACTGTATTCCCGCGATTTATGTGTGGCAGCGGGGGGAAGATATTTAGTTAGCGATTAGAGCATAACCTGTTGACAGTTAAAATATTGATTTCAATCATCTGGCCAATGGTCGGTTGGTCCTTGGGAACCTGCGAACAAGTCCAAATGCATTTCTGGCACTCAGACTGGTTCGCAATCAAGGCGCGGCTTGGCAGGCATGTCTAGACCTGTCAAAAAGTCGCAACGCGGAGTGCGGATCAGTCTGAATGCCCCGAAGGGCAAGGCCTGAAGCGAGCTGACTCTTCGTTACAGTCATTACTAAGGACTACGGCCATTAGTTGCTGACCGCGCCTAAATTCAACTCGCTTCAGGCGCTTGCAGAAGCGCTTGGGGACTTATTCGCAGGTTCCCTAGTGCGTGGTCGACCAAGGTCTTGACTGATGGCTCCGGTTTTTTTTGTTATAGTGCGCGCAAATTTATTGGAGGTGTTATGACTGCGTACGTACTTGGCCACAAAATTCCGGACAGCGATTCCATCTGCTCCGCACTCTCCTTAGCCTATTTGAAAAACGCTATCGGTGAACAAGCTATCGCAGTGCGTCAGGGCGAGCTCAATCCTGAAACGGCTTATATACTGGATAAGTTTGGTTTGGAAGCGCCGCTGCTTAAAACCTCTTTTGCGGGCGAAAGTGTCTATATTGTTGACCACTCCGACCGCGCCCAGAGCCCTGACGACCTGTCTGAAGCCACCGTGCTGGGTATCGTCGATCATCACAAACTGGGTGATATCACCACGGCAGCACCGCTGGAGTGCTGGATTCGTCCGGTGGGCTGCACCAACACCATCATCAAGGAGATGTTTGACTACTACGCGGTTGAGATCCCCAAGTCTATCGCCGGTATTATGATGAGCGCGATCCTCAGCGATACGGTGATCTTCAAGTCGCCGACCTGCACCGAACTGGATATCAACGCCGTGGAAGCACTGGCCGTGATTGCCGGTATCGACGATTACAAGGCCTATGGCCTGGAGATGTTCAAAGTCAAATCAAACGTCGAAGGCACGCCGGTGCGTGAGCTGGTGTTGCGTGACTTTAAAGATTTCGAGATGAACGGCAAGCGGGTCGGTATCGGCCAGCTGGAGACGGTTGACCTGTCGGTATTCGATAATCTCAAGGATGCGTTACAGGCGGATATCGCCGCGCTGAAACAGGAAGGCGGGCGCCACAGTGTCTGCTTGCTGCTGACCGATATCATGCAAGAGGGTTCTGAACTGCTGGTTGTCGGAGACGATCTGGCGCTTATCGAGAAAGCGTTCGATACTTCGATCACGGCGGGTAAAGCCTGGCTGGATGGCGTGCTGAGCCGCAAGAAGCAGGTTGTTCCGCCACTGGAAAAAGCCTTCGTCTGAGGCTGAATGGGAGGGATGGGCGGAGACTCGCCCGCTGTTCTCTCCCGGGTTAAATTCAGCGTGCTTGTGGATGCGTGTTAGCCGATCCTGATGCGTATCCTGAACAGGTTTAACCCTTTGTAAAATTTCAACGGACTCTGTATCGAGTCCTCTGCCGCACACCCTGTACTAATCCTCACACTCAGTACTCAGCCCCGTTCCGCCTTTACGTCTACTATTAGTAGCTAACAGCTATTGATAACTGCTAGCGGGGTGTACAGCTATGTATTATTCGGGTGTCGCGTTCTGGCTGTATCTATTCTGGTTGCTGCTATCTGGATTTTTTGAACCGTTGTTGTTGGGCCTGGGTGCCGTGTCAGCCGTCGGGGTGGTTTGGTTGCTGAGGCGTATGGACCGAGTGGATCAAGAGCCGGGTTTTATCCCTGTGGCGCCGGGATTGATCGGCTACGGCCTGTGGCTGCTCGGGAGCGTGGTTAAGTCCAATCTCGATGTGGCGCGGCGTATCTGGACCCCATCGTTACCGATCCAGCCGAACTGGCGACGGCTGGAGACCCGTTTGGCCACGCCGCTGCAGAAAACCCTCTATGCCAACTCTATCACCTTGACACCGGGCACCCTGACCACCGACGTTAATGCCGATCACCTGATCGTGCACTGTCTGTCCGAAACGCTTTGTTCCGAGTTACACCAGGGGGAGATGGAGCGGCGGATCGAAAGGCTGGGAATCTAAACCGATGCTGCTGGTTGCCACCCTGGCGATTCTGCTGACCATGGTGCTGATCCTTATTCGCGCGATTCTGGGGCCAACGGCTTACGACCGAATGCTGGCTACCAACCTGTTCGGAACCAAAATTGTATTGCTGATTGCGGTCGCTGGGCATGCCCTGAACTGGTCGAGTTTTGTCGACGTTGCGCTGCTCTACGCGATGATCAACTTCGTCAGTACCATCGCCATCATGCGTTTCTTTGAGCAAACGGGGGACGCTGCGCAGCGCGCTGCCGGGGAGCAAACCGAATGAGTGATGGGGTCTGGCTTGCCAGCAGTTTCTGTTTTAGCGTCGGAGCTTTTCTCTGTATCACCGGCGGGGTGGGACTGCTACGTTTTCCCGATTTTTTCTGCCGCGTTCACGCTGCCGGTGTCACCGAGACCTTGGCGACCCCCCTGATGCTGGCCGGTGTCATGCTCCAGATCGGGTGGTCACAAGACAGTTTGAAACTGCTGTTGGTGATGATCTTTGTGCTGGCGACCAACCCGACTGCGGCCCATGCGATGGCCAAAGCGGCGCTTCAGGGAGGTCTGCGGCCGGCGGTTGAAGAGGCTGAAGTGGTAGAAAGCGTTGATCTGAGCGTAGAGGAGGTGCCCCCATCGAGGCCCTGATCGATATCGTACTGCTGGGGTTGCTGTTACTGACCGCTGTGGCGGCGATCTGTTTACGCGATCTGTTTGCGGTGGTGATGTTGTTTGGCATCTACAGTTTTCTGGCCGCGGGCCTGTTTATGGTGCTCGATGCTGTCGATGTTGCCTTTACCGAGGCGGCGGTAGGTGCGGGTATCAGCACTGTGCTCATGCTGGCGACGCTACGTTTGACCGGACGTTTTGAACGGGCACCGCGGCGGCGTCGATTGCTCCCGCTGGTGGTGGTCGTGGTGACCGGTGCCGCGCTGATCTACGGCAGTCTCGATGCGCCGCTGCTGGGCGATCCCCAGGCGCCGGCGCAGCAGCATGTCGCGCCACGCTATCTCGAGCAGGACGAACCAGGTGTGCAGGGTGTGCAGGGCATACAGGAGGTGGGCACACCCAACAGAGTGACGGCGGTGCTCGCTAGCTATCGCGGTTACGACACTCTGGGCGAGACCCTGGTGGTTTTCACCGCCGGACTGGCGGTAATGCTATTACTGGGAATTACCGAGGTGGCGCCTTTGCGGCCAGGTCGGCGGGTGATCGACGATCAGGTGGTGCTGCATGTGATCGTCAAGGTATTGATTCCCTTTATCCTGCTATTCGGTACTTACGTTCTATTTCATGGCGATTACGGCGCTGGTGGCGGCTTTCAGGCGGGAGTCATCGTGGCCACCGGCTTAGTGCTCTATGACCTGGTGTTCGGTGACGGTGATGCCCAATGGGTAGTGCCGCCAGCCTGGTTGGGGCGGTTGGCGGCGTTAGGGGTGCTGTTGTACGGCGGCGTGGGCTTGGTCAGTCTGCTACGGGGCAAGGCGTTGCTGGACTACAGTGCGTTGGCGGAGGAGCCGCTCAGAGGTCAGCATCTGGGGATTCTGTTGGTGGAACTGGGGGTGGGGATCTGCGTCTTCGCGGTGGTATTGATGATCTTTTACGCCTTCTCCGGTCGCAGGCGTCAAGCATGAGTCTGCAGTTATGAGTGCGGTGCGGGGGCTGTTTAATGACTGGATCACGATATTTTTGATGGATTGGGATCGGCGTTTTTACGCGGGCGTTGGCCACCTTCTACCCCCTTTAGGTCTTTCCATGTCGCGGGCGTCAAGCATGAGTCTGCACGTATGAATGCGGTTCCGGGGTTGTTTAACTACTGGATTACGGTGTTTTTGATGGGTTGGGATCGGCGTTTTTACGCGGGCGTTGGCCACTTTCTACCCCCTTTAGGTATTTCCCGATCGCAGGCGTCAAGCATGAGTCTGCACGTATGAGTGCGGTGCCGGGGTTGTTTAACTACTGGGTCGCGATATTTTTGATGATGGCCGGTTTTTACGTGGTGATCGCCCAGGGTAATCTGGTGAAAAAAGTGGTGGGGTTGGCGCTGTTTCAGGCCTCGGTGTTTATCTTCTACATCTCCATCGGCAAGGTGACCGGCGCTCATGCACCGATCTTGATCGAGGGGGTGTCGCTGTACTCGAATCCGCTGCCGCAGGTGCTGATCCTCACTGCTATCGTCGTGGGCGTGGCAACCACAGCGGTGGGGTTGGCGCTGGTGGTGCGGATCCAGGAAGCCTACGGTAGCGTCGAGGAGGATGACCTGCAAGCCAGTGATCAAGCGCAGGCCCAGAGCGATGAGGACTCTGGGGGCTCGGGAGGCAACGGGAACGACGGTGACGATAGGGACGAAGGGAGCCACCTGTGAATACGCTTGAACAACTGCCGGTTCTCGCTGTAGTGCTGCCGCTTCTGGCCGCGCCGCTCTGTGTTCTGGTGGGACGCGAGCGTGCAGCCTGGTTCATCGCCGTGGCGGCGGCAGTGACCAGCGCAGTCGCGGCGGCACTGCTGCTGCGGCAGGTATCTGTTGCCGGTAGCCTGAGTTACGCGCTGGGTGGTTGGGCGCCGCCCTGGGGTATTGAATACCGGGTCGATCTGCTCGGAGGGTATGTGCTGTTGTTGGTGACGGTGATCGCTGCTTTGGTGATCTGGTTCGCCCGTCACAGTATCGAGCGGGAGATTGCTGCAGAGCGTCGGGTTGCTTTTTATGCCGCCCTGCTCTTGGTGCAGGCCGGTCTGGCAGGCATCACCGTGACCGGCGATGCGTTCAACCTGTTCGTGTTTCTGGAGATCGCATCCCTGGCCTCCTATGCACTGGTCAGTATGGGATCGGATCGCCGCGCCCTGAGCGCGGCGTTTAATTATCTGGTACTGGGCACCCTCGGCGCCACTTTTATCCTGATCGGCATCGGCTTCCTGTATATGATGACCGGTACCCTGAATATGCAGGACTTGGCCGCACGGCTGCCCGCGGTGGCCGATAGCCGCACTGTGCGCGCCGGATTCGCTTTCCTCAGCGTCGGTATCGGCCTCAAGCTGGCGCTGTTTCCGCTCCACTTTTGGCTGCCAAACGCTTACACCTATGCGCCCTCGGTAGTCAGTGCATTGCTCGCAGCTACGGCCACCAAGGTCGCGCTCTACATCATGTTACGGCTGATTTTTGGCGTCTTTGGGATGGCGTTTGTGTTTGAACAGCTGCCGACAGGACCGTTATTGATCACGCTGGGGGTGGTGGGGGTGCTATCCGGCTCACTGGTGGCGCTGTTTCAGGATAACGTTAAGCGTCTGTTGGCCTACTCCAGTATCGCCCAGGTGGGCTACATGGCACTGGCGATGGGGTTGGCCTCCGCCACCGGGGTTACGGCCGCGATGTTGCACCTGTTCAATCATGCGTTAATGAAAGGGGCGCTGTTTCTGGCGCTGGCGGCGGTAGCCTACCGGCTGGGCGCGACCGGGATCAGCCAGTTTGCGGGCTTAGGCAGGCGCATGCCCTGGACCCTGGCCGCCATGGTCATTGCCGGGCTGAGTTTAATCGGGGTGCCCGCCACCGCCGGTTTTATTAGCAAGTGGTTCCTGATTCAGGCTTGCCTCGAGCAGGGGCTGTGGCCACTGGCGCTGGTGATCCTGGTCGGCTCCTTGCTGGCACTGGTGTATGTCTGGCGCATCATCGAAGCCGCTTACTTCGCCCCTTGGGATGAGCGTCGGGGCGATGTGCAGGAAGCACCCCTGTCGATGTTGCTGCCGCTCTGGCTACTGGTCGGCGCTAATCTCTATTTCGGTATCGATACCGATCTGACCCTGGGCGTCGCACTCCGGGCAACCGCGGTGCTGCTGGGCGGTGGCGTATGACTGCGGCGCTGCTGCAATGGATCCTGCCGCTGCCCTTGTTTGGCGTGCTGGGGATTGTACTGTGTCACCGTTATCCTAAGATGTTGCTGCCGCTCAGGCTGCTGGATGGTGGCGCATGACTGCCGCGTTGCTGCTGCAATGGATCCTGCCGCTGCCCTTGTTTGGCGTGCTGGGGATTGTACTGTGTCACCGTTATCCCAATTTTCGCGAGGCGGTGTCGCTGGTGACGGCATTGCTGTTGTTGGTGCTGGTCGCACTGTTGGCCGTGAATCTGCGCTGGGATGATCCGCCCAGATTGGTGCTGGCGGAGCCGCTACCGGGGCTAGCGTTGGCGCTGTCGCCGGAACCGCTGGGGATTCTGTTCGCGCTGCTGGCCAGTTTCCTGTGGCCAGTCACCACGGTGTACGCCATCGGCTATATGCGCGCCCACCATGAATCCCACCAGACCCGGTTCTACGCCGCGTTTGCCCTGTCTATCGCAGCAACGCTGGGGATCGCGCTGGCGGCCAACTTGTTCACTCTGTTCCTGTTTTACGAGCTACTGACGCTGGCCACCTATCCGCTGGTCACCCACTCCGGTACCGTCGCGGCAAAGCGGGCGGGGCGACTCTATCTGGGGTTGCTGATGGGTACCTCGATCGTCTTTATGTTACCGGCCATGATCTGGACCTGGCAGCTGACCGGCACCCTGGAGTTCAGCCGTGGCGGTATCTTCCCCGCGCAAACCGATGTCTGGGTGCTGGGTACCCTGCTGCTGCTGTTCGTGTTCGGCACCGGCAAGGCGGCGCTGATGCCATTTCACCGCTGGTTACCGGCGGCGATGGTGGCGCCGACCCCGGTATCGGCACTGCTGCATGCGGTGGCGGTGGTCAAAGCCGGGGTGTTTACGGTGTTGAAGCTGGTGATCTATGTTTTTGGTCTGGAGCGCATCGGCTCGCTGGCCGCCGCGGATTGGATCGCTTATCTGGCAGGGTTTACGGTGCTCAGTGCATCCCTGGTTGCCTTGGCTCAGGACAACCTCAAGGCCCGGTTGGCCTACTCCACCATCAGTCAACTCGGTTATATCGTATTAGGGGCGATGCTGGGGGCTACCGCCGGGGTGGTGGGCAGCAGCCTGCATCTAGCGATGCATGGCTTCGCAAAGATCACTCTGTTCTTCTGTGCCGGCGCTATCCTGGTGGTCAGCGGTAACACCCGGGTCAGCCAGCTCAACGGGCTGGGGCGACGGATGCCGCTGACCATGCTGGCGTTTGCGATCGCAGCACTGTCGATTGTCGGTCTGCCGCCGCTGGGGGGGATCTGGAGCAAATGGCTGCTGGTTCAGGGCACGCTGGAGAGCGGTGCCTGGGCGTTGACGCTGGTGCTACTGATCAGCACGTTGCTCAATATCGCTTATCTGCTGGCGATACCGGTGCGAGCATTCTTCGGCCGTTCCGAGGCGGCAGGCAACGGTCAAAGTGACGAAGCGAGGATCACGGAGGCTCCGCTAACCTGTTTACTGGCCATCGGCGTTACCGCAGTGGGCTGCATCGTGTTGTTTTTTCAAGTCGATCCGCTGTTGCGGTTGATCGAAGAGGCGCTGAAATGAACAAGCCACGCGGCCAAAACCAGCTAGACAACCCTCATCAACGCGGCAATCAGGGTGTCAAAAAAGCCCTGTTTGATAACCCTAGTAACGTACGTTGGCTGGTAAGGGGGCTAACGGCACTCTGCGTGCTCCTGTTCGGGCTGGATGCGGTTCTGGATCGCCACGCCGTGCATCCCTGGGAAGGCGTGTTTGGGTTCTATCCCCTGTACGGTTTTTGCGCCTGTGTGCTACTGGTGTTGCTGGCCAGGGAGCTGCGCAAGCTGGTGCAGCGCGATGCGGATTACTATCAGGACCCACATCGGCATGGCGAAGGGAAGGCTACCTGCGTCGACCAGGGCGCGGACAAGGGCGCAGACAGGGATTCGAACAGGGCCGAAGACCAGGGTTCGAACTGGGAGGCAAGGGATGATTGAGCTGTCACCGGTCTGGCCGCTGTTTATCGGTGCGCTGTTGGCAGGCCTGACTCGTGGCCGGGTCCGCGCCCTGGTGATGCTGGCCGCCCCGATACTGGGGGCGCTGTGGTTGTACCAGCTCGAACCCGGTATTAGCGCTGAGACCGAGCTGTTGGGCTATCAGTTGCTGCCGGTGCGAATCGACCCGCTATCGTTGGTGTTCGGCTACCTGTTTCATCTGGCGGCATTGATCGGAGTGATCTATGCGCTGCATCTGCGCGACAAAATGCAGGATGTGGCGGCGCTGGCCTACGCGGGTAGCGCGGTGGGTGCGGTGTTTGCCGGAGACCTGCTGACGCTGTTTATCTATTGGGAGCTACTGGCGCTGACCTCGGCACTGCTGGTGTTCGCCCGCCGCAGTGAGCGGTCGCTGGGTGCAGGGTTGCGCTATCTGTTGCTGCAGGTAGGGTCGGGGATACTGTTGTTGATCGGTGCCATCCTTTACGGCGCGGACGGTAACGACCTGGCCTTTAACCATATCGGGCTGGACGCCTCCGGAGGGTGGCTTATTTTTTTCGCCTTTGGCATCAAGAGTGCTTTTCCACTGTTGCACGGCTGGCTCACCGATGCTTACCCCGAGGCGACTCCCACCGGCACCGTGTTTCTGAGCGCGTTTACCACCAAGGTGGCGATCTATGCGCTGGCCCGAGGGTTTGCCGGTACCGAGCTGCTGGTCTATATCGGCGCGGTGATGGCCTGTTTTCCGATCTTCTACGCGGTGATCGAGAATGACCTGCGTCGGGTGCTGGCCTACAGTCTGATCAACCAGCTGGGCTTTATGGTGGTCGGTATCGGCATCGGCACTGAGCTGGCCCTTAATGGAACGGTTGCCCATGCCTGCGCGCATGTTTTGTATAAGGGGTTGCTGTTGATGAGTATGGGCGCGGTGCTGCAGGTAACTGGCGAGATGCGCGGCTCGGAACTGGGCGGGCTGTACAAGAAGATGCCCAAGACCCTGCTGCTGTGCCTGGTCGGCGCGGCGTCGATCTCGGCGTTTCCATTGTTCAGCGGCTTTGTCAGCAAATCGATGGTGATAAGCGCCGCGCTGCAGCAGGGGCACGACGCGGTCTGGTTGGCGTTGCTGTTTGCCTCGGCGGGGGTGTTCCACCATGCCGGGATCAAGATCCCATTCTTTGCCTTCTTCGGTCGGGACTCTAAATATGTCGCCAGCGCTCATGAGCCTCCCAGCAATATGCTGCTAGCGATGACTATTGCCGCTGTGCTCTGTGTCGGTATCGGCTGTTTCCCCCGCGATTTTTATGCGCTGCTGCCATACGCAGTGGATTACAGCCCCTACACTGTCAGCCACGTGCTGGCGCAACTGCAGCTGCTGGCCTTTTCGGCGCTGGCGTTTACCTGGCTGAAACTGTCCGGTATCTATCCACCCGAGCTGCACTCGGTGAATCTGGATGCCGACTGGCTGTACCGACGCATACTGCCGCGCTCAGTTGCCAACGTCCGAGCGCTGGCCGCGCCCTGGGAGCAGCGCTTGGGTCGAGTGACGGCGGCCTGGACAGTGCGCGGGCTGAAGCTGTTGACCCGCCACCATGGCCGTCAGGGGGTTATGGCACGGAGCTGGCCGACCGGCAGCATGGTACTCTGTGTTGTGCTATTACTGGGCTTGTCGCTACTGCTGTACTATTTTTAAAGGCGCTGTTTTAACAACGCTGTTTGCGTGCTACAACGACAACCAGGGAGAGGGTGGCTGATCAGATGTAATCCCCCGGATTTTATCTGGACGGAGGCAATACCGGCCGCAGAATTAATCCACTAAGTCCCCGTCGTTGATCAGTCGCCGGTCACCGTCTTTACCGCGTCTCTGCGGCCGACACGCGCCAGATAGGCGTTAATATGTTTGAAGGGGGCTAGATCCGCGCCCAGCATCGGGCACCAGCGCAACACAATAAACAGGTAGGCATCGGCGATGCTGAAATCACACCCCATCAGGTAGTCCCGCTCCGTCAGTTGTTGATCCAGGTAGGTAGCACGGCGGGCAAAGAGCGACAAGAGCAGCGGTTTGGTATCCGCTGGCAGTAGCGGATTAAACAAGGCCCCCAGGGTTTTATGCACCTCGGAATTGATAAATCCGAGCCATTCCTGCAGGCGGGTGCGCGCCAGGGTGCCATTGGCTGGGGCCAGTCCCGCCTCGGGTTTCAGGTCGGCGATGTACTGCAGGATGGCAACGTTTTCGGTCAGCAACTCACCGTCATCCAGCTCCAGGACCGGCACATAGCCCTTGGGATTGATATCGTTCAGGTGCCGACCATCCGGCAGCAAGCGATCTCCTTGCAGATCAACCTTAATAGCCTCGAACGGGATACCCGCTTCCAGCAGGCAGATATGGGACGCGGAAGAGCAGCTACCGGGTGCGGTATAGAGTTTCATGAGCATTCTCCAAAGCTTCCTGCCGAGACAAAGAGCAGCAGGGGTTCTCTGGGCGATGTGCCTGGATATGACCCATCACCACCACGGCGTAACTATAGACCACCCCAAGCGCAGCGGTAGGTTGCCCCGCGGGTCGAAAGTGTGCGCTACGAGTGGGTGGAGAAATTCATGCGCTGGTTGTACTCAGGAAGTAGCGTTCGCCCTCAGCTCTGCCGTATTTTTTTAAAGCTCCTGGGTTTTCTTCGCCACTAGGCCTCTCAAGCGAACAGGTTGTTTAAGCAACAAATAGACCAGGAAAGCGACCATGCTACTGCTCAGTAGTGCCAAACCAAGCTGCCAGGGGTACTGAGGCCCATGTGTTTCAAGAGGGCCAGCGGAAAGCGTAAGAGTCCAGGTTTTATGGGGCAGACGGATAGCAACAGAAGCGCCTCTCCCTGGAGGGCCGCCTGAGATCGTGCAAAGACTTCCTGCTTGCCGGAATCAGGATTTAAATGACTGAGCTGATAACGATAGCCCTTCTTAACAAACGTCGGCAGATCGGTGGCTGAAATCAAATCATTCAGAATAATGAGAACGGAGCTGAACCCCCAGAAGCGGTCCTTACCGTGAGCATCATCAAGGAAGACGGCATAGCGACCGATGACACCCGCCCCCCTGAAAGAGATCGAAGGGACCATCGACTGTCAACTGCTTAGTATCATAGCTTTATTAGCTGCGATGCGGCGCAGGTCGCTTGCTAATATATCTCGCCCCAAGACTTTCTCGTGCCCCGCCAACGGATAAACTTGCTGAATTATGCCGCCTGGTGCCCATTGCAGATTGGTGATGTTGCCAAGGGAAGCGATAAGGTTGGCCGCTTGCGATTTGAAATTATCCAACTCGCCATGGTGTAACTTGACTTCATGCCCCAAGATTTTGGCAGCACTCAGTGCCAGTAAGATACGGCGCTCAATGGAGGACGCTTGAATGACGGCCAATTCGGATGCGGAATGGCGCTTCTCATGATGCCAAACGGCGTCTTCGGTGCTGATGTAAAGGCAGGCGGCGAACATGGACAACAAAAAGGCTGCTACAGAAGAAGCATAGAGACGCAATGAAACGCAATGAAACGCTACGGGGAGTATCCGTATCCTTCATGAAAATCCTTATCTCATACATCAGCTTTGTAGACTACGGCAAGGCCTACCCAGTCACAATGCGACTTTCTTTAGAGCCCCTCAGGTACTAGCGAGTCAGGGGCACCCATTAGCCGACGGTGGTCAAGAACCACATCAGTCCAGAGCCACAGAGTCACAGAGTCACAGAGAGTCACAGAGTCAGGTTTTGCGCATGAACTTCGGGGGCGAGGAGAGCATATGTCCTCCTCACCCCCTGATAAGCAATCATAATGGCTAGATCGCCGTTATATTTAATAAAGCCTTATGCTATCAGGCTTTATCATTTGGCACCCTTGCCAGGGCAAGAGTTCAGTTCGGGGTAATGCTGTGGTTACTCCAACACTTCGGCCATGATGAGCGACTCGCTAGCTACCACTTGTCCGGTTTCGGCAGAGCGTGCTTCCAGGGTCACGATGTCGAAGTTGCTGGGTAGGCCGTCCTCACGAGCGGTGTAATTTGCGGCGCCTGTTAGTGGGTCGACAAACAGATCGAGATCGAACTGAGCCACCGGGGTGCCTGTTGCGGTAGTGAGCAGAGCCACTAGGTTGACCCCCTCGGGCTTGTCGACGGTGCCTCTAAAGCGCAACTGACCCTTGTCCTCATCGAAACGGAATCGGTTAGCGGTGATCTGGATACCGGAATTGGGATCAACAAAGTCGGTTTCGACATCCTGAGCAAACATCACGTGTTCACTGACCAGATGGCCGACGACCACGATATCAGCATTGGGGTTGGCGGCCACGATGGAAAAAAACACCGACCGTGGGATCGGCGCGCCTCCCAGTCCTACGACGTCGGCGCCAAACCGAGGGTCCTGATTGAAGATCACCAACATATCATCGATCACCAGCGAGTCGGGCACCTCGGCGGATCCCTGAACGGCAGAACGAACGGTACCGCCGACCACGTTCTCCGACAGCTCGATCACAGCATCGAGATCCGGGATCAGATAACGATTACCACCGTTATCCCGGTAGATGTGACCGGCGGACTTCAGCGTGCCACCTGACATCGCGGGGTAGACGTCTTCTACCGTGCCATCGCCATCGTCGTCGCGATCGATACCGGCCCGCTGCAGAAAGTCAGCCGGCAGTAGAGCCGAGTGTGCGGTATAGGCAGCTCTCACCATGGCGAAATAGTTGGCCTCTATCATCGCCTGAACACTAGCGTTGCGCTCCAGCTCGATGGGGGGATTGAGGCGACGTGCTTCGCTGGTGCTATAAAGAGAGCGCGTTGCGCCGCGGCTGATCCCCGTACCGTTATCAGCGACGGCACGGCTATCGCTCAGCTGGTCAAAGGTACTGGCACTAATTGGGGTCGGGTTTCCATCGCCACCGATGATCGAGGATCCGCTGAGGACCAGTTCTGCCCCATTGACTGTGGCGGGTATGGTAATGGTCTTGCCGACCACCATGATCTCTTGCCGGCTGGTATCGATGTTCCAGATAGGCCCTTCGGTGATGAAAATTTCTGGGGTCGGGCTGAGTACTATGCCATTTACCAGTACCGCATCCGCCCAGGCCTGAGGGGCGCTGAATAGTGCGCCCGCCATCAACAGTGCAGAAACTGCACGTTTTGGGAAGAGGGGTAGCGGAGTAAGGGTTCTGTTTGCTAGAAATCTACTGCTGTTATTCATCATTGATTCCTTTTTTATATATTTGGATCCTTGGAGCCTGTCGGGCTTGGCCGATCGTAGCGAGGGAAATACGATTTGAGGCAGATTTTTCGATCATCCGAGGCGATAAATCGGCAGGACAGCCGATTTACACAGCAATAGCTGCCCATAGGGCAAGCTGCAGGGACGCAGCTTGTGAATAGCGAGCTATTTAACGAGGGTGATCGTGAAAATATGACCAAATTCGGGTTTTCCGCAGTAGATCAGTGTTAAGTCCGACAGGCTCCTAGGGTTCTTCTGATTGCAATACACAGGAGTAACAATCGGCTCTGCTTTTGAATTTATTGCTTAATGATCATGTGACTCGTCATGTTTATGCGACTCAGTGTTGGTATTCATTGCTGAATGGTCCATTTTTGAGTGATCTATCGGCGCGGATTTGGCCTGCATTGCTGAATGGTCCATCGTTGAATGATCATGCGACGCGTCATGGACATGGGGTGCTGCTTGGGCGTTCATCGCGACGGTCTCTTCAGCTGAGGCTTTGAGACGCAACGTTTCTTCCTCCATATACTCAATAAGGTACTGAATATCGCTAGGCGAGAGACTGAAATTAGGCATGGCGACCGAGTATTGCGCCTTCAATGCAACCGCAATCGGATCTTTCTCGGCGAGCATTTTTTCGGGTTCAGCCAGCCAGCGCTCCAGCCAGGCTCGATCACGGTTCTCAACTACGCCGAACAGATCGGGGCCAACCTGTCGTGCGTTCGGGACTTTGGCTAGGCCACCACTGATCACATGACACGAAGAGCACAGGTTTCTGTACTTCATCTCGCCATCGCTGATCTGGCGAATTTCGGGGGCGTCTTCGTAGCGATTGCGATCACCGCGGGCCTGTTTCCAGTTGTGCAACCAGGAGCCCAGTTGATTGGCGAGCACGTAAGGGTTTTCATAGGGCGATCGCTTGACCCAGCGGCCGAGAGCCTGGTTGCCAATCACCAGGCTGACATTGTGGTCAGACAATGTCCGACCCTCGATATCCGGGATATATAAGCCCATCTTTTTGCGCAGCAACGTAATATCCTCTTCGTTGCCGGTCAGAAACGTCCAGCCAGGCCCGGCACCGAATTTTTCGCCGTATGCCTTCAGTTTCTCGGGGGTGTCGACCTCGGGGTCGATGCTGATCGAATAGAAAAAGACATCTTTGCCCATCCGGTCACCGAGGATATCTTGGACATTTTTCATCCGCGCCGTTTCAGCCGGGCAGACATCGGTACAGCTGGTGAAAATAAAGTTAACGGCAACCACCTTGTCCTTAATGACGTCGTCGAAAAATCGAACCTTCTCGCCGTCTTGGGTTGTTAATTCAATGTTGGGAAAGTAGTCCTTGCCCCAAATTTCAGAGGCGTTCTTTGACATGGAAAGGCCGCTGAGGGATAGACCGATTACGAATGTTGCGATCAACAGTAATCGGTCAGAAAGGCGTGACCGTCGTTGGTCATGTTTATCCAATAAAAATCTGTTCATGGTGAACCCTTTAATCATCAATGAGCAATGCTCAACAAAAGTCGGGTAGAACGTGGGCAGAGCGCCGGGCCGCACGTATGGCTACCCGGCACTAGGTTTCGTGGCTGTTATAGGGTTGGAATGCCGACTTGTGGACCGATCCCATCACCCGTGCGGATGGTTGGAAGGGCAACCGTATCGATATATTCGACACCGTCCCAGGTCGGCAGGACCGCCGGCATGAACTTTACTTGGCCAGGATGTTCGAGGTCCCAGCGCAGTAGCATGGCGTGATCTTCGTGTTGAGTGTTGTGGCAGTGCTCAACAAAGCTCCCTGCAAACTCGCGGAAGTGGTAAGCGATCTCCATATCACGACCGGCATCTTCCTCTGGGCCTAGGCGGAACACGTCTTTGCGCGCGCCAATCTCCCACGCCGGTGGTAGCTCGCCATCTTTACTGATGATGATGCCCTCCTCGAAGTGAATATGGATCGGATGGCTCCAGCCACCGCCGGTTTTGATTTGCCAGACTTCACGCGTACCGTCGCCGGAGAAACCGGCCTCGGTAGGCCCGGTTGCCAGCTGTGGTGCCGCCGATAAACGGCGTGTGTCAGCGGTCAGGCCAGAACTTCCGTCTGCCTTGATCGTCCAGGGCGCGTTGTCGGTGCCTTGTGAGCGACCAAAGTCGTAGGTGCGGTGACGCGCGTTCTGGATTGCAGCAACATCCTCTGCGTTATTACGGTCCCAGGGTAGCTCGGTCATCGCCAGTTTACCGGGCTCATAATCGGCAGGATCCATACTCTGGTCGACGCCGTCGTAGGCTTGCACGCGCAGCTCAAGGAACTTCCCGACCACCGGATCGGCATCTTCCCACGAAGCGATTCCGGTGTCTTTATCGACCTCCAGAGTCGCCTTGTAGCCACCGCGTAGAACCTGACCTAGCGCAACGGGACCTTCGACGACCTTGCCATTTTTATGCTCTAGCAGATTGACAAAATAGAGCTTGTCGCCGGGCTGAATGCCATGCTTGGAGAAGTCGACGATGATGTCATACCGCTCGGCAATGGCCTGCACCGGCAGAGTGCCTTTATGCTCTGCTTTGTTGCCGTCGTTATCCAGATCCGTAGCGCCGTCGAACGCAACGGCATGCTCCATAATGTTGCCGTCATTGGCGACCATGTGGAATGGGACTCGGTTCCAGGATACGCCTTGTGCACGAGTGCCATTAATTTCACCCGTCGTACGACCAGCCACTTCATGGACTAGCGCCACCTTCATGTAGCGAGACACCGATCCGTTGAGAAGACGGAAGCGGTAGCTACGTGCGCGAACATCCATAAAGGGCTTGTACAGCCAGTTGGTGGTCATCACATCACCCAGAAATCCATCCAGGTTGAAGATGTTGAACCACAGCTGGCCCTCTTGATCCCAGGCCTTGTCGGCCATCACCAGATTGACATCATAATCGCGGTTACCCCAGGGTAGCGACGAGCCACTGGGAAAACGCAGGTTGACGCCATCATCGACAGACTCGTTACCCCGGTCTTTACCACTGTAGTAGTTCATCATCGCCGCGTTGCCCTTGTAGACATTTTGCGCGGTAAAATCGAGCATGTGATCATGGAACCAATGCGTACTCATGATTTCTCGATGATCACCACGCACATTGATCAAGCCGTTTTCACAGGTTTTGACCCCGGGATTGAGGTCATTAACAAACAGCGTTTCACCGGTAGCGCAGGGGAAGGATGCCCTGTTGTCGGTGGCAGTGGTGTTGATGGAGTCATACCCGGCAATCTGCATCGGCCAACGATAATCGTAGTACTGACCCGGAAAGAAGAAAGCGTTGGCAAAACCATCGCTTTCGGCCGGGTTATGGCCGTTATGCTCATGGGTGCTGATGGTGTGCAGGCCAAAGCCTCGGTTTGCCGTCGGATCAATGGGCAGAGCATTGAAATGTCGCATCACTAGCGGCTCACCGACCCGGGCCATCAGTAGCTTCGGCGGCAGGGTGCCGTCAAATGTCCACAGAGACTTATGGTCTTGAAGCGGCATGTTGGGGTGAAACGCGATATTGATGCCGCCGGTGGTGCCTTCGGTGACGGGCGCGCCTGCCGTATTGTGGTATAGACCACCAGGGCCAAACTCACCGGCGGTGTAATTATGCAGTTGCAGCTTATCCCGAATGCCGCCGTTGGGACGGGAACCGGCATGCGCCGTTTTGAAAAACGACTGCGGATAGAACTCATTCCAGCGCTGGTGCGCCCAGCCGCGGCCACCGGGACGACCCTCCATCGGAGCACCATCGAGAGCGCGGCCGAGGAAACTCTCAATTTCTGACGTCCAGGGGCTGGGATCGAGAATATTGGAGAATTCGGTGGGGAACGGGAACATGCCGGCTTGATTTAGAAACGAGTCCAGAGCCCCGGTCTCGGGTTGGCTGGATGCGGAGTTGAATGGGTCTTGGGAAGGCGCCGGTCCTGTGGTTGGCATTGGGAAGGGGGCTGTTCCAGCTGTTGTGGTCGGGTCAAGTTTTTGATTACCAAACTCTTCAAACCGCATCATTTGCTGGGTAAAGGGCTGAGCGCCAAACATCGGGCTAGCAGCGGCCCCGGTTGGCACATCATAACCGCCGCCGCCTTCGACTTCAGCTTGGGTGCCTGTGGTTAAGCCATTATTGATACCCGCATCAGCATGCTGACCGCCTGTTACTTCAAGAGCCCCTTCCATCGGTGGCTCTGAATCTTGCAGGTTGACCCCATCAATCTGATTGCCGAACAGCGGTTCGGTAAAAGCCGACGGGTCGTCATCTGGGGGTGGCCCGATAAAATCGGTGACCGCCATTGCTGAGACCGTCGTAAACAACGCCGATAAGCCAAGTACCGTCGCTTGACGAGAGTACGAATGTTTTATCTTCATGATCAAAGTCCTGTTTGATAGAACTGTTTAAGTCATCCGGGTTTGGATGACCGCCAACTGCAGCGAGAAAGGGTCCTAATTACTACTTAATATGGACTCCACCCCAACACGCTATATGGGGTTCTGTTCGATATTCCATCGTATTGTTTTGCCTCGTTAAGCATTAAAGCTTTGGCAAATTGATCTTATTTACCTGTCAGCAACTATGCTTCGTGATAATGATAATCACTTACCCTCTATGGCACTTATTAATTACAGAGAAGTTCTTGTATCCAGATTTTACAAATAACCAAAGCCTAATCAGTAAAACACTCCATAGCGCATTCTTAACAAGGCCTCTATTTATTAGGTCTTCCTTATAATGATTCATTGAAAATAATTAAAACAATCGTTTTAATATTCTTTTTGTTTTTCTCTAATTTCTTGTGCGCATCACCTGACCTGGAAAAGTTTGGTTTGCCGCGCTGTCGCAGGGTTCTGGTTGATCGAGCAGGAGTTGTAAAAGGCCTTTATCAGCATTTATCGAAGCGTGAAGCGGTGGTTGGTTTGATGTCATCAAGCCGATGCTTTCGGTGATCATAGTGCTGTCCATGTCATCACTTCAGAGGTATCTTTAAACGAAAAATTTCTCTTCGTAGGTTATGGGTATTATGGGGTTTTATTGTGGTTGTTAGCCACGGACCTAGTATGTAAAATTGCCCCTACCTTGTGCTAATTGATATAAGGCAATTGACCTTCCATTTTACCTGTACAATAGTTGGGGTAAAAATAGACTTAAGGCTGTGCGGATGCCGGCTAAAGTCTATGCTAGTACCAACTAAAGTTGGTGAGAAGAGTGGGTTAAAGTGGACTTAACAAGGATAAATATGGCCAAGGATAAATCGATAAATTACGGCAGTCCGATGACGCTATTTGTCACTGGATATTTTTTAAATATCCTTGACGAGATGCTTTTTGATCCACATCAATTTTTCCTCTGTGTCTCAGGTGTACACTGGTTTAGGCTCAGGCCTGGGCGGGAAAAGCAAATTCCGAATACTGGGCTTTTACAGGGAGGGATATTGTTATGACAGGGCGTGTTGAGTCCGATAGGGCGAACCGGTTGTTGACGTGGTTATGGCGTCGTTACAGCTTGGCCCAGCTCTTTGCTGCAACCTGTTTTCTCGTTATCGTCGCTGGCTCCGTGGTGATAGGCCTCTGGGTCAGCATCAAAATCGAATCTAGTGTTACTCAGAACACCGCAGTGACCACGGCGCTTTACATGAATAGTTTGGTCGCCCCTGAAATACAGGAGCTGTCAGAGCAGAGTCAGCTTTCCCCCCAAAGCATCGCCATCCTTACTCACCTTCACCGCGATACGCCGCTGGGAGAGGGTATTATCTCGTTTAAGATATGGGCACCCGGTGGGCGGATTGTCTACAGTAGCAATCAGTCACTTATTGGTCGGCAATTTCCAGAATCTGACGAACTCAAACGCGCCTGGCAGGGAGAAGTGACTTCTGAGCTTTCCGAACTTAATTCAGAAGAGAATGCGTTGGAGCGGAAGTTGAACACCCCAATGATCGAGCTTTACAGCCCGGTGAGGGCGCACGGCAGTAACAGGATCATTGCTGTCGCCGAGTTTTACAAGGATGCCCAAGAGCTGGAATCTCAGTTGTTTGAAGCAAAGGTATCCAGCTGGGTTATTGTGTATGGGGTTACCTTCATCATGTTTGTCCTGTTGTATGGGATTGTTCGTCGCGGGAGCCAGACGATCTCGGCACAGCGTAGCCAGCTTGAAACTAAGATTCAGCAACTCTCACTTCTGCTTGAACAAAATCAGTTCTTAAATGATCGCGTTCGGCGTGCCAGTTATCGGACCACTGAGATTAATGAAAGAGTACTGCGCCAATTTAGTGCCGACCTCCATGACGGTCCTGCACAAGCGGTAGGTTTTGCGTTGTTGCGTATCGATGCGTTGTTGGCAGATAAACTGTCGGAAACGTCGATTAACTCCAGTGGCGAAGCAATCCGTGAGGCACTTACCGATGCCCTCCAAGAGATGCGGAATCTGTCGGCAGGATTTGCCTTGCCGGAACTAGAACATCTATGCATGTCTGAGGTGGTCGAGCGGGTGGTTAAAGCTCACCAACGCCGAACCAGAAGCTGCGTTCAGGTCGAGCTAGCCGAGCTGCCAAATCTACTCTCGATGCCGACCAAGATCGCCGTGTACCGCTTGCTGCAGGAGTCTTTGAATAATACTTACGAACATGCAAGTGGAATAAACCAAGGGGTTCGAGTCTGGATGGAGGGAGAGATATTAAACGTCGAGGTGACCGACGCCGGTCCCGGATTCGAACACTTGCCGCCGCAAGTATCCAACGAGCGCTTAGGCGTGCTTGGAATGCGAGAACGTATAGAGAGCCTTGGGGGACACTTTTCCATTGACAGTGCTCTTGGAAAGGGGACTCGGATCAGTGCCGAACTCCCGATAAATGCGGAAGGGGAAGATCATGCGGCATAATATTCGGTTAGTGTTGATCGATGATCATCCCATGTTTCGCGAAGGTGTGGCGCTAACACTGGGAACCGAGAGCGATATGAAAGTGGTGGGGCAAGGCTGCAATGCTGAAGATGCGCTTCGCCTGGTTAAGAAGAAGTCCCCAGACTTGGTTTTGCTTGATATTATGATGGCAGGTGGGGGGCTCAATGCTGCGAAGCTGATCGTATCCAAATATCCCTTATGCAAAGTGATCATGCTGACTTCCTCAGAAGACGAAGACGATATCCGTGAAGCAATGAATATCGGGGCGCGAGGTTATATACTCAAAGGGATCAGGGGGCCTGAATTGGTCAGGATTGTTCACTCTATCCAGGCTGGTGAGGCTTATGTCGACCCCTCCCTTGCCGCCAACCTACTAAGCATAGGTGGTGCCAGCACTAAAGAAGGAGATGCAACGGGTCCCTTAAGCGAGCTAACGACGCGGGAGTTGGAAACGCTCAAGTTGGTTTCCAGGGGGCTTAGTAACAAGGAGGTTGCAAACGAGCTTTGCTTGAGTGAGAAAACCATTAAAAGCTACATGGGCAACATCCTGCAAAAGCTTAACGTCCGAAACCGGGTTGAGGCTTCCATGCTGATAAGAGCGCCACAGAACTAGCTCTCCGCGAGGCCCCATGTTGGCCTTTCTGCTACCTTTACAATAACCGGACGTAATAACGGTCAAGCACGTCATCTAGCCGACCCTCAACATAAGTCGAAACAGGTTGCGAGCTAGACAGTCTGTCGGGCTTGACCGGTCGTAGCGAGGGGAAGACCGATTTGAGACAGTTTTCGAACTCTTTTGAGGCTAATAGTGGTTCTATTAAACGAAAAAGAGGGTGAAGAAATGGCCAAAGTCGGCTTTCCCGCACGACTGCATGGTTGTAGGAGATAGAGCAGCGCAGGGGCGGTTGCTGAGTAGCGGTGAAGAAGGGGCAATTTCAGAGTGGGAAGGGACGCTGCGGGATAAACGTAATTATGTGCGACATTAGCCCTCCTGTAACGCAAATCGCCACGATAACGTGCTTCATCGTGGCGAGTATCAGGTGCTCTAGATTATGCCCAGACAGCAACGCAGGGTTTTCTGGCTGGAAAAACGCGCTGTACCTTATAAGGTAAGCGCGCTTGGTTCCTTATGCGACTTCGACCTCCTGTTGATCTTCGTCGTCAAACTCCTGTAGATCTTCGTCGACTAACAATGCGGGCTTAGGCGTCCCTTTTTTGGCGGACTGCTTCTCTTTAATCTTGATCAACTGCCGGTCGATCTTGTCGGTTAGCGCATCGATGGCAGCGTACAGATTCTCTCCGGTTGCCTTGGCAAACACATCCTTGCCTTTAATATGCAGGGTTGCTTCGATCTCGTCTAGACGCTCAGACTGCCCTATGATTACCAGTGCTGAGCTAATTTCACCAAACCGATCCTGGCTGGCTTTCAGCCACGCCTCGATCTTTTCCTGTATTGCGGGAGACACTTTTCCTTGACGATTGTTGATATTGATATTCATCGCGTATTCCTTACTGCAGCTCATTGCAGATTGGTGAGAGTCAGGTTCATTTAAACGCCGATCAGGGGCGCTTGCAACTGTATACAAGACAGTTTTGCATAAACTCATGATCTGGATGCGTATTTAGGTGAGATTGATGTGAATTATTTCTTTTATCAATGCTTTAACCTATATCAAAAAAACCTGAATTCACTGGGTAATCTCGAGTCTAGAGCGCTACTCACAGCTTTTTTGTCTGAAAACCCCCGGATATATTTTAAAACCGCGCGGTTTTATCCGACAGAGGTTGCCAGGGCTTGGATCAGTTCGATCAGCGGCGTCGGTAGTATGCCTAATAGCAGGGTCAGCAGTGCTAGGCTGATCAGCGTCAATCGGCTACTGCTGTGCCAGGGCTGGGTTGGGCTGACGTTGCTAATATGATCTTCCTTTTCGACACGGAACGTCAGCAACAACACCAGTCGCAGGTAGTAGAATAGGCCGATGCCGCTAGCGAGTACCAGCGTTAGTAGTAGCAGCCATAGTCCCTCGGCCACCGCAGTGGCGAACAGATAAAATTTACCGATAAAACCGACCGTCAGCGGAATGCCCGCCAGCGACAGCAGCGCCAGGGTCAGGGTCAGGGCCAGCAACGGCCGGCGCCAGAACAGGCCGCGGTAGTGGTCGAGGCGGTGGTAGTCGTCAGGGTGACTTTCATTAGGGTGAGAGTCGTTAGGGTGATTGTCGTCAGGATGAGCGTCACTGGCGTTGGATTCAGAGGCGAGCTGCATGATCACCGCGAATACGGCCAGGGTAGATACCAGATAAGCCACTAGGTAGTAGCTGACCGCTTCCACAGTAAGTCCAGGGGCGCTTGATTGGCTCAAGGCCAGCAAGGCGACCAGCAGGTAGCCGAAATGGGCGATGGAGGAGTAGGCCATCAGCCGTTTGATATTCTGTTGCAACAGCGCCAACAGGTTGCCCACCAGCATAGAGGTCACTGCGATCAGCGTCAGCGCCCAGACCAGTTGCGGCACCTCGTAACCCTCGCTGGTCAGGTACCAGCGCAGCAGCAGTGCGGCGATCGCTGCCTTGGAAATGGTAGCCAGCAGCGCCGTGACCGGTGTCGGAGCCCCCTGGTAGACGTCGGGGGTCCAGAGGTGGAAGGGCACTAATGAGAGTTTGAAGCCGACCCCTGCCAGCACCAGCATGATCCCCGTAAGTAATAACGGATCTTGCAGCAGCGGGGCGCCGGTCTGGCTCAGGGTCTGGATCAACGGCACGAAACTGAGGGTGCCTAGATCGGCGTAGATCAGGGCCACGCCGAATAGCAGTGTGGCTGAGGCGACCCCCGATAGCAGTAGATATTTAATCGCCGCCTCCAACGGCGGGGCGTAGCGGGGGCTGAACGGGTAGCCGATCATCGCCACCAGCGGCAGCGATAGCAGCTCCAAGCCGAGCACAAAACTGGCGAAGTGCTGGCTGCACACCAGCACCAGCGCCCCCAGTATGCTGAGTCCATACAGCAGATAGAACTCGTCGAGGGGCAGTTGATGGCGCTGCCAGTAATGGTGGCACAGCGGCAACAACAGGATGCCACAGGCCAGAATCAGCCCCATAAAGAATAGCGCGTAGTGGTCGATCAGCAGCAGCGGTGTAGCTTGTTGTGGCAGGCTATCAAGCAGTATAAACAGACTCGCGAAGGCGGCGCTCAGGCCGAACAGCGTGAGTCTATAACAGAGTAGGGCGTCGCGGCGAAAGCTGATCTGCAGCAGTTGCACGACTACTAGCGCACTGACCAGCAGCAGTGGCAGCAGGCTGAACAGGCCGTCAGCGCCGATTGCTGGATCTGTCGGCAGGGTCGTCGTCAGTGCGCTGCTGTTCATAGTATCACTCCGACTAACGGGGTACTGGAGGCCTGCACCAGTGCTTGCAGTTGATCCAGCACCGGTCGCAGGATATCCAGCGTGGGTTGTGGATAGAGTCCCAGCAGCAGCAGCGCCAGCATCATTACCGCCATGGTTACCTGCTCACGGCGGTCGAAGTCCACCAGGTGATGGCTGCTTTGTTGCTGGCCGTGGAACACCCGTTGGATCATGATCAGCGCGTAGATGGCCGCGCCCACCAGCCCCAGCGTGGCCAGTACGGTGGCCGGGACGCTGGCCTGGAAACTGCCAATGAGAATCAGGAACTCGGCGATAAAGTTACCCAGCCCCGGAATGCCCAGCGAGGCCATGGCGAAAAACAGGGCGATGGCGGCCATTCGCGGTGCCTGCGACCAGAGTCCACCCATCTGCCGCATATCGCGGCTGTGAATGCGCTGCTGCACCGCTCCTGCCAGCATAAACAGCGCGGCAGAGCTGAAACCGTGGGTCAGCATCTGCATCACCGCCCCCTGCAGGGCCAACTCATTCCAGGCGTAGACTCCGAGCAGGATAAAACCCATATGGCTGATGCTGCTGTAGGCCACCAGTCGTTTCAGATCGTACTGGGCGAAGGCCAGCAGCGCGCCGTAGAAGATCCCGATCACTCCGATCGTCATACCCACAGGCGCAAAGCTGTGCAGGCTGTCGGGAAACAGCGGAATCAGGAAACGGATCAGGCCGTAGGCACCGGTCTTCAGCAGTACCCCGGCCAGAATGATCGAGCCAGCAGTCGGGGCCTGGGTGTGAGCATCGGCAAGCCAGGTGTGCAGCGGGAAAGCAGGGAGTTTGACCACGAAGGCGATAAAGAATCCCAGCATCAGCCAGAAGCCGTAGGGGGAGTGGCTGCCGCTGCCTAACAGCTCGAAATAATCGAAGCTGTAGCTACCGTTTTGCTGTTGATGCAACAGTGCCAGTCCGACGATGGAGATCAGCATTAACAGACTACTGGTCTGGGTGAAGATGACAAATTTCAGTGCGGCGTAGTGACGGTTCTCGTGGCCCCAGATGCCGATCAGAAAATAGACCGGGATCAACATAACCTCCCAAAAGACGAAAAAAAGAAACAGGTCGAGGGCGGTAAAGACCCCCACCACGCCAGCCAGACAGGCCAGCAGGTTGAAGTAGAAGAACCCCTGACGTTGGTTAATTTCGGTCCAGGAAGCAGCGATGGCGACCAGTCCCAGAATCAGCGTCAACAGCAGCAGCAGCAGACTCATGCCATCCATGCCCAGCAACCAGCTGATACCAAAACGGGGGATCCAGGGGTGTCGCTCCAGCAGTAGCCAGCTATCGCCCTGCACCGCGATCAAGACGCCGTTGTTGAGGTTGAACAGCAGCGGTAGCAGTAACAGCAGCGCGATGCTCAGGGTGGCCAGTGCCACCTGTCGTGGAGCGTTCGTTGACAGCCGTTGCACCAGCCAGGCGATGACCGCACCGGCCAGCAACAAGACGATCAGCAGGGTTAGCATCGCGCGCTCGCAGGATCAGCAGTTAGCCTTGAACAGGCTGTTGTGTGGTTGTTCATGTCAGCATCCCCAGTCCGATCATTAGCACTATCCCGAACGCCATGACGCTGGCGTACCAGCGGATCTGGCCGCTCTGCAGCTCCGCCAGCAGTTGATGACTGTAGCGGCTCAGCGCGGCGACACCCTGACTGATCAGGTCGGCGAAGTCGTCGCGGTTGATCCGTGCCAGCCACAATAAGGGCTGGCGCAGTAACCGATCGTAGAGTCGGTCGAAGCCCCAGCCGCTATGCCAGAACTGCCGCAGTGCCGCAGTGCCGGGTAATTTTTTGAGGCGTATCAGTAATTCTGGGTTGAGCCGGTACAGGCTGTAGCAGCCCAGCACGCCGAGGATGGGCACCAGGGTGTTGATCGCTTCTATCAATAGTGGCGGGTGTGCCGCGACGCCAGGCAGCACCCTCTCCAGTGGCAGATCCAGTACGCCGCCAAACAGGGCCAGCAGGGCCAGCAGAGCGAGGGCGACCGGCATCAGCAGCGCCACCCTCCCGGGTAGTTGAAGCGGCCGTGGCTCGTTGCGCAGCTCGCCGAAGAACACCACGAAGATCAGCCGGAAGCTGTAGAGCGCGGTGATCAGCGCGCCCAGTACACCACCGAACCAGAGTAGCGGGGACTGGGCCCAGGCCTGCGCCAGGATCGGTTCCTTGCTGAAGTAACCGGAGGTAAACGGCAGCGCGGCTAAACAGGCGCAACCGATCAGGAAACAGCCAAATATGAACGGCATCCGTCGCCCCAGCCCTCCCATCTCAAAGATCTCTTGCTTGTGATGCAGCGCCAGGATCACCGAACCGGCGGAGAGGAACAGCAGCGCCTTGAAGAAGGCATGAGTGACCAGGTGGAAGATCGCCGCTGACCAGGCACCGACTCCCAATGCCAGGAACATATAGCCGATCTGGCTGATGGTGGAGTAAGCCAGGATCCGTTTGATATCGGTCTGCACCAGCGCGCTGCAGCCGGACAGTAGCAGGGTCAGCAGCCCGACCACGGCCACAGTCGTCATCGCCAAGGGTGACAGCAGGAACAGTTCGTGACAGCGGGCGATCAGATAGACCCCGGCGGTGACCATCGTGGCGGCGTGAATCAGGGCGCTGACCGGGGTAGGGCCTGCCATCGCATCGGGCAGCCAGCTCTGCAACGGCAGCTGGGCCGACTTGCCCACCGCGCCGCCCAGCAGCAGCAGGGCAGCGATCGTGGCCGTGCTGGAACCCTCGGGCCAGCGTTCGCTGGCGCCACTCATCAAGGTGCCGATATCCAGGCTGCCGAGTTCCCGGAACAGCAGGAACAGACCGATTGCCAACGCGGTATCGCCAACCCGGGTGATCACGAATGCCTTGCGCGCGGCCATACCATTGGCCGGGTCCTTGTACCAGAAACCGATCAGCAGGTAGCTGCACAGTCCAACCCCCTCCCAACCCAAATACAGGAGTACTAGATTGTCTGCCAGGATCAGGATCAGCATCGCCGCCAGGAACAGGTTCATGCAGGCGAAGAAGCGGGCGTAGTCGGGGTCGTCGTACATATAGCCGGCCGCGTAGAGGTGGATCAGAAAGCCGATGCCGGTGACGACCAGCAGCATCACCAGTGACAGGCCGTCGAGGTACAGCGCGAAGTCAATGCTGAGCGCCCCCACCCTAAACCAATGCCAGAGCAACTGCCGGTAGCTGTCATCGGCCTCGAAGCCAACGGCGATGCTACAGGCGATAAGTGCCGCCAGCCCTACCGAACCGACGCCGAAGAGGGATATCTTAGGTTTGCTAAGCCTCCCTGCGCCCAGCATCAGCACCAGGCTGCTCAGCAGCGGCAGGGTTGGGATCAGCCAGAGCAGATTCAGCATCTCAATCTCTCAGTTGGTTTAGTTGGTCAAGATCCAGGCTGCCACAGCGGCACTGCAGGTGTAACCAACCGCCCAGCATCAGCTCGAGTTTCAGTACCCTGCTCAGCAGCGGCAGGGTTGGGATCAGCCAGAGCAGATTCAGCATCTCAATCTCTCAGTTGGTTTAGTTGGTCAAGATCCAGGCTGCCACAGCGGCACTGCGGGTGTAACCAATCGCCCAGCATCTCAATCTCTCAGTTGGTTTAGCTGGTTTAGCTGGTTTAGCTGGTTTAGCTGGTTTAGCTGGTTTAGTTGGCCAAGATCCAGGCTGCCACAGCGGTTTTGCGGGTGTAACCAATCGCTTAACATCTCAATCTCTCAGTTGGTTTAGTTGGTCAAGATCCAGGCTGCCACAACGGCGTTGCAGCTGGATCACCAATCCCAGTCCCAGCGCCAACTCGGCACCGGCCAGACTAAGCACCAGAATAAACATGATCTGACCGTCGGCTTGCTGCCAGGCCGCACCGGCGACGACAAACGCCAGCGCGGCGGCGTTGAGCATGATCTCCAGGCTTAACAGCATAAAGAGCAGATTGCGCCGTACCATCACGCCAATGAGGCCGATGCAGAACAGCATTCCTGCCAGCAGCAGGGCATGATCGAGGAGCGGCGAATTCATGGATTCATTGCCTCTGGGGTCTGGGTCTGGGTCTGGGGCTGGGTCAGAGTCGGGGCCTGGGGTTGGATTGCTGTCGTATATTCTGCCGTTGCACGTGTTGCCGAAGCTGTTTGTTGCGGAGCTGCGGTTGTGGTTGTACCTCGCTGCAGATAGGGCCGGCTGAGATGGTAGGCACCCACCAATGCCGCTAGCAGTAACATTGATGCCAGCTCTACCGCGAGCATATAGGGGCCGAACAGGGCGATGCCGAGCGCCTTAGGGCCGACATAGCTGGGCTGCGCCAGCCCGCTACCACTCAGCACCAGTAGCAATTCCGCCAGCAAGATGGCACTGAGCAGCGCGGGACCGAGCCAGAGCGCCGGATTAAGCCAACTCCGTTCCTGGTCTCGGGTCGTGGGGCCGAGGTTGAGCATCATGATGACGAAGATAAACATCACCATCACCGCACCCGCGTATACCAGCACTTCCAGCGCGGCAGCGAAGGGCGCGCCGAGCAGGAACAAAATCAGCGCGCTGGCGAGCTGCGCCACCACCAGGTAAAGCAGGGCGTGCACCGGATGCAGCCGGGTGATCACCATCAATGCACTGATCAGGGTGATGGCGGCGGCCAGATAGAACAGGACGACACTCATGGCAGCAGGCTCCGTCGGTCGACCGGGGGCTGTTCGGTATCGCCTTGGCCCTTGGCTTTGACGCCGACATCCTTGCCCGCCCGGCGATAGGAGCTGTAGTCGTGTGTTTCTCTGGGGAGAGCCCCGGTGCCGCTGATGAGCAGGTGCTCCTTCTCGTAGACCCGATTTTGGCGCTCGTATTGGTACAGTTCGATATTCATGGCAGCAGACTCCGGCGGTCGACCGGGGGCTGTTCGGTATCGCCTTGGCCCTTGGCTTTGACGCCGACATCCTTGCCCGCCCGGCGATAGGAGCTGTAGTCGTGTGTTTCTCTGGGGAGAGCCCCGGTGCCGCTGATGAGCAGGTGCTCCTTCTCGTAGACCAGATTTTGGCGCTCGTATTGGTACAGTTCGATATTCATGGCAGCAGACTCCGGCGGTCGACCGGGGGCTGTTCGGTATCGCCTTGGCCCTTAGCTTTGACCCCGACATCCTTGCCCGCCCGGCGGTAGAAGTTGTAGTCGTGGTACTTGCCGGTGCCGCTGATCAGCAGGTGCTCCTTCTCGTAGACCAGGTTTTGGCGGTCGTACTCGCCGAGTTCGAAATCGGGGGTCAGCTGGATCGCGTTGGTGGGGCAGGCTTCCTCGCACAGGCCACAGAAGATGCAGCGCGAAAAATTAATACGGAAAAACTCCGCCTGCCAGCGGCCCTGTTCATCCTCGCTCTTCTGCAGCGCGATGCAGGCCACCGGGCAGGCGACGGCGCAGAGGTTACAGGCAACGCAGCGCTCCTCACCATCGGGATCACGGGTCAGCACGATACGGCCACGGTAGCGCGGCGCCAGATAGGGCTGTTGTTCCGGATACTCAACCGTGTCGATCGCGGTGCGGGTGTGTTTGAGCACCTCCCACAGGGTGCGGAGCTGACTCAGCATCCTCTCTCCTCCCTCTCTCGTATTGTCAAGTTAATAGCCTGCCCAGAGCAGCGCCAGCGCGCCGGTTATTAAGAGGTTAAGCAGCGCCAGCGGCAGCAACAGTTTCCATCCAAACGCCATTAATTGATCAAAGCGCGGTCGGGGCAGCGCGGCCCGGAGCAGGATGATCAGCGCCACAACCAGCGCAGTCTTGAGCACAAACCACAGCAGCGGTGGCAACACCGGACCCAGCCAGCCGCCGAGAAACAGGGTGGCGGTCAGGGCTGCGATCAGCAGTACCCCCAGATATTCTCCGACGAAGAACAGGCCGAATTTCATCCCCGAGTACTCGGTGTGAAACCCCGCGATGATTTCATGCTCGGCCTCGGGTAGGTCGAACGGCAGGCGATGACTCTCCGCGAGCCCTGCGATCAGGAAGATCACGAAACCGACGAACTGGGGCACGATGTTCCACAGTCCAGCTTGGGATTCGACGATCTGACGCAGGTCGAAGCTACCGCTCAAGAGCACCACGCCCATCAACGACAGCCCCATAAACACATCGTAGCTGATCATCTGTGCCGCCGAGCGCATCCCGCCCAGTAAGGCGTACTTATTGTTAGAAGACCAGCCGGCGAGGATGGTGCTGTAGGCGGCCAGGGCGCTCATGGCGAGAAAGAACAGCAGCCCTATATTGAGATCCACCACTCCCATTCCCGGGGCGAACGGTACGACGGCGAAGGCCAGCAACATGCAGATCACGACGACACAGGGGGCGAAAACAAACACCGCCTTATCGGCAAAGGGTGGAATCCAGTCCTCCTTGAAGAAGATCTTGATCATGTCCGCCACCACCTGCAACACCCCCAACGGACCAATCCGATTGGGCCCGAGGCGGTCTTGCCAGATCGCCAGCAGGCGCCGTTCGACCCAGATCAGTAGCGCCGCCAGCCCTAGTAATACCGAGATAGTGACGACGATATTGGCCAGAGTCAGCAGGGCATCAGTCATGGCGCGGCTCCTGTTTTTGTGAAGATTGCTGTGTAGATTGTTGTGTGGATTGCTGCGTCGGTTCCTGCGCGTGTCGGTCGCTGGTGATCAGCGGGTTGCCGCTGAGTCGGCGGATGCTGCTTGGCTGCGGCAGGGTGCAGCCCAGTAGCGGTGGCATGCCATCCGCCACCCGTGCCGTACCCGGTGCCTGTCCTGGGTCGAGTCGCGCCTGCAGAAGGATATCCAGGCCATCGAGTTGAATAGCGACCTGGTCGCCATCGGCAATGTTCTGCAGTCGGCAGTCTTGGGGGTGCAGCCACAATCTGGGTGGCTCTGTGCGAGCGGCGATGGCAGTGGCTGCACGGCTCAGCTCTTCGGATCCGAATGCCTGTGGCTGTGGCACGATCAGTAATGCCGGTGTCCTTTGCTCGCCACTCTGACCTCCACTCTGGTCAGCGCGTCGTCCTGCCGGGGCGTACCAGTCACGCGTTTTTACCGTCTTGGCGGGTATTAAGCGAGCCTCGGCGACTTCGCGTCCGAGTTGACCGTTTCGCTGTTGGTCAAATTTGTGCAGTGCCTGGTTGGAGTTCCAGCCTGGATACCAGGCGAATGGCAGGGGGGGCAGACCAGGGTCCTGAGCGGTCACCCGGCGGTAAACCGGGACGCCTTCCATGGTATAGGCCAGCGCCGAGTCGGGGTCGTTGGGTTGTTGAGGTTCATGGACGTTGAGTTGGGCGCGGATGGCGGTGCGTCCACTGTAGCGATGGGGCATCCGCGGGGCGGTCCAGAGGGTGTTGGTGTTTTTGTTAGGGCTGGTGTTAGGGCTGGCGTTAGGGTTAGCGAAAGTACCAGCCAACGCCTGCAGCGGCGCCAGCAAAAGATCGCTGGCTGCCAAATGTACCAGCAGTTGGGCTTCATCGTTGACCTCTGCCAACGGATTAGCTTGCATCCAGTCAGCCGCCGCGGCTCGGCGCAGCCACTGCCAGCTCATTGCCATCTCCCGGGAGGGCGGGAATACCGGGAACAGCGTCTGGGCGCGCCCTTCATTATTGACCAGGGTGCCACGGCTCTCGGCGAAGCTGGTGGCGGGTAGCAGCAGGTCGGCGCGGGCGGTGGTGGGGCTGGCCAGCAGATCGATTACCACCTTTTGCTCGAGCTGGTCGAAGAAGCGATCTACCCGCGCTTTCGGTGCGCGGCGGTAGAGGTCGTTCTCCAGGATTAGCGCCCGAGTGGGTCTAAGGCTGGCCAGGGCAAAGGCGTCGTCGAGGCTGTTTTCATGCTGCCGGCGACAGAGCAGCGCCAGGCCCAGGCTATTCGATTCGGGGAAAACCAGTTGCAGGCCGATCGACTTAGCCTCACCGCGTTGGCGCACCAGTGCCTGATGAATCTGGGCGCAGGCGTGGATCAGTTCGCGGCTGCGGCTTGAGGCACCGGTGATCAGCAGAGGATACCTGGCCTCGAGCAGGGTCGTGGCGATCTTATTGGCCAGGACCTGCTCTTGAGGTTCAAGCCCCTCCACCGTCGGGGCCTTATTGTCGATGGCGTGGGCGATGGCGAATCCGAGCCGGGCCTGCTGCTGCGGACTGGCGTGGACGCTGTCACGGGCCAGCGCGTCGAGTTCACTGCGGTGGCTGTGGAGGATAAAGAGCGGGTGGCCGACGTCTTGGCCTGCGATCTGTACCGCCTGATCCTGCCACAGCGGTACCCGGATCGCATCGGCCTTGGCGAGGCTCGCCGCGCGGATCGCTTGGCGTACGCTTAGCCCTAACCGGGGCGCGCTATTGAGCAGGTCTTCGCCGATCACCAGTACCGCGTCGGCCCGTTCCACCTGTTCCAGGGTAGTGGCGTGGGTGCAGCTGAGGTGCAGCGACAGCATCGCCTGCAGCAGGCTATCATCGGCTCGCGTGAGGCCAGAGAAAAAGTGATCCGGTCCCACCAGTTGCTGTAACGCCCAATTACTTTCCAGGGTGGCGCGGGGGGATCCGATGCCGATGGGTCGGGCCTTGTTTGCGTTTCCTTTATTGGCGTCAGCCTGTTTAGCGTCAACCTCCTGAGAATTAAAAAACTGCTGCAGGGCGGTCACGGCGGCGTCGGCGCTGATGGCTGTGAGTTCGCCATCCTGGCGCTGGGATGACCGCTGAATACGCTCGGGGTGATTGACGAAATCGTAACCGAAGCGACCGCGATCACAGAGGAAGTGGCCGTTGATCTGTGGGTGATAGCGGTTCTGAATTCGTTTCAGCACGCCGTAACGCTCGCCCGGGCTGATGTTGCAGCCGAGGCTGCAATGGACACAGACTGAGGGCGCACATTGCAGATCCCATTTACGGCTGTAATGTGCGGCCAGGGTCTTGTCGGTGAATACCCCGGTGGGACAGACCTCCACCAGATTGCCGCTGAATACACTCTCCAGAGTGCCGTCTTCGAAACGGCCGAAGTAGATGAGGTTGCGCGAACCGTAAGCGTGCAGATCGCTGCCGCCAGCATAGTCGTGGTAAAAGCGCAGGCAGCGGTAGCAGGTGATGCAGCGGTTCATCTCGTGGCCGATGCAGGGGCCGAGATTCTGGTTGCTGAAGGTGCGTTTGGGACCCCGGAAACGGCGCTGGTGGTGGCCGCTCATGACGGTCATGTCTTGTAGATGGCACTCGCCGCCCTCTTCGCACACCGGGCAGTCGTGGGGGTGGTTGGTCATCAAGGTTTCGATCACACCCGCCCGGAAGCTCACTGCGTTTTCGGCCTTGATCGACAGAATCTGACCGTCGGCCACCGGTGTCATGCAGCCCATCACCAATCGCCCGCGGCTGTCCTCTGGGTTCTGGTACTGCAGTAACGCGCACTGGCGGCAAGCACCGACCGAGCCCAGCGCGGGGTGCCAGCAGAAGTAGGGCAGATCGAGGCCTAGACCGAGGCAGGCCTGGAGCAGGTTCTGCCCCTCCTCGACAGCGTAGTCTTGTCCGTCAATCCTGATCGTTGCCATTATTTTGTCCCTAACCCGATAGGGTTGGTGTGCTTTGCATCTATTTAAATAGCAGGTTTAGCCCGTCATCGCCAAGGGCAGCCTTTGGTGGTGATATGGCGTTCAAAATCTTCGCGAAAATATTTTAACGCGCTCTGGATCGGCTCCGCGGCCCCCGGCGCCAGGGCGCAGAAGGTGTTGCCGGGGCCCATAAAGCGGCATTGCCACGCCAGTGTATCCAGGTCCTCCATCCGTCCTCGTCCCGCTTCGATCTCGCCGAGTAACTGCTCCGCCCAAGGCAGGCCGTCACGACAGGGGGTGCACCAGCCGCAGGACTCCTGGGCGAAGAAGTGGGTCAGGTTACGGACCATCGCCACCGGGCAGGTCTGGTCGTCGAGCACGATCAACGAGGCGGTGCCCATGCGGCTACCGGCCTTGCCGATAACGTCGTAATCCATCGCCAGGTCAAGGTGCTCGGGCAGCAGGAAATCGGTGGAGGCGCCGCCGGGTAGGAAGCCACGCATCTGGTAGCCCGTGCTCATTCCGCCAGCACAGTCTTCGAAAATCTCCCGGATGGGGGTGCCCATCGGGCGCTCCCACAGCCCCGGTCGGCGGACGTTGCCAGACGCACCGAAGATCTTGGTACCGCTGTCGTCGCCGCGACCCAAGCGCAGATACCAATCGGCGCCGTTGGCGAGGATGTGAGGGATGTTGCACAGCGTTTCGCAGTTATTGACAACGGTGGGCTGGCCGAACAGGCCGCAGACCTGAGGGAACGGAGGTTTGGCCCGCGGGTTGGCGCGCTTGCCCTCCAACGAATTGATCAGCGCGGTCTCTTCGCCGCAGATGTAGCGCCCGGCGCTGGTGTGCAGGTGGATAGTCAGACTGAATTCAGTGCCGAGCAGGTTGTTGCCGAGATAACCGGCATCAAGGGCCTCCTGCAGCGCGCGTTGCAGATGCCGCGCCGCCCGGCTGTATTCGGCGCGGAGGAAAATATAACCGATCTCGGCGCCCAGCGCGTAGGCGCTGATCGCCATCCCTTCGAGTAGCTGATGAGGGTTGGACTCCAGTAATAATCGGTCTTTAAACGTGCCCGGTTCCATCTCGTCGGCGTTGCACACCAGATAGCGGGGTGTCGGAGCTTCGGCGTCGCGGGGCATGAAGCTCCACTTCAGTCCGGTGGAAAAGCCTGCGCCGCCGCGACCGCGGAGATTGGAGCTGGTGACCTCTTTCAATACTTGTTCTGGGCTCAGGCGTTTGAGCGCCTGTTCCAAGCTGCGGTAGCCGCCACCGCCGCGGTACTCTTTCAGGCTCAGCGGGCTGCGATCTGCTTTGATCAGTGCCGTCAAAGGTCGCTCTAGCAGGGCATCGGTCGAGTTAGTCATCGACGTCACCTCCAGCGTTAACATGGCTGTCGGCGGACGTGTGCCTCGTGCTGCTACCGGGTGTCTCTATTTCTGCGTCCAGCGCAGCCAGGATCTGGTCGAGGCTTTCCGGGGTCAGGTTACCGTGCTGTTGGTCGTCGATCATCAGCGTCGGTGCGCGGTCGCAGTCGCCCAGGCAGACGATGGGCAATAGGGTGAAACGACCGTCGGCAGTGGTCTGTCCCGGCTCAATGCCGAGCTTGTCACACAGGTATTGGTTGAGGTGGTCCGAGCCCTTGATCCAGCAGCAGACGCTGTCGCAGAGCATGATCACGTGGGTGCCGACCGGCTGGCGGAAGATCAGGTTGTAGAAAGTGGCCACGCCATCCAGCTCGCCCTCGGGCATCTCCAGGTAACGTGCCAGCGCCTTGAGGGTGCCATCCGAGACCCAACCGCGGTGTTGCTGGACGATCTTCAGCCCCTCGATAGCCGCCGCCCGCCGTTGTGGATAATGATTACACTCGGCGTCGATCTGCTGACATTCGATGGCGCTTAGTTCCGGCCCCAGGCTCATAAGCTTTCCTCTCTCCTCATCAACGGTCCACATCAGCCATGACAAAATCGATGCTGGCGATGATTGCGATCAGGTCTGAGATCATCAGGCCACGGCTGATCAGCGGTAACATCTGATAGTCGTCGCAGGCGTTGAATTTAGATCTCTGGTTCATAACAGTTCCTCAACGGTCCACATCAGCCATGACAAAATCGATGCTGGCGATGATTGCTATCAGGTCTGAGATCATCAGGCCACGGCTGATCAGTGGGATCATCTGCAGGTGCGGAAATGAGGGGGTGCGAATCCGGGTTCGATAGGCGCAGGTGCTGCCGTCGCTGACCAGGTAATAGCTGTTGTTACCTTTGGTGGCCTCGACCCCGACGCTGGCCTCGCCGGCAGGGATCACCGGACCCCAGCTGACACCGAGGAAATGATCGATCAGGGTATCAATATCCTCCAACGTTCGCTCTTTGGGCGGTGGCGTCGTGAGCGGGTGGTCGGCTTTGTAGGGCCCCTCGGGCATGTGATCAAGGCACTGGCGGATAATGCGCAGGCTCTGGCGGATCTCCTCCACCCGCACCCGGCAGCGGTCGTAGCTGTCGCCACCGGTGGCGGTGCATACCTCAAAGTCGTAATTTTGGTAGCCGGAATAGGGGCGGTGTTTGCGCCAGTCCCAGTTCAGTCCAGTCGCACGCAAGCCGGGACCGGTGACGCCCCACTCGATCGCCTCTGCGGTCGTGTAGATACCGATTCCTTGGCTGCGGCGTTTGATCAGGCTGTTGTTCATCACCATTTTTTCGTACTGGTCGAGCCTGGCTGGCAGGTAGTCGATAAATTCGCGCACCATTTTGTCCCAGCCTAAGGGTAGATCCTGGGCGACGCCGCCGATACGGAACCAACTGGGATGCATCCGTGCTCCGGTGATGGCTTCGATAATGCCGAACAGTTTTTCGCGGTCGATAAACATATAAAAAATCGGTGATAACTGGCCAATATCCTGAGAAAAAGTGCCGTAAAACACCAGATGGCTGGCGATGCGGAACATCTCCGCCAGCATCACCCGGATACACTTGACCCGCTCGGGAACCTGGATCCCCGCCAGCTTCTCCACGGCCAGCACATAAGGCAGGTTGTTCATCACGCCACCCAGGTAATCGACCCGGTCGGTGTAGGGGATATAACTGTGCCAGGACTGGCGCTCGCCCATCTTCTCGGCGCCGCGGTGGTGATAGCCGATCTCCGGTACCGCGTCGATAATCTCCTCGCCATCGAGCTGTAGGATGATGCGGAACACACCGTGGACGCTGGGATGGTTGGGGCCGAGGTTGAGGAACATAAAATCGCTGCTGTCGCTATGACGTTTCATGCCCCAGGCCTCGGGGTCAAAACGCAGTGCTTCTTGCTCCTTTTCTTGACGCTCTGCAGGCAGGCTGAAAGGCTCCATCTCGGTAGCTCGGGCCGGGTGTTCTTTGCGCAGCGGGTGGCCCTCCCAGGTTGGCGGAGTCAGAATCCGCCATAGCCCAGGGTGACCCTCAAAGCGGACGCCGAACATGTCCCACACCTCGCGTTCGTACCAGTTGGCTGCCGGCCACAAGGGAGTGATCGAGGGAAGCTGGGTGTCGTCGGCGGCCAGTGCGACCTTGATCCGCAGGTCATCGTTGCGATCGTAGGAGAGCAGGTGGTAAACCAAGGTAAAGTCGGACGCGGGCTGGTTTTGGCGATTGGCGCGCTGGCGCTCGTCGATGGCGGTCAGGTCGTAGAGGCACAGAAACGGGCCATCGAGTTCCAGCTTCAGGTAACTCAGCAGCTCAATCAGCCGTTCGCGACCGATCCAGAGCGTGGTAATGGCATCGCAGCAAGGCTGGTTGGCCAGCAGGGCATCGCCAAAGCGGCACCTGATCTGGTCAGCCAATGGTTGTTCTGCCCGGGCTATTTGCATATTTTCTCCTAGACGCTATCCGGTGAACGCAGGCGGGTTGCGGCTTGACGCTCGGCCTGGTGCCGGTCACGCTGAGATGTCTGGTCCATCTTGACGACCCCCTGAGGGCCTGCGACCCAGCTCAGAGGGCGACGTTCCTGACCGATCGATTGTTGCAGCAGCAGCAGCCCCTGCAGCAACGCCTCGGGACGCGGCGGGCAGCCGGGAACGTAGACGTCTACCGGCAGAAACTTATCCACCCCCTGCACCACACTGTAGATATCGTACATGCCGCCGGAGTTGGCACAGGCGCCCATGGCGATCACCCAGCGCGGTTCCATCAGTTGTTCGTAGAGACGCTGAACCACCGGCGCCATCTTGCGGAACACAGTACCGGAGATGACGATCAGATCGGCTTCGCGTGGGGTTCCGCGAATCACTTCTGAACCGAATCGGGCGATATCGTGGCGGCTGGTGAAGGCGGTGGCCATCTCCACGTAGCAGCAGGAGAGGCCGAAATTAAATGGCCAGATCGAGTGGGCACGGCCCCAGGCAACCAGGTCTTCCAACCGGGAGAACGCCACATTGCCGCGCGCCTGTTGCTCCAGGGTGACGCTGCTGGACGCGATTAAGGGTGTATCGACGGGTTCGAGTTGCCATCCCATAGCTTGTGCCCTCAGGGCAGTGGTGGATTAATAGGGGGTGAGTTACCTTGCAGTACCTCGCTGTGACCCTGCAGCGGCGGTTGCCGCGAGGGGGCCTTTCCTCGCGGGCCCCAGTCCAGGGCGCCGATCTTCCACAGGTAGAACAGGGCGACGGCGAGAATAGTGATAAAGATCAGAATTTCGAGGTATCCGGGCCAGCCTGTCTCGTGCAGGGTCACCGCCCAGATGTAAATAAAGGCGGCCTCCAGGTCGAAGATCACGAACAGGATGGCGATCAGGAAATAGGGCGCGGAGAAGCGCATTTGAGTGTCGCCGATATGCACCACCCCTGACTCAAAGGGTTCGCCGGTGGCCGGTTCCTGATGGCGTTCGCCGAGTAGATGGGAGATCACCAGGATCAGCAGCACCAAGCTCAACACAATAAAAAAGTAGCCGGCTAAGGGCCCGCTTTGATTCAGGTAGAGGTCAAGCTTGCTCACAGTCATCTCCCCCTGCGACTCCTAGACACCGCGTGATGCGGACATGAAATCGGCGCATGTTGCTAAAGTGTAGTTATAAAAATAAAAGAGACAGGAGGTTAGCGAATTGTTTTTTTATCCAACGCGGGTCGAAGCCTAAGAAGGTGGGGGCCGCCCGGTGGTTAGAGGCTGAGTGCAATCGAGTGTGGCGTCGTGTATGGCAGGGCCTCGATTGTGCGATCGTCACTCACGGCTAACCACGCAGTGCAGGCAATTTGAAGCCTGCGTGGCAAGCGTTTCCGGTACCCGGTGGTATGGCTAAGCCGCTGTAATGAATCGGTGCTTGTTTCCTTTACAAACCCCCGGAGTGTAGCTATTGCTATTGGAGTAGGTAATACAAATAACAGGGGGATCACTTATGCTTAAATCCGTCGATTTGAAAGATTATATGATTGATAATCCCATAGCGATTTCAAAGGATGCCGGACTGATGGAGGCGGTGCACCTGATCCTGGTGAATAAGATTTCGGGCGTGTGTGTGGTCGATGAGGACCACAAACTGGTGGGGATGCTCTCGGAACTGGATTGCCTTAACGGCATTTTGATGGCCTCTTACAATGAAAGTGGCATTGGTCGGGTCGCAGATTTTATGACCACCGAGCTGGTTGTGGCGGGTCTGGGGGAGGATATTGTCGATGTGGCCAGCGATATGCTGAAACACCAACAGCGCCGCCGACCGGTGGTGGAAAATGGTAAATTAATCGGGCAGATATCCTGCAGGCAATTGCTGCTGGCGGTTAAGGAGTTCAGCGGTCCCAAGGATGAGAGCGAGTATTGAACCCGAGATAATCCAAGCCACCCTGCCTGGCGGCAGGCTGCTAGCATCCGTAGCGCCAGATCAGGATCTGTCTTTAGCGAACAGTGCAATCGATTCAACATGGGTGGTGTGCGGGAACATGTTCATCACTCCCCAGTGGGTTAGCCGGTAGCCGCGCTTAACCAGTTCGCCCGCATCGCGCGCCAGGGTCGCAGGATCGCAGGAGATATACAAAATCTGCGCAGCGTCGAGTTTTGCCAGTGGTTCGATCAGTTCATAGGCGCCAGCGCGAGGTGGGTCGAGCAGGACCTTGTTAAAGCCCGTCCCAAACCAGGGTTTATCCGTGATCGGCAGGGTTAGGTCTGCCGCATAAAATGTGGCGTTGTCGAGCTGATTATGCGCGGCGTTGGCCCGACCTTGCGCGACCATGGTCTCGATCGCTTCGATCCCCACCACCTCTTTTGCCTGGCGCGCCAGGGGCAGGGTGAAATTGCCCAGGCCGCAAAACAGATCGAGTATCCGGTCGTCGGGTCCTGGCTGGAGAAGTTGCAGCGCCAGATTAATCATCTGTTGGTTGATGCCAGGGTTGATCTGGGTAAAATCGCCGGGCTGAAAATTCAGCTGCAACTGTTGCTCGGGCAGCGCGTAACTGAGTGTGCGGGGTTGGCTGTCAGGCGCAGGCTGGAGTGTCTCCGGGGCGCCGGGTTGCAGGTGCAGATCAAACCCCAGGGTGGTGGCCAGTGTCTGCAGCGCCTGCTGATCGGCAGCCAGTAGCGGCTTGGGGTGGCGTAACACCAGCGCCGCAGACGTATCCGCCAGGCAGATCTCGACGTGACTGATCGCCAGCGGTTGCTGCAGTTGATTCAGCAGCCGGTTGAATTGCGGGATTAATTGATCAGCGCGCAGCTCAAGTACCAGGCACTGATCGATCGCCACCAGCTGGTTACTCTGTTGCTGTCTAAACCCTAACGATAGGGTGCCGTTACGCTTGTCTTTACAGATACCTAGGCGGGCTCGACGACGGTAGTGCCAGTGCTCGCTTTCGAGCGGTGGCAGAATGGTTTCCGGGCTGACGCCGCCGATGCGTTGCAGCTGGTTCAGCGCCTGTTGCTGTTTGTGATGAATCTGGGCGCTGGATGTCAGGTGCTGCAGTTGACAGCCACCACAATGGTTGAAATGCGGGCAGAGTGGCTCGGTGCGCTCGGGGCTGGCGAGGAGTACCTCCAGCGTGCGCGCTTCATCGTACTTGCTTTTCTGCTGGGTGTAGCGTGCCCGAACCCGTTCGCCAGGTAGGGCTCCTTGGATAAAAACGGTCTTTCCTGCGGGTCGTGCCAAGCCCCGACCATCGTGGCTCAGGCCGCTGATATCAATCTCGAAAGGGGTCGTATCCAGCTGGGCTTTTTTGGGTTGCTGGTAGAAGCGGCGGCTGGATTTGGCCTGGGAAAAACGCGCCATCAGAGACTCTTCTTCAGCATTTCACGGTATTCCGGGCTCAGCCCCTGCTCGAACTCTTCTTGGGTGATATCAAAGTTGAGCTTGCCGACCAGCGACTGCAGGATCACGGTACAGGTGTTGGATACGTTGTTAGCCTGATTCCAGATGGTGGTTATATCCAGACTCTGTCCCTCCTTGATCACCCCTTCGCTTTGTAAGCACTGCAGATATTCCTGGGTGTAGGGCACCAATAGATCCATGTTGCTGAACAGGTTTTTCTGGACCCGCAGCAGCAGTTGCCAATCGATATTGTTGAGCAGTTCAGCGATCAGTTGCTGCGCTTGCAGCGTCGGCGAGGGTTGTTCCGTTTCGGCATAGGCCGCGTTGCTGAGTGTGAGGCATAACAATAGGGTAGCGAGTAGTTTCATCGTGGACCTGTTCATCAGATAGGGTTATTACCGTTTTTTATGGATGTTGATGGCGGGTGGGCGCCGAGTTGTCGATAGCGATGACGTCGATGCTATCGTTATTAATCCGCCAGCGCACATTGTAATTGTCCAGTTGCATGCCGTATATCCTGTCATCATCGGGTTTGCGCCTGTGGGTCGGGCGTGGATCACAGCTGAGCAGATCCGTAATCAGTTGCCGCAAGGCTGCCGGGTCCTTATGGTTAGACAGCCTGAGTTGTGCCGGTTCACTGAAACTAACCGTCAGGCTCTGTTTCTGGCCATCGGCGGCATAGTCGTAGTGGGCATCGTCCAGGCTGTCGGCGTAGGGCAGGTAGGGTTTGATGTCGATCACCGGGGTGCCATCGAGGATATCGATTCCCGATAGGTGCAGAATCGGCGTGCCGTTGCGGTTCTCAATTCGGTCCAGCTTGACCACCGACATGCCGATGGGGTTGGGTCGGAAGGTGGCCCGGGTGGCAAATACACCCATCTTTCCGCCCTGTGATCGTGGCGGTCGAACCAGCGGCGTCCAGCCCCGCTCGAGGTGTTCACTGAACAGAAACAGCACCCAGATATGGCTGCAGCGGTCCAGTCCCCGGACCGCATCCATCAGGGCATAATCACCGACCAGTTCCAGTTCGGCCAGGGCGGTCTTGGCCAGACCCGGCTGGCGCGGAATGCCAAACTTCTCCTTAAAACAGGAGTGCACCTGGCCGATGGGCTGGCATTGAAAGGGCGCTATAGGGTTATCGTTCACGGGGTTATTGTCACAAGTTTTATCGGTCACAGAGGCTATTGGTCCCAGAGGCTATTGGTCACAAGTGTTATAGGTCACAGAGCGGCCGGTAAACTAATCCAAGGGCGCCAAAAAAGACGCCGCCAACACGCACGCGTTAGGCGCTCAGCCATTGTGGCCTAGTTGCAGCGGATCTGCCTGGCGAGTATAGCTGCGTTAAGGCATGGATTATGCCCTCTTGCTGTGCTGTTTCTCAGGACCTAAACGCACGCGTTAGGTGCTTAGCCATTGTGACCCAGTTGCAGCGGATCTGCCTGGATACTGTGGCGTAGTTCGGATAGTTCCATCACATGCTCCATCCAGTAGGACTCGCTATTGAACCAGGGGAAGTGCATCGGGAACGCGGGGTCTTTCCAGCGCCGTGCCAACCAGGCGCTGTAGTGCATGATCCGTAACGCCCGCAGCGGTTCGATCAACGCCAGTTCGCGCCGGTCAAACGGTTGGAACTCTTCGTAACCCTCAATGATTTCAGCCATCTGCTGCTGTTGCTGATGGCGATCCCCGGAGGTCAGCATCCACAGGTCCTGAATCGCCGGGCCCATGCGGCAATCATCAAAATCGACAAAGTGCGGCATATCATCGCGCCAGAGGATGTTGCCTGGATGGCAGTCGCCATGCAGACGGATTTTGCGCATCTGCGGGAACTGGGCAAAGCGATCCTCAATCAGACCTAGCAGTTCTTCGCTCAATTGTTGGTAATCGCGGGCATAGCTGCCCGGTAACCATTCTCCGCTAAGCAGTAGCTTGCGGCTGTTATGACCAAAGCTGGTGACATCAAGATCGGGACGATTAGCGAAGGGTTTGGTGGCCCCCTGGAGGTGGATTCGGCCGAGGGTGCGGCCCAGCACGTAGAGGTTTTCAAGATTATCTAATTCGGGGGCATGACCGCCGCGACGGACAAAGAGCGCAAACATAAAGCCTGCATGGCTGTGTAGGGTTTCACCGCTGGCGTCAGCGATGGGGGCGACCACCGGAATATGTGCATCGAGTAGTGCCTGGGTAAACGAGTGCTCTTCGAGGATCTGCTCGCGACTCCAGCGGTCCGGGCGATAGAATTTTGCGATCAGTGGATCACCCGATTCGATGCCTACTTGATAGACGCGGTTCTCGTAGCTGTTAAGCGGGAAGATACGTGCATCTGACAGGTAGCCAATCGACTCCACCGCATCCAGTACCCGATCAGGGGTGAGGGTGTTGTAGGGATGCTCGTTGATCGTTGTCATTGCCAATTCCGCGTTAATAGTGAAAAAAGTTGAGTTGAATGCGTGTCTGAATGAATTTGGACCACTTGTCCAAGTGGCTATGGTAACTCAGATCGGTATCACTGGGTCTGAATTGCGCAGTGCTATTTTTGATGCGGTAGACTGCTGGCCGCATGTCTACCGGCAGGCGTTCTGGCCAGACACCAGATATCAACCCGCTCGACACCTGCCCGGCGCAGCTGAACGGCGAGTATCTGAGCCGTGGAGCCGGTCGTCATCACGTCATCGATAAGCGCGACATGCTGGTAGGGTCCGGTTCTATCGAGGTAGTCGCGGCTAACCCTGAAGGCATGGCGTAGATTACGCCGCCGTTGCTTTGCACTCAGGCCTTGCTGGTGCGGGGTGTCAAGCTGTCTGCTACAGGCCTTATCATTGACGGGGATGCCCAGCCGCTGGCTAATGCAGTGGGCTAGCTCTAACGATTGGTTAAAGCCACGCTGGTGTAAACGGTTGCGATGCAGGGGAACCGGAATTAGCTGTTGTGGGGTTGATTGTCGTTGCGGTGTTTGTTGGCGTAAAGCCAGTGCCTGGTGTTGCACAAACAGTTCGCTGAGGAGCTCGATGCTGTGATGCTCGGGCCGATGTTTGAAGCGTCGGATCAGCAGGTCAATCGGAAATTCGTAACGCAGTGGGGCGTAGGTGCGGGTAAAGGCTGGCGGCTGCTTGAGGCAGTGACCGCACGTCAGTAACGCTTTGTCGCGAGGGTCAGATCGTCTCCCTATCGGCAAATTAAGTGCTTCGGGCAGGGGTTCTGCGCAGTGCTGGCAATAGCTATTGAGCCAGGGAAGATCTTGCTCGCAACCTCTGCAGAGTGGCATTGATCGTTGGCTGGATTGGCGGCAAAGCAAGCAGCGGGGTGCAGCGAAGGACTGGTTAAAAAAGGATCTGATGTAAACCTTGAGTCTTTTCATGGGTTGACAGGGGGATCCATGTCGGTAAGATCGGGCTTTCCTTGGCCAGAGCCTTTGATAGAGGCAGTTTAGCTCTGATCCGGCCAGGCACACGCATATTTTTACAGGAACTTAGCGATGCTCAATCAGGCCGTAGCCACCCCTCGTCATGACTGGACCGCCGATCAGGTGCAGGCGCTGTTCGAACTGCCTTTTAATGACCTGCTATTTAACGCCCAGGTTGTCCATCGGCAGCACTTTGATCCGAATCAGGTTCAGGTCAGCACGCTGTTGTCGATAAAGACCGGTGCCTGTCCGGAAGACTGTGCCTACTGTCCGCAGAGTGCTAAATATTGCACCGATCTGGAAGCCGAACGCTTGATGAAGGTCAAGCAGGTGCTGCGAGAGGCAGAAGCGGCTAAAGCCAAGGGAGCGACGCGTTTTTGCATGGGGGCCGCCTGGCGTAGCCCGCGGGCTAAGGATATGCCCTATGTGATCGAGATGATCCAAGGGGTTAAGGCGATGGGGCTGGAAGCCTGTATGACGCTGGGGATGCTCGATGACCAACAGGCCTCGGATCTGGCCAACGCGGGGCTGGATTATTACAACCACAACCTCGATACCTCGGCTGAATACTACGGTAGCATTATCACCACGCGCACTTATCAGGATCGGCTCGATACCCTGCAGAATGTCCGTGATGCCGGTATGAAGGTCTGTTGTGGCGGCATTATGGGGATGGGTGAGGAGCTTAAAGATCGCATCAGTCTGCTGTTGACTCTTGCTAATATGTCCGATCATCCCGAGAGTGTTCCCCTGAATATGCTGGTGAAAGTTGAGGGTACACCGCTGGATCAGGTTGAGGATCTGGAGCCCTTTGATTTCATCCGCACCATTGCCGTAGCACGGCTGCTGATGCCTAAGTCGCATGTGCGGTTGTCGGCCGGACGGCAGATTATGAATGAGCAGATGCAAGCGCTCTGTTTTATGGCGGGTGCCAACTCAATCTTCTACGGCGAGAAGCTCCTGACCACCGATAACCCCGAAACCGATGCCGATCGACAACTGTTCAGCAAGCTTGGAATCAACCCCGAGCAGCGTGAAGATGCCTCGGATGCAGCTCATGAGCAGGCGATCATGGGACAGATTCAACAGGCGCAGCAGGCCGCCGAAGGTGACCCCATGTTTTATGATGCGGGTGCTTGATGAGTGGCTTTGAGGGTTTAGGGGGCGCCCTGAAACAGCGTCAATGCGATAATTTATACCGTTATCGTCGAGTATTGGAGTCTGCCCAAGCACCCGAAGTGATCGTCGAGGGTAAATCTTATCTGGCATTCTGCAGTAACGATTACCTCGGTCTGGCCAATCATCCGCAGGTGATCCGGGCGTTTCGGGATGCGGCCAATGAGTTTGGTGTCGGTAGCGGTGCCTCGCACCTGGTTAACGGCCACAGTCGCCATCATCATCAGCTTGAAGAAGCGCTGGCCGAGTTCACCGGCCGGCCCCGGGCGCTGCTGTTCTCAACCGGTTATATGGCTAACCTGGGCGCGGTCAATGCGTTGCTCGGCAAGGGCGATGCGGTGTTTCAGGATCGATTGAACCATGCATCGTTGCTCGATGCCGGGCTGCTGAGCGGGGCGCGCTTTCAGCGTTATCTGCATAATGATCCCGACAGTCTGGCGAAAAAGATGCAACGTACCGAGGCGCGGCGCAAGCTGGTGGTGACCGACGGTATTTTTAGCATGGACGGTGACATTGCACCGCTGCGCGAACTCAGTCAGGTCACGCAGCAGCAGGGCGGCTGGCTGATGGTCGATGACGCCCATGGCTTTGGTTGCCTGGGTGTCAGCGGTGGCGGTTGCGTCGAACAGCTGGGCTTGACCCTGGAGCAGGTGCCGGTGCTGGTCGGCACCCTGGGCAAAGGATTTGGTACGGCCGGGGCCTTTGTCGCCGGTTCTGAGGTGCTGATCGAAACGTTGATTCAGCATGCCCGCAGTTACATCTACACTACCGCGATGCCACCGGCGGTAGCCGCTGCTAGCCTTGCGTCGTTGCGTCTGGTCCAGCACGGCCAGCAGCGTCGTCAGCAGCTGGCGCAACTGATCGGTCAATTCCGCCAAGGCGCGCAGCAGCTCGGGCTGGAGTTGATGGATTCGCAGACCCCGATTCAACCGATCATGGTGGGCAGTTCGGCGCAGGCCCTGGCACTGAGTGCCGGGTTAGCCGAGCGAGGGGTTTTTGTTACCGCCATCCGCCCGCCGACAGTTGCCGAAGGTAGCGCACGGCTGCGGGTGACGCTGAGCGCCACCCATACCGCAGAGCAAGTGGAGCGCCTGTTGCAAGCACTGGCTGAGGTCATCGCCGCCACACCGGGGGACGGTATTCAATGAGCCTCTGTATTGAGCAGCGCGGCAACCCCGATGCACAGCCGTTAGTACTGCTGCATGGCTGGGGGATGTCCGGGGCGATCTGGGAGAGCTGGTTGCCAGTTCTGGAGCAAGATTTCCACGTCTTGGTCGTCGATCTGCCGGGGCTGGGACGTAGTACCTTTGATACTGATCAGCCCTATACTCTCGACACCCTGACAGATCTGATTCTGCAGCAGCTGGCTTCACGGCTGACGCAGCCGGCGATCTGGCTCGGCTGGTCGCTCGGGGGCGTGGTTGCGGCGCATATTGCTCAGCGCTATCCCGAGCGGGCAGCGGCATTGATTACGATTTCGACCAACCCCTGTTTCGTCCAGCGAGCGGATTGGCCCGAGGCGATGCCGCGGGCAACCTTCGATGCTTTTCAGCGTTCACTTGAGCAGAATCCAGTGAAGACGCTGAATCGCTTTGCGATGCTGCAGGTGCAGGGCGATCCTGAGGCCCGAAACCTGTTGCGTACCCTCAAAGGTATTATCGCAGAGTCCTCGGCTACGCCTCGGCTGGCTGAATCACTGGCGCTTTTGGCCGAAGATTACCGGCCGTTGTTCGCCGGGCTGAAGGTTCCCCGGTTGTTTTTGTTTGCGGCCAATGATGCCCTGGTGCCCGCCGCTGTGGGCGTACAATCGCTGGTCAAAAAGGATGCGCAGCTGATCGATAGCGCGGGTCATGTGGCTTTTATCACTGCCGAACAGGCGGTCACTCAGGCCGTTGTTGGCTGGATTCAGGGGCAGGACTCAGGAGCGAATCCATGACCGGTTTGGGATCAACGCGGACTGCTGCTGAGGTGATGAATAAGCGGTTGGTGGCGGGTTCATTCAGTCGCGCTGCGACCAGTTACGATTCGGTCGCGGGGCTGCAGCGCGAGGTGGGCCAGCGGTTGCTGCAATTGAGCCCCGAGGGTTGGCATGGACAGTTGCTGGATCTCGGCTCGGGTACGGGCTACTTCTCCTTGCCGTTGGCGCAGTTGCCCGATACGCGAGTGGTGGCGTTGGACCTGGCTCAGGGAATGCTCAATTTTGCCCGTAGGACCCGGCAGCACCCGGATATTAATTACCTCTGTGCGGATGCCGAGCAGTTGCCCTTGGCGGATAGTTGTCTCGACGGTCTGTATAGCAGTTTGGCGATTCAGTGGTGTCAGAGTCCGGAGCGGTTGTTTGCAGAACTTGCTCGGGTGTTACGCCCCGGGGCGCGTGCGTTAATTGCTACCTTGGGTCCGGAGACTCTGGGGGAGTTGCGCCAAGCCTGGGCAGCGGTTGATCGCTATCAACACGTTAATCAGTTTGAATCACAGCAACGAATTGAGTCGGCGTTCAGCGCTGTATTTACGATTGAGGTTTTCGAGCAGCGCCGTATCGTGCTGCAGTTTGAACGGCTCAAGCAGCTGACCGATGAACTCAAAGGGCTGGGTGCGCATAACCTAAACCCGGGTAGGCCGATCGGCCTTTCCGGGCGTGAGCGGGTTAAAGCATTCCGAAGCGCCTATGAGGCGCTACGTGATGACCAGGGTAAAATTCCTGCGACCTACCAGGTCTACTATTACCGGCTCCAGCGTCGTTAGGATCTGTATTTTTCCAGCCCATTAACCATTAACCAATAACCAAGCAGGATGCACAGTGGCAGCACGTTATTTTATTACCGGTACCGATACGGATGTCGGTAAAACTTTTTCTGCAGCGGCCCTGTTGCTGGCGGCTCAGCGCCGCGGTCTGCGCAGCTTTGGTCTGAAACCCATTGCCGCAGGGGCCGAAGAATCCGCTACCGGCGTTGGTAACCAGGATGCGTTGCTGCTGATGCAGCACAGCTCAGTCAAGTTAAGCTATGCGCAGGTTAATCCGGTATTGCTGCAAGAGCCGATTGCGCCCCATATCGCCGCCCAGCGTGAAGGGAAAAACGTCAGCGTCAGTCGCTTGGCGGGTTATTGCCGGGGGGCGTTGATGACCCCTGCCGATCTGGTGTTGGTCGAAGGTGCTGGTGGCTGGCGAGTGCCTCTGAATCGTAGCGAAACCCTGGCAGACCTTGCTCAGGAACTCAGCTTGCCGGTGATACTGGTGGTTGGGATGCGCTTGGGTTGCCTCAACCATGCATTGTTAACGGCTGAGGCCGTGGCCGCGGACGGATTACCGTTGGCTGGGTGGATAGCGAACCGGATAGATCCGGCGATGAGTTGCTACCAGGAAAACCTCGATACTCTTAAATCATCACTCAGAGCCCCTTTGTTGGCAGAAATCCCACACCTGGCAGATGCCAGTGTTAATGATGCAGCGCAAGCTTTTGAGCGATCGTTGGCGTATTTGTTGAACAAAAATTGAACTGCTTCGATATCTCGACGTATACTTTGGCTAGCAGTCTGTCGGACTTGACCGGTCGTAGCGAGGGGGAGACCGATTTGAGACAGTTTTTGAACTCTTTTGAGGCGAATAGTGGTTCTATTTAACGAAAAATAGGACAAAAAATGGCCAAAGTCGGCTTTCCCGCAGTAGATCAGCGTTAAGTCCGACAGGCTGCCAGATACAGGCAATACATGAGGGGTTCGTCATGCAGATACCATCCTTTTCAGCGTCGGCTCAGGCAATTCTTAGCAATAGCGCTCAAAACATCGATGGCTCGCGCAAGGAACCCGCATCTATCGGCGGAATCCAGTCACCTGAAAACAGTTCTCAGCTAACGGGCCGCTCAGGCAGTAGCGAAGCGGTACAGCCCTCTGTGCAAAGTGTTAATCAGGTCACGGCTCCGCAAGAGGCGGCTATGCAGACCAATAGAGTCGTGAGCGCAGATGAAACTCTCGGCACTTCGCTTGGGCTGAATGTTAATACGTTTGCGTAGCCTGTACCGGGGGGGAACGCAATGAATGTAGGCCACACCAGCAACCCCCTTAACGCATTAAGGGCACCGTCTCCGTCTGTCTCTGCGGCGAAATCCGGGGCTCAGGCTACGTCTGAATCAACCATCCCAGCATCAGGCATCAGTTCCGATTCAGCGCCAGGTCAGCCCTCCAGCTCGGTTACTAATTCGTCAATCAGTCGTATCAATGATCCGCTCAATCCCGATCAGGTCCGTCAGAGTGACAATAGAGGCTTGTCGCCAGGTATCGCTACACAGTCCGCTACTCAGTCCGCTACAGCACCGTCATCCCGCCTGTCTTCGGCCGAATTCATCGAATCGGATCAGCAAGTTCAGGCTCAGGTGCGTCAATTAGCTCAGCGTGATCGAGAGGTCAGAAATCACGAAGCGGCTCATGCTGCGGCAGGTGGCGGGCTTACAGGAGCCCCTAGTTATAGCTATACCCGTGGCCCCGATGGTCAGCTTTATGCCACCGCAGGAGAGGTCGGCATCAATACCTCCAGGTCGGCTAATCCTGAAACCAGTATCCAGAATGCCCGGACGGTATTGCAAGCGGCTCTGGCTCCTGCAAATCCCTCGCCGCAGGATCTGCGAGTCGCGGCTCAGGCGAGAGCGCAATTAATCGATGCGCAGGCCGAATTGAATCGGAATGAGCAGCAGGCGTCAGAACAAACCAGCCCCGCAGTAGAAGCCGCGCAGGGGCAAGCGGCAGAGCAACAGCTGGCAGGGAGTGAGAGTGCAGAAAAGGAACTAGAAGAAAAAGAGCTTGAAGAAAAGGAGTCGCAACGAGAAGCTGCGGATGATCGCTTACCGCAAAGCCGGGATGAATTGCAGCAGCGCCAGGCGCGTAGCCAGCAAATGCAGTTGGAGTTCGCACAGGAGATGGTCGATCTGAATCTGCGTATCCAGCAAGTGCAGCAGCAGCTAATCGAAACCGGCCAGGCCGATCCGGCCACGCTGTTACAAGGATCGCTGGTCGATACCCAAGCTTGATCTCAACGTTTTCCGTTTAGCTACTTTTTCAGGAAGCGCGTTATCAGCGCGTTAAACGCTTTCGGTTTTTCGGCGTGCGGCCAGTGACCCACCGCAGTCATGATGCGTGCTTCGGCGCAGGGGAACAGCGCAGCGATCGCGTCGCGGTATTGCGGTTCAATATAATGGGATCGCTCGCCTTTGATAAACAGGGTTGGGCCTGAATAGCGGGCATTATCTCCGCGTGGTTCTGGCGCGGCGGCGGTCTGGTCATAACCGCTCTCGAGTGCTGCAAGGTTCATCCGCCAGGCAAACTGATCGCTATCGCGGTAGAGGTTCTTGAGCAGAAACTGACGTATGGACGGTTCGGTAATTGCGGATTCGAGTTGAACATCCGCATCTCGGCGTGAACCCAGGGTGCTTAGGTCGACCGCATTCAATCCTGCGAATACGTCATTATGATGCGGCGGATAAAGCACCGGAGCGATATCCACGACGATCAGTTTTTGCAGCCGGTGCGGATGATCCAATGCAAACTGCATCGCCACCTTGCCCCCCATCGAATGACCCAGGAGTAGGATTCGGTCGAACCCCTGAGCATCGATAAACTGCAGCAGATCATCGCTCATGGCGGCGTAGGAAGTATCATCATCCCACCCCGAGCGGCCATGATTGCGAAGATCCAGCGCCCACACCTGGTAGTCCTCGGCCAGGACATTCGACTGTCCCGCCCAATTATCCAAACTGCCGAATAGGCCGTGCAGGATAATCAGTGGCGGATTGTTGTCACTGCCGTATTTTTTGGCGTGCAGGTGCATGCGCGGTCGGTTCCTTGGTTACAGGATATCTAGCAATTCAACTTCAAATACCAGGGTGCAGTGAGGAGGGATAGATCCGCCTGCACCCTGAGCACCGTAGCCCAGCTTGGACGGGACCACCAGACGCCATTTGGAGCCGACACTCATCAACTGCAGCGCTTCGGTCCAGCCAGCAATCACGCCGCCGACCGGGAATTCTGCGGGCTGATTACGATCGACAGAGCTATCAAAGATGCGTCCGTCGATAAATGTGCCGTGGTAATGGGTACGGACGGTCGAGCTGGCGCTGGGCTTCTCACCGCTGCCTTCGGTGATCACTTCATACTGCAGGCCCGATTCGGTAATCAACACGCCGTCGCGCTTGGCGTTCTCTTCCATGTAGCTAAGTCCTTCGGCCTCGGCAGCACCTGCGCTGGCTTCAGCTTCGGCTTGACGCTTCTCGTTCAGGGCGTTGAAGGCTGCTTGCAGCTCTTCGTTGGGCACGCTGGCTTCTTCGCCTGTAAAAGCGGTGCGCAGGCCCAGTAATACCAGGTCGACCTCCAAGCCGTCGATGCTGTTTTCGCGCAGTTGGGATCCCATCTGCAGTCCAATTCCATAGCTGACTTTCTGTTCGACGCTGTCGATTTTACTCATCCGATTATTCGCTCTTGAGGGTTAAAAGGCCGCCATTATAGCAGTCAGGGTTTAGAAAGGGAGCCTGTGATGCTATTAACCCGATGGACAAATAGGTTCCATACCTATTGGTCC
>JBALTG010000014.1:0-52189 GCA_036964625.1 Motiliproteus sp.
CGTAGTGGCCCAGTTATGCTGGTCCGCGGATTAAGCGAGTAAATCAGGGGGCGGGGCAGCATTTAGATTAAATGCTTCCGTCCTCACAGGCTGTATCGTCGAGAATTTACGTTGAATCGCCCTGTTCCCTTCAGCGACGGATCGTAATAGTCACCTGATATGAGGCTAGGCATTCCTGCTGTTGCTGCGTTTGTGGATAAGGGCAATCGCAGCTGCAGAGATAGCAGCGTCGGCTTCGTGTCCAGGCTGTGTCGGTAGCGGTCGCTGACCGACACTCATTTCACCCCTATCAGGGGGCCGATTATTACAAGTTTCAGACCGCTTATGATGATTCTTTATTTTTAATGGTGATACTTTATTTTCATCCCGCAGATTCTCCCCCAAATAACATTGTGCGTTTTTGATAGGAAGGTTTTTCGTCAGATTACGTTTAAGGGGGTGTTAAGGGCGCTACCCGCGCCTGTAACCAGTCCTTAAAGGCAATCGCGCGAGTATTCTGTTGCGCGCCGGGTGCTAGATGCAGAACATAACTGGCGGGGGAGCGGACCCTTTGTTCCCATGCAATTACCAATCGACCGCTGGCTAAGTGGTCTGCCACTAACGCCTGGCGACCCAGCGCTATGCCCTGACCCGCTTCGGCCGCTTGCAGGGCGAGATCGGCGCGATTAAAAAAGAGTTGGCGTTGAGCATCCTCTGGGACGATCCCGACCTCCGCTAGCCAGTGCCGCCACTCCTCATCCCGGTCGGCTCCCGGCCAGGGCGCACTGTCGTGGAGCAGTGGGTAGGCGAGCAGATCAGCCGCCGCCTGCAATGACGGAGCGTTGCTTAGCAGGTTGGGGCTGCACACCGGGAACAGCCATTCGCGCAGCCAGGGTGCGCTTTCATTCGGGCGCGGCAGACGGTAATCGAGGGCCAGATCATAGCTGGCCCCGTTAAGCCCCTGTATCTGATCTCGGGCGTCGATGTGCAGATCAATATCCGGGAAGGTACGGTAAAACTCGCCCAGACGCGGTACCAGCCATTGCAGGCAGAAGGAGGGGATTACCGCTAGCCGAACCCGTCCGCGTAGCTGTGAGGTTGCCAGTGCGTTCAACGCGGCCTCGATGGCGCTGTAACCCTGATCAACGGCCTGCGCTAAGCGCTTGCCCTCTTCGGTTAAACGGAGTTGGCGTGTGCTGCGTTGAAACAATGTGTAGCCCAGGCGGGATTCCAGCTGTTTGATCTGCTGGCTAACGGCACCGGTGGTGATATTCATCGCTTCGGCAGCACGGGTAAAACTCAGATGCGCGGCGGCACAGTGAAAGCAGCGCAGTCCTGACCAGATAGGCGCGTTAATCATGGGTGTTAAGTCCGGCAGAAATCATAAGGGTTAACCCCGGTTAAAAGCATGTTTATTTAGTTTTACTAAAGAGTGGTATAGAAATCATAGATGTTAACTCTGCTAATTCTATAGCAGTATGAAAAAAACAACGATGGAGACTGACCCTATGCCGACGCTTGATTCTGCGTTAACACCCACCCTGAGCTGCGCGTTGCAGGCCGGTCAGCCGACCTTGTGGCTCAATCCCGGTTTGGTTACCGAGCCTGCCCGTACCGGCCGAGCCGCTTGCGCCGGGATGCAGGACGCAGAACAGCGTTTGGCCCTTTGTGCACCGCTGCTAGCGCAGCTGTTTCCCGAGTTGCAGTCCAGCGCCGGGCTGATCGAATCGGCACTGCGGCCTGCGCCCGCATTGGGACGGGTCCTGCTAGGCGAGCATGCGGGCGCCGATCGGGTGCTGATTAAGTGTGACCACGCGCTGCCGGTCGCAGGTTCGGTCAAGGCGCGTGGCGGCATCTACGAGGTGCTCTGCTTTGCCGAGCAGTTGGCACTCGACGCCGGGTTGTTGCCCGGCATTGGACGCGAGGTGCGGGACATAGATTACTTACGGCTGGCGGAGACCGACGCTCGGGCGTTGTTTGGCCGTTATCGTATCGCGGTGGGCAGCACCGGCAATCTGGGGCTGAGTATTGGCATCATGGCGGCGCGGCTGGGGTTTCAAGTGACCGTACACATGTCCCGTGATGCGAAGGCGTGGAAGAAAAAACGTTTGCGTGATGCCGGTGTGGAGGTGGTCGAGCACCGGGGCGATTATGCTGCCGCTGTGGCCGAGGGTCGGCGGCAGACAGAGGCTGATCCTTACGGCTATTTCGTTGACGATGAAAATTCAGAACGGTTGTTTTACGGCTACAGCGTTGCCGCTCTGCGACTGCAACAGCAGTTGCAACAGGCTAATATTCGGGTGGATCGGGATAATCCACTGTTCGTGTATCTTCCCTGCGGTGTGGGCGGTGCTCCCGGGGGGATCAGCTATGGGTTGAAACAGCTGTTCGGCGATAGCGTACACTGTTTCTTTGCCGAGCCGGTGCAGGCGCCGTGCATGCTCTACGCCCTGGCGGCAGGTCGGGTATTACCGGTTAGCGAGCTGGGCTTGAGTGTGGCCACCGAAGCCGATGGGCTGGCGGTGGGCAGTGCGTCGGCCCTGGTTGCAGAACTCATGCGGAGTCGATTGTCGGGCGTGTTTACCGTGACAGATGAGGATCTATTGCGCTGGGTCTACCTGCTGCATCAGCATGAAGGGGTCGACGTCGAGCCCTCCGCCACCGCCGGATTTGCAGGCCCCGGGTTGCTGACCCAAAGCGAGACAGGCCTGCGTTATGTGCAGCAGCAGGGGCTAGGCAAGTCCATGGAGCATGCTCATCATATCGTCTGGACGACCGGGGGGCGGTTTGTGCCCGCAGCAGAGCAGGCTGAGTTTATCGCGCGCGGGCGTCAGCTGTGCAGTGACGCCAGGTAATTTGCGTCTCTAATGCACGAATTTTCAACCCTTCACGACCAGGAGCATAAGCATGGCGCTGGATAATTGGCTGTTATATTTAGGTGCGGTGACGCTGCTGTCATTGACGCCAGGTCCAAATGGTTTGCTGGCCCTTAGCCACGGTGCCCGCTACGGTGCGCGTCACTGCTGCAGCACCCTGCTTGGCGGCGCGGCAGGCTTTGTACTGTTGATGCTGCTGTCGTTGCTGGGGCTGGGAACGGTATTGCTGGCATCGGAAACCGGCTTCGCCATCCTGAAATGGGCAGGTGCATGCTATCTGGTCTATCTGGGCATTCGCCAATGGCGGTTAGCGCCTCTGGCACTGCAGGATCCTGCCGCAATGAAGCTCTGCTCCTCTCATCGCCGGCGGGCGGCGGAAGGCTTTTCCGTGGCGCTCTCTAACCCGAAGGTGATCCTGTTCTTTATGGCTTTTTTACCGCAATTTATCGCTCCGCAGCAGCCGTTGCTGGGGCAGTTTCTGATCTTGGCGGCGACCTTCGTGGTGGTGGAGTTTACGGTTGAGCTGTTGTTGGCGCTGAGCGCCGTTCGAATCATCAACTGGTTTAATCAGCACCGCGCAATGCACTGGTTCAACCGTGCTACGGGAGGGCTCTTTATCGGTGCCGGCGCGCTGCTGGTTGTCAATCAGCGCTGAATTTAAATGATGGCAGAACGTCAGCGCGCTCGTCGGTCGAGTCAGGTTAATGGGTTATTTCAATGATCAAAAATTTCCCGATCCCTTGCTGACGAAGCAAAAACCGGATCTTTTGGCCAGCGTTAAGGTCGCTGATATCGATGCTTGGATCCAGCTGGAATTTCATCTGCATCCTGCCCATATCCCAGCCATCGATGGGATCGTGGAGTATTTTTAATTGCCGGGAGTCGATCATTACCTCGCGGATGACACCGGTGGCATTGATTGCATCGGAGGCCTGGGCATGGCTCGGGTGGTGATGCAGTGCCTCATCCATATCCATCGGCATGGAATGCATGGGTATGGCGGGCATTGGCATCGTGCCATGCTGATGCCCGGATGAGTCGGCCATTGCGCTTGAACAGAGCGCCAGGACGGAAACGGCTGCACCACGGCATAGTTGTTTTTTGAGGCTGAGAAACTTCAAGTAAGACTCCTGCTAGGATTCGGCGGACAAGGGCGTTTTTTAGGTAGAGGGGCGCCATTCGCTCCCTGTCGTTATTTCATCGCTATTGAGCATTTCGTGCAGCGGGCGTATTCAGTCGCCTTGGACTGCCTTTAGCTCCAGCCTTTACCTCCCTGGCAGCGCCCTAACTGCAGGCGGCCGCGGCGTCTAAAAACGCATCTGCGACAACAGGCTTAGGTTGAGTTGCTCGAACGGATACAGTTGACCGCCGTACTCTGCGGCATAGGCATCGGCGTGTGCCTTATCGGAGAAACTGGCCAGGGTTGGCCCCATTGCACCTTTGCGGCTGCTGTCGACCACATACCAGGCTGTGCGGGCGTCAATATAGGTTTTGTCATCTGGATGGTCCCAGGGGGAGATCGCCATGTCGTGGACGAAGACACTTTGGATATTGTGCTGGTGCTCGGGGTCGAGCAGGTAGGCGAATAGGTCGCGGGTGGAGCAGAACTTCATCACCCGGCCCTGGCCACGTTCAAACAGCTGCCCTTTGGGACCTGGAAAATTGCTGATAATCATCCCGCACAGGTGGCACTCATCACCGCTTTCGATCGCAGCGGCCTGCTGGGCCGCCAGGGTTGGCGCGCTATCTTCGCTGCAAGCGGTTAGTAACAGCGCGGTTAGCAGTATCCGGGTGAACTTAAAAACAGCCTTAATAGTGGTCATAGGCTTCTCCGGTTAAAGATCAGCAGCGCGATTGCCATCGGCACCGCCAGCCAGACCAGCAGTGCCAGTAGCAATGTGGTGGTGGAAAATCGGACATGCTGGGCGATCGCCATCAATCCGGTGATCTGTTCGCTGGCGAAATAGCTAATAGTAATCAACCGAAAAATATCGGTTGGATTGAGCAGCAGCAGATAGGGTAATAGCTGGGCATCGACATCTCCCTGAGTACCGACCAACAGGCCGAGTAGACCTAGATCAAACACTAGCACAAACAGGAACCAGACGATCAGCGCCATACCGGCAGCTTTGGACTTCTCGGTCACCGAGCAGCTGATGATGTAGGCGAAGGCAATAAAAACCCATCCCAGCAGCACTGCCGAGATGATAAACAAGCCGAAGGCGGCGATCAGTTCGGGCCAGCGGATGTCGGCAAAACTGCCCATAATAATCGCTGCCGCACCGAAACCGACCAGGGTGGAAAAGGCCATGATCGCGCCGTGCCCGGCCATCTTGCCTAGCAGCAGTTGCCCGCGGGACAGCGGGTAAGTTAACAGCAGCAGCAGGGTGCCGTTCTCATCCTCGCCGACCACGCCGTCGTAGGCCAGCATCAGTGCGATCAACGGAATAATAAATACCGCCAGACTGGCCAGGCTGACGAGCGTGGTGGAGAGAGACGTAAAACCCACCTGACCTGCAGCTGCAGCGCCAAAGTAGGCTAGACCGATCGCCAGAATGGCGAAGATGATGCTGATGGCGACGATCCAACGGTTGCGAAGACCGTCACGGAACTCTTTAGCGGCGACAGTGAAGATGGCATTCATCGGCGTTGCGCCTCCAGCAGTTCCTGGGGGCCGAGTTGCATCGTCCCGGTAAAGTGGGTGTAGAGGTCTTCCAGCGTGGGCAGGTGCAGATCCAAATTCTCCAGCCCGGGCAGCGCCATCAGACTCCTGAGTACCTGCATCTTCTGCTGCATAGGCACCTGCAGGCTGATACCTGAAGGGTTTTTCGTCGAGTGGGCCCGAAGTGCTTCCGGTAGTTCGATAGTCCCCTGCAGCTGCAAGGTTAGTGGCAGGTCGGCTTGTTGGCGCAGGTCGTGTAGATTGCCTTCGGCTAGCAGTTCGCCGCGGCCCATGATCAGGGCGCGGTCGATATATTTTTCCACCCCAGGCAGCACATGGGAACAGAGGATCACCGTGCAACCTTGCTCCTGTAAACGTTTCAAGCGCTGGTAGAAATCTTGGGTAGCGATCGGATCAAGCCCTACCGTCGGTTCATCCAGTAACAGCAGTTTAGGTTCGCCGAGCAGCGCCTGAGCCAGCCCCAGACGCTGGCGCATCCCTTTGGAGTAGGTTTTCACCCGCCGATTTTCGGCGTGTCGCAGTCCGACCTGATCCAGCAGTGCTAAACACTGTTTTTTGGGTATCTGTTTGAGGCGGGCAAAATAGTTAAGCACTTCAAGTCCGGTCAGCTGATCGTAGAAGCTGACGTTCTCTTGCAGAAACCCGAGCTGGCGGCGCTGGTTGCGCGCTTCTGACCGGGTCGGGTCTACACCGAAGACGCTTACCTTGCCCCGGCTGGCTTCGATCAGACCCAGAATTAATTTAATGGTGGTGGTTTTACCGGCACCGTTATGGCCGAACAGGCCGAGAATTTCGCCCTGTTTGAGAACCAGGTTCAAGCCCTTCAGGGCATGGACTCCTCGGTAGCGTTTTTCGACCTGTTCAAGCTCTACAATGTTCATCGTTGGCTGAGTACCTCGGACTTAAGGCTCGCTGAAAGGATGACCGGTGAGGGCTGGGATTGCGCATCGAGTGGGTCAGCGGGTGAGAAAGGTGCGTGCATCAGGGGGGCCGAATCGACCACCCCTGGTGATTTTAATACTGGAAATTGACGCTGCACCCAGCGCAGGGTTTCGACGGCAGGGCTGTTGAGCAGTACTTTGACCGCCGGGTATTTCCACAGTAGCTTGTCGATGCCATCGTTGGGTTCGTACAGGGTATCGCCGATACCGTCGTCATTCATATCCCAGCCCAGATAATCGCTCCAGTAGTTCCCCTTGCCCTCTTCAGACCATTCTTGGTTGCGATTAGAGACGTATTTTACCTGCTCTTTATTGCGTATAAAGCTGTTACCGGAGATCACATTGTCTTCTGAACCTGCGGTCATATGAATACCCAGATCGCTGTCATTAAACTGGTTGTTGGTGATGCGGTTAAACACCGAATTGTAGATAAACAGCGCCTTACCTTCAGCTCCTGTGATTTGACTGGCGTTTTCCAACAGGTGGGGGTTGCGGCCGGTCTGTACCCCAGTTATCTGGTTGGCATCGATCGTCGAATGAGTGATGAAGTTTATTAGCATTCCGTAGTTCTGATCATCTTCGGAGCGATTGTTGCTGACCGTCAGATATTTAGATTGCATCAACGCGTATCCGGTGCGGGTGTTGCGGGTGTGATTGTTAATCACTTTATTGGTATAGGAATACATGTAGTGCACACCGTAACGCAGGTCGTGCAGGAAGTTGCCATTCAATTCGTTGCCGTTGCTGGTATCGATGTAGATGCCGTCGCGGGTATGCCAGACCTCGTTGTTCTTGACCAGTGCGCCGCCGACATTAAACAGGTGGATACCGTTGCCACGATCCTGGGAGCGGGTACTGAGATCACCTTCGATCTGGTTATTGAGGATTTGGATGTCTTGGGTGGCATCGACCCAGATCCCTGAGGTGATGCCCTGGAAGCGGTTGTGTTGGATGACGGCGCCCCGGGCCTGCGTGGTCACAAAAATTCCGGCATCGAGATTGGTGAGGTTGTCACCCCAGTTGTTGATACGTAGCTGTTCGATACGGATATTTTCAGCATTCAGGGTCAGGGTGCTGTGGACCCCGCCGCCATCGAGTATTACCCCAGCCTGGCCGGTGAGGGTCAACGCCTTGTCGATGTGAAAGTTACCCCGATAGAGGCCGGGTTCGAGCAACAACTGATCGGCTGTCTGGGCGTTGTCCAATACCTGCTGCAGGGATTGCTCAGGGGTTACTTTGAGCTGCTGTGCATGGGCGTAAAGGCTGAGATTCGAACCCGCCCATCCCAGCATCAACGCGACAACAAACAGGTGCCGTTTCATACCTGGGTATCCCAGAAATTGATAGTAACTAGTCTGATTTTAAATGAGATAGTATCACCACAAAGAAGAAGAGCCACAAATGAGGCGCACCAGAATGAAAAACGCCCTCGGAATTTAGCCAATGACTGCCGTTTACGACAGCCTGAGAGCGGAGTACCCGGTCCCACCTGTATTGCGGCCAGGGCTAGCTGCTGAATCGCCTAGCCGCAATTTGGCGGGCTTGAGGGCTACGCCTCTACCAACATCCGTCCGCGCATCTCCATGTGCAGGGCATGACAGAACCAGTTGCAGTAATACCACTGGACCCCGGGCTTGTCGGCGATGAAGGTGATTGACGCAGTTGCCTGCGGTCCGATCTCCATCTGCACCCCATGGTTGATCATGCAGAAGCCGTGGGTGACATCTTCGACCTTGTCGAGGTTGGTGACCACTACGGTGACCTCGTCCCCCAGCTTGACATTGAACTCACCAATGCCGTAGATCGGTGCGACTGAGGTCATGTAGACCCGCACCTTTTTGCCGTCACGGATCACTTTGTTGTCCAATTCCAAGGTAATGCCATCTTTTTTGGCCATCTCCACCGTTTTGGCGAAGAACGGATCATCGCGCTTCCACAGTTTGTCAGGCTTCACCTTGCTGCGGTGGACCATGATGCAATCGTGCGGTTCGGCGTAGGTGGGACCGTCGTGGACCAGCTTCATTTCGTCGCCGGAGATATCGATCAGCTGATCGTTCTCCGGATGCAACGGGCCAACATTTAGGAAGCGGTCTTTGGAAAATTTACACAGAGAGACCAGCCACTTGCCATCGGCATCACGGGTCTCGCCCATGGTGGTGTGGTTGTGGCCAGGCTGATACTGCACATCCAGTTTCTGCTTGATGTAGTTAACCTGCTTGCCCTGATAGGCTTCGATCGCTTTCTCCAGGTCCCATTTGACGATCTGGCTGTCGATAAACACTGTGGTGTAGCAGTTGCCGCGGCCATCGAAGGCGGTGTGCAACGGTCCCAGGCCCAGTTCCGGCTCGGCGGCGACCACGTCACGCGGTTTGATCTTGTCGTCAAACAACGCATCGAACTTGTGAATGTCGAGCACGGTTACGGTTGGAGAAAGCTTGCCGTTGGCGACCGCGTAGCGACCGTCAGGAGCAGTGTTCATTCCATGCGGGCTCTTAGGTACCGGCACGTAACGGGTCAGTTGAGAGCCCTTACGGCCGTTGACAACGGGTACATCGGAGCCGTCAAGCGTGATGAAATTACCGCTTTTGACCGCGGATTCGATTCGATCAATGTTGAAAATAACCACATGGTCGCGTTCGTTGCGCATGGTGCCGGCTAGGTCGGTGGCATTCTCGGAGTTATAACAGGTAGAGAACGCGTATTTGCCGCTGTAGTCGGCGTCGGTGTTATCCAGGTTGCCGTCGACGATCACCTGCCAGGCTACTGTCATCGTCTCGGCATCGACGGCGCTGAACATAGTGTAGTAGCCCTCGACGTCATTCATGCTGGCGAGACTGCCATCGTTGGGGTGGGGGATACGGAATTCGGCGTTGCAGAACACATACTTGGTATAGGGGGCCTTCTGCACCCGCAGACCATGGATCGCCTGGACGTTAGGGATGCTGATGATCTTATCGGTCTTCATGATATCGCAACGGATCCGGGCTACCCGGCTGTTACCTTTATCGTTGATGAAGATGTACTTACCGTCGTAGTGACCGTCGGTCATGCTCATATGTGGGTGGTGCGCGTCACCCACCAAGAATTTATTATCCTTGCCGAGGATCTCTTTGGATTCGTTGGTCAGGCCCCAGCCGGTGGCGCAGTCGAGGTTGAATACCGGAATGCGCATCAGTTCACGCATCGATGGAACGCCGATGATACGGACTTCGCCCGAGTGACCACCACTCCAGAATCCGTAATATTCATCGAGGTCACCGGGTGCGACGGCACCGGTCTGTTCGGTTGATGCGGCAGCAGTTGAGGACATTAATGATGCGCTCATGCCCGCCACGCCAGCGCCGACCAGGGCGGCGGATGAACCGAGGAACAGGCGACGGCTGAATTTCACATGATCGCTGGCCTGCTCGTCATCAACATCGACGGTAGGCAGGTTTTTATCGTTGGGATCAATCATTTTTTGCTCTCCATAACTTAGGGAAGGTCGTAGTGAGTTTTATGTGCTGGCGCCAGGCCGGTAAAAATCGATTTGGAGTCATCCTTAGCTTCGACTCAAGAGCCACGCTGTTGGGCAGGTAGTTAGAGGTATGTCTTCTCCTACTGAATACCGGGTCTAGGTCAAACGTCTATTGATCGGTCAATCTCTGCTTTTTGATTAGCCTGTAAAAAAGCCGGTAAATTTAAGGTAGCTCATTTACCTGACGGCTGAGCTGATTTCAATTGTCGGAATCTGGTTTTTGGCCAGTTTTCGTTTTTTCTGCACCAGTGGCGGGCACTTGTCGTGATTGTGATAGGTGATCTGGCAGTCGAGGCAGTGATGGCACTCGTTGGCGTTGATCCTGCCATCGGGCTCGATCGCCTGGATCTCGCATTCGTTAGCGCAGACCCGGCAGGGCTGGCCGCACTCTTTGCGGCGCTTTAGCCAGTCGAAGATCCGGAACTTGGACGGGATCACCAGCGCGGCGCCCAGCGGGCAGAGATAGCGGCAGTACACCTTGCGGGTGAACACCGACATCAATAGAAGGACGCCGGCGTAGAGCCCATAGCCCCATTCGCGCTGGAATTTGAGCATGATAGCGGTCTTAAATGGCTCAACTTCAGCGTAGCGCTCGGCTGCGTTGAGTGACTCCAGCGAGACCGCGAACAGCGCCAGCAGAATGATATATTTGATCGCCCAAAGCCGTTCGTGAACCGCCCAAGAGGGTTCCAGCTGTTTGATTTTAAGCTTGCGGGCCACTACATTGATCAGCTCCTGCAGCGCTCCGAACGGACACAGCCAGCCACAGAAGATGCCGCGCCCCCAGAGTATCAGCGTCATCGCGACGTAACCCCAAAGAATGAAGATGATCGGATCGAGCAGGAACAGTTCCCAGTGGAAGTCAGCCATCACCGCATGCACAAAGGTGAGCACGTTGACGATGGATAGCTGACCCAGGGTATACCAGCCGATAAACCCGACCGTATAAATTAGGAAAAGGTGGCGCAGGTTATTGAGAAACTTGGGGAAGCGAACCAGATAGTCCTGCATGAAGATGATAACAGTCAGCAGCACCAGGCTGATGACGAGTACCGATATTTGGAACTGCTTATTTTTCCAAACCGAGACCCACAGCGGCTGCGGCTCACTCTGGATGACAGGGGCGGGCCGATCGATATAGGTCTCCGGAATCTGATAGTCACCGTAGAAACTGGTAAAGACACTCTCCAGGGCACCGATCTGGCGGCGTACCAGAAGCTGTAATTGCCAGGGTGAGCCGGGATCAAACTGGTAGCTGGCCCGGACGATAAAAATCATCATCTCGTTAAAACCCGGAAAACCTTCGATATAGACATCGTTCAGACGGTAGTAGTCGCTGTCGTGGAAAATGATGGCCTTGCCGTTCTGCTGCAGCTGGGTACGGTCAAAGATGCCGCCACGGACATAACCGTTGCCCTTGAACGAGTAGCGTCCCTTGCCGAACACGGCAATTGCCTGGTCACCCGGCTGGAGTTGTTCCATCAGCCAGCTAAATTCTGACTCCCCCAGCAGGTTACGGCCGATGGTGGGGGCGTTGAGCGGGGCATAGAAGAGGTCGATAAACAGCTCATCTTTCTGCTCTAGGCTGGCAGTATCGACATCGGCGGCTGCAGTATTGGCGAATGCCTCATCTACCCGGCCGCGGTTGAGCAATAATCTACGGATGGAACCATCTCCTGTGAGCGTCTGCCAGTCAGCGGCACTGTACAGTTCCTCCTTAATGGTGGCAGGCTGAACCGCATCGACGGCACTGAGCCCGGCGAGCTCCAGTGCGCGACCTACCTTGAGTGCCGAGCGTGTAAGCGCTTCGTTGATCACCATCACGGTCACGGTGGCACCGGTGATAGCGTCGACGCTGATTATTTCTTCGTTGTCCCCCCCCCCGACCCGGACTCGGTTGGTGACATTCAGGCCTTGGTACTGGTCGGTAAAATCAAACAGTTTTTGTTCGGGAATGCCCACCAGCAGAATCGGCTCGTGATGCTCCAATACCTGGACGTTGAGGTAGTTTCCCTCGGTATCCATGACGACCAATACATTCACCGGTTCGCCGGAGTAGGCAGGTATATCGAGGATATCCTGGGTTTCGAAGGCGTACCCCAGTACCTCGTCGCCTTGAGTGATGGTGCGAATCAGCGGGCCATCAACACCTGCCGGGGCCTTGCCGCTGATAGAGGTGGCTGCGGGAAAAGCCGCCTCAATGTAAGGCTGTGCGGGTTTAGCGGGGCTGATTTCAATAGCAGGGGTATTTGCCGCAGCCAGCAGTGTCAGCAGGGCCAGAAGGGAGGTGAGAAGGTTTTGGATGCTTTTCATAGGCCCTGTGTCTGATTTGCAAACCTGAGTAATGAGGTAAGCTATCTTTGCAAGGTTATAGCGTAGTCGATGGCTAGGAATTGATGCGGATCAATTGCGAGCAAATGAGTTTGCGAACGGTCGTTGCGGACTCGATTTGGGTGGTGTGGCCTGATCTCGCCTGTGCCATATCCTGTTGGCCCAGTCTGTTTCTGGCATTTTACGTTGGATAGGGCCGGCTGCTAATGTAACCATTCTGGGGGTCAACGGACTCGCCAAGGTAGCTGCAGCACAGGTAGGGATAAGTGGGTTGATCGCTCTGGTGTGCGACGCGGTCATAAACGAGCGTGCCAGCTACGTACTGTTCCAGAGCTGTGGCCCCTGTGACGGGGCCGTTGGTTAAAACAGGTGATGCTTAGGCTTAAGGGAGTAAGAGCCTATCATCGGCGCTTAGGCTTTAGGCATCAGATCGTCGATCAGCTCCGGGGTCCAGGGTGCACCCTGGGCCAGCGCCTGACGCAGAGCGACAAAGTCAATCTCGCGGCCTACTTCACGGTTACCCTCGTTAAAGGCACGGAAGCCGGTGCGGGCTTCGTTCATCATATTGAGCGCCAACCAGGAACGGCTGCTCTCCTTGTTGGTATTCCAGGCGTTAAGCTTGGGTTTGCGCAACTCCTCCAGCGACTTGGTCATGCACTCAGGGAAGGTCTCCAGTAACTTGCTGGCCAATGCTTCGACGCGCTCGTCGAGTAGTGATAGGTCGATTTCGCCCTGCTTGAGCAGCGCCTTGCCAGCTTTCAGGGCATCACCAGTCTTGAACTCGCCGTGAACCACGCGGCCGAACTCATCCAGATACGTATCGGTGATCACGGTGGGGTTGGGGATGAACTTACCGTCGATCTTGAGTGCTGGCACGATTTCGCAGCAGACACCCAGGCGGTTGGCCTTGTGGGCGGAGAAGGGCTCGCACAGGGTGCCGGAAACCATCGCCTGCTCGCAGCCGATCATCACCGGCAGGAAGTCGGTGGCGCCGCCGATAGCGGCCGAACCGTGCTTGGGGCCGGCCTGACCGAAGTTGGCCAGATCCTGCGCCACGGTAAAGTCTGCTGCCATACCGATCTCCTGGCCGCCGCCGATACGCATGCCATTAACGCGGCAGATGACGGGCTTGTCGCAACCGAGGATGCTCGACACCATGTCGTTGAACAGGCGCAAGTACTGGCGATATTCCTGCGGATTACCGGCGTAGTACTCGGCGTATTCTTTGGTATTGCCGCCGGTGCAGAACGCTTTGTCGCCAACGGCAGTGAAGATCACCGCGTTGACGTCACGCGCCATGGAGGCGGCGCGGAAGGCCAGAATCAGCCCCTTGCACATATCTGTGGTGTAGGAGTTGTATTGTGCCGGATTGTCCATGGTGATCCAGGCGTTGTAGAGCCCCTCGGCGATACTGCCATCGCGTCGCTTGGCCGGGCGTTTTTCAAACAGGATCCCGGGAACGATCTGTTCCGGGACCAGGTTGTGATCGATGAGTTGTTTAGGCACGGTCTCTTTGACGATGGCGTGGGTGCTTGCTTTCATTATTATCTCCTCAAGGTACAAGAATGGCGCGGGCGCTGAGCTTATGCGCATGGGCGTCGGCGAAAATTTGGTTGATATCACTCAGTGGGTATTGCTGCGTAAAAGGCTTCATGGCGATCTTGCCATCGAGCACCAGCTGCAGCGTGTCGGGATAGTACGACGGCGCACAGCCCCAGTTTCCCTGAGCCTTGGCGTGGTACGCCATCAGGTTAGACAAGCGGAATTCTTGCTTGGCCATGGTGAAGCCAACCACGGCGATGGTCGCGCCGAAGGTTAGCAGGCTAAAGGCTGTGGCCTGGCCCGGTGCGGAGCCGGAACATTCGAAAATCTTCCATTCAGTGGCACGTAATCCGTTCTCTTTGACGAACGCCTGCACCGCTTTTTTCAGCGAGCGGGTGTCGTACTCGGTCGCATTCAGAGTCAGTGCGGCACCGTGTTCACGGTAGCTTTCCAGTTTGGCGTTATCGACATCGATGGCGATAACGGTGGCACCCATCGCATGGGCAATCTGTACCGCGTAACCGCCGACCCCTCCGACACCAATAACGATGGCCAGATCGCCGGGCTTGACGTCCGCCTGGGCGGCTGCTTGAAACGGTGTGGTGACGGCATCGGCGACCACAGAAACGTCCGCCAGTTCGAGTCCGGCCGCGGCCAGCAGAGCTTCGTCAACGTCGCACAGGCAGTGGCCGGGGACGTTGATATGGGTGGCGAAGCCGCCCTGGATATCGTTCCCGGGCATCTTTTGGCTGCGGCATATGTTGTGCAGATCGCGTTTGCATAGGTCGCATTCGTAGCAGGGCAGGACTGCGGGGATGATAACGGCTTTGCCGAGTGAGGCTTCGCATCCCACGCCTGCAGCGATAACCCGGCCGCTGATTTCGTGACCCAGGGCCAGAGGCAGTGCGCTGTTGGTTTTGACTCCGTCATAGAGAAACCCCAGGTCGGTGTGACAGACCCCGCAGCCGGCAACTTCAACGCAAACCTCCCCCGGGGCCGGGGGGGTTAGTTCGAAGTAAACCTTTTCAAAAGGTTTACCGACCTCGGTCATTACCCATCGATAGGCTGTGCTCATCGTGTATGCCTCGTGTTAGTGGTGGGTGGAGTGCCGCGGAGCACTGCACTGAGAGTGTCCTTAAGCTTTCTGTGTGAACTTTAGTGCATGCTAGTTCGAACTTAACGCTAGCGTCAACATATTTCTGACTCCTGTAGTCTTATTTGTTGTCGGCAGTTCCGTAGCGTGGAACTTCCTGAGCGGCTCGGGTTATATGCCATAAATGCTATATAAGTTGCTATATTTCAGGTGCTTAATGTTATTAAGTTGTTTGGGTGAGCGTGCCTGCACTCGCTTAGGCGTGCGTGGAAGGATGAAACAGGGCGCTAAAAAAGCCGCTAATGGAACTATAGTGCGTTTTTTGTTGAGCGAATTTTTCTCATGCTCTATGATGCAAGTCCTTTGTTTTTACTAGGCGCACGTTGACGCTGATGTTGACGGGCGCCAACCGGAACCGGTCGCAGGAGAAAATAATAATGACAAGCAATTCTACCAACAGCAATAAAGTGGCATTCAGCTGGCAAGATCCCTTCCTGCTCGATGCCCAGCTCAGCGAAGAGGAGCGGATGATTCGTGATGCTGCGCATGAGTATTGCCAGTCCCGGCTGCTGCCCAGGGTGCTGGAGGCCAATCGGCATGAGCGCTTTGATCGCGAAATTCTGGAGGAGATGGGTGAGCTGGGGCTGCTGGGCCCGACCCTGCCCGAGGAATACGGCTGCTCCAATGTGAACTATGTCAGCTATGGTCTGGTCGCCCGCGAGGTGGAGCGAGTCGATAGTGGTTACCGCTCGGCGATGAGCGTGCAGTCATCCTTGGTTATGCATCCTATTTATACCTATGGTTCTGAAGCGCAACGGCGTCGTTATCTGCCCAAGCTGGCCAGCGGTGAGTGGGTGGGCTGTTTTGGTTTGACCGAGCCTGATTCAGGGTCCGATCCGGCCAGCATGAAGACCCGTGCCACTAAGGTCGACGGCGGCTACCTGCTAAAGGGCACCAAGATGTGGATCACCAACTCGCCGATCGCCGATATCTTTGTGGTCTGGGCCAAGCTGGACGGGGTGATTCGAGGCTTCGTGCTGGAGAAAGGGATGAAGGGGCTTAGTGCACCAAAAATCGAGGGAAAATTCTCGTTGCGGGCCTCGGTTACCGGTGAGATTGTGATGGAGGATGTTGCCGTACCCGAAGAGAATCTGCTGCCTAATGCATCGGGTCTGTCTGGTCCCTTTGGCTGCCTGAATAAGGCGCGCTTCGGGATCGCCTGGGGCGCGTTGGGTGCTGCCGAATTCTGTTGGCAGGCGGCGCGGCAGTACACGTTGGATCGGCAGCAGTTTGGCCGACCGCTGGCGGCAACCCAGCTGGTTCAGAAAAAACTGGCGGATATGCAAACTGAAATTAGCTTGGGATTACAGGGCTGTTTGCAGGCCGGACGGTTGATGGATCAAAACCAGTGTGCACCCGAGCTGATCTCGCTGATCAAGCGTAATTCGTGCGGAAAATCGTTGGATATCGCCCGGGTAGCGCGTGATATGCACGGCGGCAACGGAATCTCAGACGAGTTCCATGTGATCCGCCATATGATGAATCTCGAAGCGGTTAATACCTATGAGGGCACGCATGATGTGCATGCCCTGATTCTGGGGCGGGCACAGACCGGACTGCAGGCGTTTTCGGCCTGATTGGCGCTGCACGGTGGCTGCTGTCGACGCTGGCTTAACGCCGCTCAGATGCGCTAGCGGATTTTACTCGATTTTGGGTAGGTCGCTGGAGTATCAGTGGTGGGGGCCTGGCCCCGATACTGCGCTCACGCTGGTGTTGCTGCATGAAGGGCTGGGCTGTGTGGGGTTTTGGAAAGATTTTCCTGAACGGCTGGCACGGGCGAGTGGCTGCGGGGTGTTGGTCTATAGTCGGTTAGGCTATGGGGCCTCTGACCCCGCCGAGTTGCCACGGCCGCTCAGCTACATGCACGATGAAGCACTACAGGCGCTGCCTGAAGTGCTGGATCGTGTCAAGATTCGCCGGGCGGTGTTGGTGGGACACAGCGACGGAGCCTCGATCGCGCTGATCCATGCGGGCGGGTTAGTTGATCCGCGCATCCAGGGGCTGGTACTGATGGCGCCACATGTGTTTGTCGAACCCCTTTCTGTGGCCAGTATCGCTAAAACTGGCCCTTTATTTATCGACGCTGGGCTGCGGGATCGACTCAAGCGCTACCAGGGTGATAATGTCGATAGTGCCTTTTGGGGGTGGAATCGTGTTTGGTTAAACCCCGCATTTATGCAGTGGAATATCGAATCTTATCTGCCGCAGATCCAGCAGCCGGTTTTATTGCTGCAGGGGCTGGACGACGAATACGGCACGGACCAGCAGCTGCAGGCGCTGGAGTCACAGGTGGCGGGGCCGGTAGAGACGCACCGGCTGGCGTGCTGTGGGCATTCGCCGTTTCGGGATCAGCCGCACCTTAGTAAACAGCTTATTATCAATTTTATCCGACAGTTCCAGCACGGATCCGGTGCTGGTGTCGGTAAGTCATTCGGAGAATAACCATGCAAGACGCCTATATCTGTGACGCTATCCGTACCCCTATCGGCCGCTACGGCGGGGCGCTGGCGTCGGTGCGTACCGATGACCTGGGTGCTGTGCCGATCAGGGCCTTGATGGCACGAAACCCGCAGCTGGACTGGCAGCAGGTGGATGATCTTATTTACGGCTGTGCCAATCAGGCGGGAGAGGATAATCGTAATGTTGCACGGATGGCGGGATTATTAGCCGGGCTGCCCACGACGGTGCCGGGTGTGACAGTGAATCGACTGTGCGGCTCGGGGCTGGATGCGGTCGCGATGGCGTCGCGGACGATCAGGGCGGGGGAGGCGCAGTTGCTGATTGCCGGGGGGGTGGAGTCGATGTCGCGAGCGCCCTTTGTGATGCCTAAGGCGCAAAGTGCTTTTTCCCGCCAGGCGGAGATCTATGACACCACTATCGGATGGCGTTTTATCAACCCGCTGCTGAAGTCGTTGTACGGGGTGGATTCGATGCCGCAGACGGCCGAAAATTTGGCTAATGAGTTTGCTATCGCGCGTCTGGATCAGGATGCCTTTGCGTTGCGCAGTCAGCAACGGGCGGCTAAAGCGCAAGCGGCAGGGTTGTTTGCAGAGGAGATCGTGCCGGTCGGCATACCGCAGCGTAAAGGGGATGCGGTATCGGTCGATGCGGATGAACACCTGCGCCCGGACGTCTCGCTGCAATCGCTGGCCAAGCTCAAAGGTGTGGTCTCGGCCTCAGGGACGGTCACCGCCGGTAATGCTTCGGGCGTTAACGACGGTGCCTGTGCTTTGTTGCTGGCCTCTGACGCGGCCGTGCAGCAGTTTGGGCTGACACCGAGGGCGCGGGTGGTTGCCAGCGCCAGTGCCGGGGTGGATCCGCGGATCATGGGCTTCGGGCCTGCGCCCGCAGTGCGCAAAGTGTTGGCGTTGAGCGGTCTTGAATTGGCGCAGATGGACCTGATTGAACTCAACGAGGCGTTTGCCGCCCAGGCACTGGCGGTAACCCGAGATCTGGGGCTGGCCGATGATGATCCCAGAATTAACCCGCTTGGTGGCGCGATCGCGTTGGGGCATCCGCTGGGGATGAGCGGAGCCCGATTGGTGACGACTGCGCTCTATCAGTTGCAGCGCACGGGTGGCAGGTATGCACTATGCACCATGTGCGTAGGCGTCGGGCAGGGGTTGGCGACAATTATTGAGCGACTGTAGGTGCTGTCTTATTGGCGTTAATAGGGAAATCCGAGTAGGTTCTTGCTCGGCAACGGTTTACCAGAGAGTTAGTAAAAGGCTCGGGTTGGTAAGCGGAACAGTTTAATAAAACTGAACCATTTATAAAAACGGAACCATTTATAAAAACGGAACTATTTATAAAAACGGAACTATAGATCATTCACAGGGTAGTGGGTAAACTTTGACGTAGTCATCAGATGCCCGGTAAGGGGGGGATCATGGATCAGAACGAATCAGTTTTACCGAAGGGCGATGCAGAGCAGAGCCAGCAAGCACAGACTGCCTATATCCAGCAGATAGCCAAACTGGTCAGGGGCCAGCGCGCGCGTCGAGGTATGACCCGTAAGGTGTTGTCACAGCATTCGGGCATCTCCGAGCGCTACCTGGCGCAGGTGGAGACGGGTAAGGCCAATATGTCGGTGTCGCTGTTGTGGCGTCTGGCCGAGGCGATGCACGTCGGGCTTAATGATATTCTGCCCTCTGGTCGTCATACCTCTATCACGCTGGATCCACTGCGACAGTTATTAGAGGGGTTGACGCCGGAGCAACAGCAGCAGGCCTTTGATGTGCTGCAAAAACAGTTATTAGCGGGTCAAAAGCCTTCGCAACAGCAGGTGCGCGGGATCGCGTTGATCGGTCTGCGGGGGGCCGGTAAAAGTACCCTGGGGCGGATGCTGGCTGAGCGCGTGGGTATCCCCTTTGTGCGGCTCAGTGATGTAATTGAGCAGCTGGGTGGGTTTGATCTGCAGGAGCTGTTAACACTGTTCGGGCAGAAAGCGTATCGCCAGCTGGAGCGCCAGGCGCTGGATTATGTGCGCGAGAATTATGATCGGGTGGTGCTTGAAATAGGTGGCAGTCTGGTCTCTGAAAAAGAGACCTACAGCTACGTACTGAGCCACTTCTATAGCGTATGGATTAAAGCCCAGCCCGAAGAACACATGGGTCGGGTGATGGCCCAAGGTGATCTGCGGCCGATGGCTGCGAGTCAGAAGGCGATGGATGATCTAAAGCTAATTCTTACCGAACGCGAGCCTTATTATCGGGCGGCTAACGAATTACTGGACACGTCGAACCGAACGGTAGAGGACTGTGCGGCAGAACTGCTCGAAAAATGCCCTGCAGCGCTTAAGTCACCTTTGGTTGTCTAACCAGGCCTTCTCAGCAGATTGCCTTAGCGTTTAGGGCTGTGGCGGGTAACGCTGTCCTGAATGCTCAAGCCCCTAGGAGGTTGTCCGAGAATAGCGATCGTAGCGAGAGAGGCTCATTTTGAGTCAGATTATTCGGTCATTTACGAAGAATAGTGGTTCTATTTGACAAAAATGAGCGTGTAATCTGGCCGAAATGAGCATTTCGCAGTAGGTCAGTCTGTTCTCGGACAGCCTCCTAGGTCAGGGGCTGTTATTCTGCGTTAGCCGATCAGTGCCAGAAACTCGCTACGGGTACTGGGGTTGCTGCGGAATGATCCTGTCATCATCGAGGTCTTCATTACCCCGTTCTGTTTTTCCACTCCGCGCATCATCATGCACATATGTTGAGCTTCAATCACGACCCCGACACCCGCGGCACCGGTGACCTGCATGATGCTATCGGCTATCTGCTTGGTCAGGTTTTCCTGGATCTGTAGCCGACGCGCATACATGTCAACGATCCGAGCGATCTTCGACAGGCCTATCACTTTCCCCGACGGGATGTAGGCAACGTGTGCTTTGCCGATGAACGGCAGTATATGGTGCTCGCACATCGAATACAGCTCGATGTCTTTGACCAGTACCATTTCCGAGTTGTCAGAATCGAACAGGGCGTTATTGACCACCTCATCCAGAGTCTGATGATAGCCGCGGGTCAGGTATTTGAACGCCTTGGCCGCGCGTTCTGGCGTGTCCCTCAGGCCGTCACGGGAAATGTCTTCACCGCAGGCCTGAATGATGCTTGAGAATGCTTGTTTCATGCTGTTTTCTGACCGGTTGGTGATAATAAAAAGGGCGTAAAGTACGCCTTTAGTGGGGGCAGGTAAAGTGATTTTTAGCTCGTTGGCACTGCTAGTCTAGTCTTTAATCTGCTTTAGCAGGACGTATACCGCGCCGGTGCCGCCATCGCGTGGCTGTGCAGAGACAAACGCCAGTACCTGGGGCAGTTGTCTGAGCCAGTCGTTGACGTAGGATTTGATCACCGGTGGGGTGCCGTCCTGGCTAAGTGCCTTGCCATGAACGACTAGCACGCAGCGCAGTTGGGAGCGGCTGGCATCGCGGATAAATCGACTCAGATCATCGCGCGCCAAGTCGACACTGAAACCGTGCAGGTCCAAGCCCTGTTGCCAGGGCGTGTGTCCCTGCTTGAGTTTTTTAATGGTACTGAGCTGCACCCCGTTGGCGGCATAGATCAGGGTTTCTTCGGAGTCGACCAGTAGCTTGAGTTCATCAGATAAGCCGTCATTCAGCTGTTCGTTATGCTGTTGGGCGACGGCACGCCGGTACTGCTGAATCTCAGTGCTGGGTTGTGGTCGGTGCAGGTCAGCACGGTCGTGCTGATGGCGCACGACGTCGTCGCCCAGCAGCTCTTCGAAGTGTGGCTTGTCGTCTTGGTTCGGTGTCATCGCAGCAGGGTCAACAGTATTGGGTAGTTTTAATAATATTTTATAGTAATCTACTGAAAAACCCAGCAATAGCGATTCTGGACCAAATTCATTAAGATACGCGGCTCAATTATTATAGGCGATTGATCATTATGAGTAGCCCCGATCCGGCCCTAAGCGAACTCCGCACTATCCGTGATTTTATCCGCCTGGGGGTGAGTCGGTTTCGTCGAGCAGGGCTGTTTTATGGCCACGGTACCGATAATGCCTGGGATGAATCGGTACAGTTGGTCTTGCACGCGGCCGGTTTGCCTTGGGATGCCAATCCTGACGCCTTAGATGCGCGTTTGCTCAGCAGCGAGAAGCAGCAGGTGTTGGAGTTGTTCGAGCGTCGGGTTGAGGGGCGTATCCCGGTTCCCTATCTGATCGGCGAAGCCTGGTTTTGCGGCATGCCCTTTAATGTTGATTCACGAGTGCTGGTGCCGCGCTCGCCGATTGCCCAACTGATCCAGCAGGGCTTTGCACCCTGGTTGGATGGTGTCGAGGTGGAGCGGGTGCTTGATCTGTGTGCTGGCAGTGGTTGTATTGGTATCGCCTGTGCCGCGTTGTTTGATGACGCTGAGATTGATCTGCTGGATATCTCCGAAGAGGCTTTGGTGGTCTGCCGCAGTAACCTCCAACGGCATCAGTTGACGGGCCGCGCACAGGCGCTGCAGTCGGATCTGTTCAGTGCGTTGGAGCCGTGTCAGCAGTATCAGTTAATCGTCAGCAATCCGCCCTATGTCGATCAGGCAGATTTTGCTGGAATGCCGCTCGAATATAGCCATGAGCCCGAGTTGGGGTTGGTATCGGGGGATGATGGGCTGGATATTTGCTACCAGATTCTGGCCCAGGCTGGGGACTATCTGAGTGATGATGGTCTGTTGGTGGTCGAAGTGGGCAACTCCGAGGCGGCATTGCGGCAGCAGCTGCCCGATGCAACGTTGGTTTGGGCTGATCTGCCTCAGGGGGGGAATGGCGTGTTTATGATCACCGCCTACGACCTGCGACAGCTGGCGAAGGGGTTGCAAGCCGGCAACGGTCGTTAATCTAAATTTTAGTTACGGCTGCTTACATGCAGCTGGTATACCGGAGTACATAATGTCTGGAAACAGTATCGGCAAATTGTTTACGGTGACCTCCTTTGGTGAGAGTCACGGCGTGGCGCTGGGTTGCATCGTTGACGGTTGCCCTCCAGGAATCGAGTTGTGTGAGGCGGACCTGCAGATCGATCTGGACCGGCGCAAGCCGGGCACCTCGCGTCACACCACGCAGCGCCGTGAGGCGGATATCGTCCGAATTCTGTCGGGTGTATTTGAGGGGCGAACCACCGGGACCCCGATCGGGCTGTTGATCGAGAATACCGACCAGCGCTCCAAGGATTACTCCAATATCAAGGACAGCTTCCGGCCGGGTCATGCGGATTACGTGTACCAGCAGAAATACGGCTTGCGTGATTACCGCGGCGGCGGCCGCTCCTCGGCGCGCGAAACCGCAATGCGAGTGGCGGCGGGTGCCGTGGCGAAGAAATGCCTGCAGGGGCTGGGTGTGCAGGTGCGCGGTTACCTGTCGCAGCTCGGCCCTATCAAGGCCGAGGCGTTGGATTGGGATCAGGTACATCAAAACCCGTTTTTCTGCCCCGATGTAGCCAAGGTTGCCGAGATGGAAGCTTACATGGATGCGCTGCGCAAAGAGGGCAATTCGGTGGGCGCCAAGATCTCGGTGGTTGCCTCAGGGGTGCCGGTTGGACTGGGTGAGCCGATCTTCGATCGTCTCGATGCCGAGTTGGCGCATTCGCTGATGAGCATCAATGCCGTCAAGGGGGTTGAGATCGGTGACGGTTTTGCCGTCGTCGAACAGAAAGGTACCGAACATCGTGATGAGATAACCCCGCAAGGCTTCCTCTCTAATCACGCCGGCGGGGTACTTGGCGGTATCTCAAGCGGCCAGGATATTGTTGCCCACCTGGCACTGAAGCCAACCTCGAGTCTGCGGATTCCGGGGCGCAGCATCGATGCCAACGGCAATCCGATTGAGGTGATCACTCAGGGGCGTCATGATCCCTGTGTCGGCATTCGTGCCACGCCGATCGCCGAGGCGATGATGGCGATCACCCTGCTGGATCATCTGCTGCGTCATCGGGGGCAGAATGCCGGGGTCAGCTCCGGGGTTCCGGTGATTCCGGCTCACGCTTAATACAGACGCCCTAATATGTCGCTGGAACGCAACGAGTACTGGCGACTGTCGTCATTTTATCTGTTTTATTTTGCCCTGCTGGGCGCCATCGCCCCATTTTTGGGGCTGTTTTTCAAATCCGCAGGCTTTGACGAGGTCGAGATCGGCACCCTGATGGCGGTGCTGATGGGGACCCGAATCATCGCGCCGAATATTTGGGGCTGGCTGGCGGATCGGACCGGGCAGCGGATTCGTATTATCCGCGCCGGTTCCTTGCTGACCCTGATCGTTTTCAGTGGCGCCTTCTGGGCCGAAACCTTCTGGCACTGGGCCCTGCTGATGTTCGGTTTCAGTTTTTTCTGGAATGCCGTTCTGCCGCAGTTCGAAGTTGTCACCCTGCATGCCTTGGGAGTCAATCAGCACCGCTATAGTCGGGTCAGGCTCTGGGGCTCGGTGGGCTTTATTGTTGCGGTGACAAGTCTGGGCTGGCTTTTTGACGGATTCGATATTGGTCTCTTGATTGCCATTATCTGGGCGCTGATGTTGCTGGTCTGGTTGGCATCACTGTGCATTACCCAGCATCCGCAAGCACCTGTTGAGGATGAGCAGGTTGCAGGGTTGTGGCAGATAATCAAACGTCCGGAGGTGTTGAGCTTTTTCGGTGTCTGCTTGCTGATCCAGCTTAGTCATGGCCCCTACTACAGTTTTTACTCGCTCTATATGAGTGAGCAGGGCTACGATAAAACTCAGATCGGTTTGTTGTGGGCGCTGGGGGTGGTTGCCGAGGTGCTGATGTTTTTAGTGATGCACCGGCTGCTCAGCTGGATCGGGCTGCGGGCGATGGTGCAGATTGGCATGGCGGTGTGTGTGCTGCGTTGGCTGATGATTGCGTCGTTGCCCGATCAGCTCTGGGCGGTGCTGCTGGCGCAGTTGTTTCATGCGGTGACTTTCGGTTGTCTGCATGCAGCCGGGATAGCATTGGTGCATCGGTTTTTCCCTGCCACACATCAAGGCCAGGGCCAGGCGCTCTACAGCAGTCTAGGCTTTGGTATGGGCGGAGCCCTGGGTGCTTTTCTCAGTGGTTGGATCTGGAGCCAATATGATGGCGCGACTATGTTTATGTTTGCTGCTGCCGTGTCTTTGCTTGGTTGGTTATTGGCTTGGCGTGGTCTCAGACTGAGTCCGTAGTGCGCATCGATGTTGCTCAATACCGCAGCTACCGATTGTTTTTTGTTAACTTGTTGCAGTTTGGTATAAGATCAATGCATGTGCACAATTAAGGAATGGAGCGATGAAATTTAGTATCGATCTGGATCTGACCCCTGAAGAGTTTCGGCGTGTGCTGGGTTTACCCGATGTTCAGGAGCTGCATAAAGAGATGCTGAGCAAGGTCCGTGAGCAGATGGATGCAGAGGGTTTCGATCCTGCAGCAATGTTCAAGCTCTACACCGGTGGCTCGGTGGATCAGTTGCAGCGGATGATGATGCAGTTGATGAGTGGGTACGGCTCGATCAACAACAATAAAGATAAAAGCTAACCCCACTGAATATGGGTTAGCGCCAGAGGGATAACAGACTTTGCGTATACTGCGGAAATACACCAATCGTCGTCTCTACGATACCTCTCGTAGTTGTTATATCACCCTGGAGGATGTGCGTGGTCTGGTGCTGGAAAACATCCCGTTTCAGGTGCAGGACTCCAAAACAGGAAAGGATCTGACCCGCAATATCCTCTTGCAAATTATCAGTGAGCAGGAGGGTGAAGATGCTGGCATGCTCACCAATCAGGTGTTACAGCAGCTGATTCGTTTTTACGGTGACAGCATGTCAGGCATGATGGGGCAGTATCTGGAGCAGAGTATTAGTGTGTTCCTGTCACAGCAGGATCGGATTCGGGCGCAGATGGACTCGATGATTGATGCAACCAACCCGCTGAAGATGATGAGCAAGATCACCGGCAGCAATATGTCGATGTGGAACATGTTCAAGCCGGGTGCAGAGGAGGCTGCTGAGGCTGCTGAGGCTGCTGAGGCTGAACCGGAGGAAGAGAAAACTAAACCAAGAACAAAAACGCCCGCTCAAAAAAAGTGATTTAATGTCACGGTGAAAGTGCAGCATCTATAGTAAAAAAGGCAGGACTGAGTCCTGCCTTTTTTTGTTTTCAGAAAAGTGGCGGTCATTATGACCGGGCGTTGAGCCAGTCGCTGACGAGATCGGGCAGCAGCTGTTGCGCGTGGCGTCCGACGAAGACACCGATATGCCCTCCCGCTAACTCATGCTCCTGATAATCACCGCTACCCGTGATTGCTGCCAAGGCCTTGGATGCCGCAGGGGGGACCAGGTGATCGCGAGCAGCAAAGATGTTCAGTAGCGGGCCGGTAAAGTTTTCCAGCTTAACGGCGCGGCCACCGATCTCAAGATCGCCATTGATAAAGCGGTTCTCATGGAAGAACTTCTGCACAAATTCTCTGCAGGCTTCTCCCGCCAGATCCGGGCTGTCGTTGATCCATTGCTCCATGCGCAGAAAATTCATGGCGCTTTCGGGCGAGGAGAGTTGCTTGGGCATATTCAAGGCTTTTTGTAGCCCGAGCCGGATCGGCATCAGCGCATTGTAGGTCTGGGTCAACATATGCCCGGGGATGTTGCCGTTCGCTTCCAGTGCCAGGCTGAGATCCAGCTGTTGGGCCAGATGGCTAAGCATGTTGTCCGGGGTGCGAAAATCGACCGGAGTCACCAGGGTGATCAGGTTCTTGATCCGTTCGGGTCTCAGTGCGCTGTAGCAGAGGCTGAAGCTGCCGCCCTGGCATACGCCGAGCAGATTCAAACGGGAGTGACCGCTGTGCTGACAAACGGCGGTCACACAGTTGTCGATATAACCGTTGATATAGTCGTCAAGATCCAGGTAACAATCGACCTGGTCGGGATAGCCCCAATCGATTAGATAAACCGATAGGCCGCGTTGATTCAGCGACCGGATCAGCGACCGGTCGGGTTGCAGGTCCAGAATGTAGGGACGGTTGATCAGGGCGTATACGATCAGCAGGGGAGGGCCGCTGCTATTCTCAGTCCCTGCTGCTGCCGGGTAATAGTTGAGGCGCAACTTATCTTCGCGGTAGATGGTCTGGTGCGGCGACTGGCCCACCTCGACCGCCGGTAGCTGGCTGAGGGTATGCAACCCAGCAACAAGCTGTGCGTTGAGGTCGATCAGCTCCTGAGCCAGTTGCTCCGGGTTACCGTTAAAACCCTTCATCCGTGTTTGGGATCCGGGTGGGCTGTTGCTGCGGGTTGCGATTGCTGCATCTGCTGCTCCAACCTGGTCAGGCGCTGCTGTTGCAGTTCGAGGGCCTGTTCGAGTCGGTTGATCTGGTGCTGCGACTGTTTGTGGCTTTTGCGCAGTGCGTGGTGATGCTGCAGCAGCTGGGCATAGTCGCTGCTGGGCACCAGTCCGGCCCCTCTGTATTCCTGCTTCCAATAATCACGCGACAGTTTCTGCAGGGCCAGGATGGCGTTGCCTAAACGGCCATAGATCTGCTGGTATTCGCGGCTGCCGAGTTGTTGTTGATAGCATTGCTCATAACAGTCGACCCAGGTCTGGTGCAGTTCGGATAGAGACTCCGGGGCCGGGTCTTGGTTGCGCAGTTGCTGGATCATCGCTTCGCTGGTGCGCTGGCTGATCTGATTTTGCAGCTCGATATACAGCCCCATCGTCTCGCTGAATTCGTTCAGCGCCTGTTGCAGTTGTTGCAGTTGCTGCTGGTGTTTATCTTTGCCCCGGTTGATGCTGCTGTGCAGGAACGGAAAGCTGCTGAAGCCGCTTGGCGACAGTCCTAGCTGTTGCAGTGTCTGCTGCAGCGGCTCGGGCAGCTGCCAGTGGCGGTAAAACGATTCCCCCGCTTGGAGCTGCAGATAGGTGCTTAGATCGCGGACCGCCTGCTCCAGTTCGATGGCCTGGTCGGGCTGTTTTAGCGAGCGCAGCAGGCGTTCGCCGTAGCGGCTAAAGCCTTTGGCCTGCTGGACCATCGATTCGGACAGATCTGCTAGATCTTTGTGTTGCAGTGGGGTCATTGAGCGACAGCGATCGATCAGGGTTTGCCAGTCAGCGGGAGCGCTTTCGTGGTCGGTCAGCAGACTTTGCCAATGGGCTGTTTGGGTCTCAAGCCATTGTTGCAACTCGTCAAGCTGGTTGGATTTCACAGGGTTCACTCCGGAACGGCGGGTTCGGTCTATCGAGACCTAGCTAGTATTACCGCTCAGGCAGCCGATATCAAAATTTGTTTTGGCTTATTTAAGGCACATAGGCTGCTTGTATGTCTGGATCTGCATGCTGTAAGAGCTGTGTGATAAAGGCTTGGGCGGCATTGGACAGGGTACGATCATGGTGATAAATCAACCCTAAGGGGCGCTGGATCAGCTCGGTTTCAAGTTGTAGCGGGCACAGCGTCGGATCGAGCAGGGTCTGGGGGAGCAGGCTCCAACCCAATCCAATACTGACCATCATGCGAATGGTATCGAGGTTATTGGTCGACATGGCTACATTGAGTAGCTGCCCTTGGTGCTCAAAGCGCCGCTCGACCAATTGTCGGGTGAAGGTGGTCGGGGTGGGGAGTATCGCTTGGTGTCGGGTCAGATCGGTCAATTGCAGTGCGGATTGTTGTGCCAGCGGGTGATCGATCGCGCAGCAGTAGGACAGGGTGTCGAGCCAGATCGGAGTGGCGCAGATCTGTGGATGGGGTTGGGGTGATAGGGTTATTACCGCCAATTCCAGAGTGCCGTTGAGTACTCCCTCATAGGCGACTTCGGATTGTTCAAACTTAAGATCCAGGGCGACATCAGGATAATTGCGGCTGTATTGACGCAGCACCGGAGGTAGGCGATGCAGGCTGATATGATGGCTGGTCGCCAGGGATAGCTGCCCTTCTATTCTGGCGTTGCGATTCGCAAGCAAGCGCCGGGTGTCTTCGATCTCAAGCAGGATCTTGCGTGCCTTGGGGAGTAGGGTTTGACCCGCTTCGGTCAGGCTGATTTTGCGCCCGATACGGTCGAACAGGCGGCACTGTATCTGCTGCTCCAGGTTGGCAATACGTTTGCTGATTGCCGGTTGGGTTAACCGTAGCTGTTCGGCGGCCAGGGAGAACGAGCTTAATTGGGCCGCGGTTACGAAGGCTTTGAGGCTGGGTGTATCCATAGTTAGGTTGATCTGTGGCCTTGGATTCCACTATCTATTCCACAATGGAATCCATTAGATAGATAAAATGAATTTGTTTTATTTATATACCGGTCGTACCCTAGGGTCAAATGATCATGATCAACGGTTGTTGCTGCCAGTCTTAATAAGCTCGGGCACTCGCAGCTGTATTGTTTATGCACCACGACCAGGAGGCTGAGATGGCAGGCAAAACTCTGTACGACAAACTTTGGGATACCCATGTGGTGAGCCAACAGGAGGATGGCAGTGCGCTGATCTATATCGATCGCCAGTTGCTGCACGAAGTGACCTCTCCGCAGGCATTCGAAGGGCTGCGATTGGCTAAGCGCCAGCCTTGGCGTCTGGATACCAATCTGGCAACCCCCGATCATAACGTACCTACTACATACGCGGAGCGCCAGTTGGGTACTGACGGGATTGCAGATCCGGTCTCTAAGATCCAGGTGACCACGCTGGACGATAACTGCGATGAGTTTGGCATTGTCGAATTTAAAATGCAGGACCTGCGCCAGGGTATCGTGCATGTGGTCGGCCCTGAGCAGGGTGCAATCCTGCCCGGAATGACGGTCGTCTGTGGTGATTCGCACACAGCCACTCACGGTGCCTTTGGCGCCCTGGCCCACGGTATCGGCACCTCGGAGGTCGAGCATGTACTAGCAACCCAGTGTTTGATCGCCAAGAAGATGAAAAATATGTTGGTGCGGGTTGATGGCACGCTCGGTAAGGGGGTGACTGCCAAAGACGTGGTGCTGGCGATTATCGGTGAGATAGGTACCGCGGGCGGTAACGGCAGCGCCATCGAGTTTGGTGGTGAGGTGATCCGCAAATTGTCGGTGGAAGGGCGGATGACGGTCTGTAACATGGCGATCGAAGCTGGCGCGCGGGTCGGCTTGGTGGCTGTCGATGACGCTACGGTGGAGTATGTGAAAGGGCGGCCGTTTTCCCCCAAAGGTGCGCATTGGGAGCAGGCGGTGAGTGCCTGGGGTGATCTGCACAGCGATGCCGATGCCCAGTTTGATCAGGTGGTCGTGTTGGATGGTGCTCAAATCCAGCCTCAGGTGAGCTGGGGGACCTCGCCGGAGATGGTGGTCGCGGTCGATGCAACGGTTCCTGATCCTGCGGCGGAGACCGACAACGTCAAGCGCCAGGGGATCGAGCGGGCATTGCAGTATATGGGGCTTAAGCCCAATCAACTGATCACCTCGATCCAGTTGGATCGGGTGTTTATTGGTTCCTGCACCAATTCCCGGATCGAAGATCTGCGTGAAGCGGCTGCGGTGGTTAAAGGGCGCAAGGTTGCCAGCAGTCTGAAACAGGCACTGGTGGTTCCGGGATCCGGGTTGGTGAAGCAGCAGGCCGAGCGTGAAGGGTTGGATAAGATCTTTATCGAGGCTGGATTGGAGTGGCGTGAGCCGGGTTGCTCGATGTGTCTGGCGATGAACGCCGACAAATTAGGCCAGGGTGAGCACTGTGCCTCGACCTCAAACCGTAACTTTGAGGGTCGGCAGGGCTTTGGCGGACGGACTCATCTGGTGAGTCCGGCAATGGCTGCTGCGGCCGCCATTGCTGGGCATTTTGTCGATGTCCGGGAAATGATGGGCTAAGGGGAGCTAGACGATGAATAAATTTACACAGCATCAGAGCGTTGTAGCACCTTGTCGATGTCCGGGAAATGATGGGCTAAGGGGAGCTAGACGATGAATAAATTTACTCAACATAAGGGCGTTGCGGCACCCTTGGACCGGGCCAATATCGATACTGATATGATCATCCCCAAGCAGTTCTTGAAGTCTATCAAGCGCTCGGGGTTTGGTCCTAACCTGTTTGACGAGCTGCGTTATCTGGACGAAGGGCAGCCTGATCAGGATTGCAGTGGGCGTCCGCTCAATCCGGATTTTGTGCTGAATCTGCCTCGTTATCAGGGTTGTTCGATTTTGTTGGCGCGAGAGAACTTTGGATGCGGTTCCAGTCGTGAGCATGCGCCCTGGGCGCTGGAGGATTTCGGTATTCGCGCGGTGATCGCGCCCAGCTATGCCGATATCTTTTTTAATAACTGTTTTAAGAATGGATTGTTACCGATCATTTTGGCTGATGACCAGGTCGACGCGCTGTTTTCTCAAGTGGAGGCGTGCGAGGGTGCTCAGCTGGCTATTGATCTGGAGCGCCAGGTTGTGATCAGCCCCGATGGTGATGAACTGCGCTTTGAGGTTGATGGGTTTCGTAAGCATTGTCTGCTAAACGGCCTGGATGATATTGGCCTGACCCTGCAGCAAGCGGATGCGATTCGCGGTTACGAAGCCAGGCGGGCCAATGAGGCGCCCTGGTTGTTTGCTAACGTTTGATTATTAATGCCGTTTAATAGCTAAGAGAGAGTTCCATGAGCAAAAAAATTCTGGTTCTGCCGGGTGACGGTATCGGCCCTGAAATTATCAGCGAAGCGGTAGGGGTTCTGGAGGCGATTAAAGAGAAACTCAATCTTGCGTTTGAGCTGGACGAGGCCTTATTGGGCGGAGCCGCTATAGACGCGACAGGGGTGCCTTTTCCTGATGAGACCCTGGCTAAAGCTCAGGCCAGCGACGCCATCCTGCTTGGTGCAGTTGGAGGGCCAAAGTGGGATGCCTTGGATACCGCTATCCGTCCGGAAAAAGGTTTGTTGGGGATTCGCTCCAAGCTGGATCTGTTCGGCAACCTGCGCCCGGCGATTCTGTACCCGCAGCTGGCCGATGCTTCGTCGCTTAAGCCTGAGATCGTTGCCGGGTTGGATATTCTGATCGTTCGCGAACTGACCGGAGGGATCTATTTCGGTCAGCCGCGTGGTATCCGGGTACTTGAAAACGGCGAGCGTCAGGGCTACAACACCTATGTTTATTGCGAATCAGAGATTCGTCGGATCGCCAAGGTCGCATTTGAGTCGGCCCGTAAACGTGGTAAAAAGCTGTGCTCGGTAGATAAGGCCAACGTGCTGGAAGTGACCGTGCTCTGGCGCGAAATTGTCGAGCAGGTGGGGCAGGAGTACCCGGATGTCGAGTTGAGTCATATGTATGTCGACAATGCCGCCATGCAGTTGGTGCGCGCACCCAAGCAGTTTGATGTTATTGTTACGGGCAATATGTTTGGTGATATTCTGTCTGATGCGGCAGCGATGCTGACCGGCTCGATCGGGATGCTGCCCTCGGCATCGCTGAATGCCAGCGGTCAGGGGATGTACGAGCCGTGCCACGGTTCTGCGCCGGATATTGCCGGCCAAGGGATTGCTAATCCGCTGGCAACGATTTTGTCGGCGGCGATGCTGCTGCGCTACTCGTTCGGTGAGGCTGAGGCCGCTGATCTGATAGAGCAGGCGGTGAGCAGGGTGCTGGACCAGGGTTTGCGTACGGCCGATATCTATTCCGAAGGCACCCGCAAAGTATCAACCCGGGAGATGGGCGATGCGGTAGTCGCCGCCCTGATGGCGTTGTGATCAACGCTGGATAGTTGCCGGTTTGGGCCGGACCGCGGTGTCTTCATCGACGCCGATTTTGTAGAGCAAGCGCTCTGTCGTTGAGCGCACCTAGAGAGATGAGAAGCGATGATGCGTGTAGGTTTTGTGGGTTGGCGAGGTATGGTGGGCTCCGTACTGATGCAGCGGATGCAGGAAGAGCGGGATTTTGATCTGATCGAACCGGTGTTTTTTACCACGTCTCAGGTTGGTCAGCAGGGTCCTGCGATTGGCAAAGAGATTACGACGCTCAAAGATGCAACCGACATTACCGAGCTGGCTGCTATGGATGCGATTGTCTCCTGTCAGGGCGGTGATTACACCCAGGCCATTTATCCCGGACTGCGTCAGGCAGGTTGGAACGGGCATTGGATCGATGCCGCTTCATCTTTGCGGATGGAGGACGAGAGTGTCATCGTCCTTGATCCGGTTAATGGTCAGCATATTCGTGATGCGCTTGGCAGCGGTACCAATACCTTTGTGGGCGGTAACTGCACCGTCAGTTTGATGCTGATGGCCCTAGGCGGACTGTTTAAAGCAGACCTGGTTGAATGGATATCCTCGATGACCTATCAGGCAGCGTCGGGTGGCGGTGCGCAGCACATGCGCGAGCTGGTGCGGCAGATGGGCCAGGTTCATGCCGCTGTTGCGGATAAACTGGATGATCCGCGAGCCGCGATTCTGGATATCGACCGTGAGGTGACCGCCGCAATCCGTAGCGAGCAGCTCAGCACCGACAATTTTGGTGTGCCGCTGGCAGGAAGCTTAATCCCTTGGATCGATACCCAGTTAGATAACGGTCAGAGTCGGGAAGAGTGGAAGGCGCAGGCGGAAACCAACAAGATCCTGGGTCGTGGGGAAAATATTATTCCGGTCGATGGTACCTGTGTACGGATCGGTTCGATGCGCTGCCATTCGCAGGCGTTCACGATCAAATTGAAGCAGGATGTGTCGATCGCTGAGATCGAGTCGATGCTGGCTGCGCACAACGACTGGGTCAAAGTGGTCCCTAATGATCGTGAGCAGAGCATGCGCGAACTGACCCCGGCTGCGGTCAGCGGCACCATGACCGTGCCTGTGGGTCGGCTGCGCAAGCTGAATATGGGGCCGCAGTATTTGTCGGCATTTACCGTGGGTGACCAGCTGCTTTGGGGGGCCGCTGAGCCGTTGCGACGGATGTTGCGAATCCTGCTTGAAGGGTAATAGAATAGCTGAGAGATACACAAGCGGCCGATGATTTATCAAACGGCCGTTTTTTTCGTCTAAAACCCCCTAATCAGAGCGCGTGTTAAGTGGCTTGTGCCGTGGTGAATATGTTGATTAAAACTCACGTTTAATTAATACTTTAAAAAAATGCCGTCTACTAGATGGAAAAACCAGGGTGGCGTCGAAACCCACTCCTGTCTTTATGTTGCTATGCTTCGCATGGATTAATAGCGGGGATGAAGGGAAGGATGTTGAGTATGTTGCGTAAAAGCGCGATCAGTCTGGCTGTGATCAGTGCACTAGGTGCGATGCAAGCCCATGCTTTGGGGCTGGGTGAGGTGACGGTCACCTCGGCGTTGAATGAACCGCTAGAGGCAGAGATAGATCTTCTTCAGTTACGTGACTTGAATGCTTCTCAGGTCATTACCAGTCTTGCGAATACCGACGATTTCTATCTGGCGGGTGTCAGGCCTTCTCCGATCTTGTCTGATATTCGATTCAAGCTCGATATTAAAGGCGGTCGAGGTAAAGTTATTCTGACCACTCGTTCGCCGATTCGTGAGCCCTTTCTAAATTTTCTAATAGAAGTGAACTGGCCCAGCGGTCGCTTGGTTCGTGAGTACACCGTGCTCCTGGATCCTCCGGTATTTACGACGAGAGATCTTACTCCTCAGCGTCAGCCCGTGGCTCCGGTTGCTCAGTTGGCTGCGTCTGTTCCGAGTAAGCGGCCGGGTAAGACAGCCAGCCGTTCAAAGTCCTCGGCAGCCGTGCTCGGGGTCGCAGCTGGCTCGAGCCAGCATAGTGTGACCAAAGAGGATACATTATGGGGGATTGCGCTTAAAACGCGTCCGGATAAAAGTGTTTCACCGCAGCAGATGATGCTGGCAATTTTGCGCGCTAATCCCGATGCTTTTATTAAAAACAATATTAACCGACTAAAATCAGGCGTTGTGCTGGAAATCCCCAGCAAAGAACAGATACAGGATTTCAATACTCAGGAGTCCTTGCAAGAGGTTAGGCGTCAAAACAGTTCGTGGAAGGACATGCCTGATGCGGGTGCTTCGACTAAAGCTGCCAAGCTGGATGCAACCAAAACAGAGATCGAAGCAGGTAGTGCCGCTGCTGTTGAAGATGATCAGCTAAGAATTGTCAGTAAAGTGGCGGAAGAGACCGCAGTTAGCCCGATTAAGGACGGCACAGTTTCCACTGAAATATCCGCAGTAGATGCTCAAGCCTCGCCACGGGCGGCAGAGATTGCAGCCCAGAATGAAGAGCTGGAGGAGCAGCTGGTGGTAACCCTTGAGGGGTTGAATAAGGTTGAACGCGACAATGTAGAGATGTCGGGTCAGCTTGAACAGCTGACCGAGCAGATGGGCTCTATGCAACAGTTGATTGAGCTTAAAGATCAGCAGTTGGCCGGGTTGCAGCAGCAGTTAGCTAAGCAGCAGGAAGAAGCTGCTGCGGAGCAAGGTTCAGGCATTGCGTGGATTGCCGGCGCGGCTGCGGGGGTGCTTGCCTTGCTGGCAGGGCTGTTCCTATTTATGCGCAAACGTAAGGAAGATCGAGAGGTTGACGAGGCGCTGGAGTTTCTAGATAGGCGCGATCTGGTTGTTGAAGAGCCGGCTGCGACCGAGGAGCCGTCAAGTGCTGCTGCGGTCGTGGCGGATGAGGTTGGCGATGCGGCGCTGGCGGATGCTTTTGTCGAAGAGAATTCCGAGGATCCTTTTAATACCTCGACCGAGAGTCACGGCCTCGATGATGAATTCGATTCAATTTCCGATGACGAGCTGGACAGCGCGCTGGGTGATGATCTTGATATGGATCTCAAGCTGGACGAGCCGGTGATTGATGATCCAGAGATGGCTGCTTTTTCTAACTCTCTGCTTGATGATGATGAGTTTGATCTGTCGACAGGGTTCGACGAGGAGAGCGTGGATACGGCGGCTATCGAGGCGGATGCTGACCTGGGTGCGGATCTTGATGCGCTGCTGGCTGGGAGCGACCTTGAGGGATCAGAGACGGGTGGGTTAAACGCCGAAACCAATGCGGCTGGCAGCGAGCTTGCAAATCTTGAAACGGATACCGATCTTGGATTTGATGGTGATCTGGATGCGCTGCTGGCTGAGAACGACCTTGAGGGACCCGAAGCGGATGAGTTAAATGCCGAAACAGCTGCGGCTGACAGCGAGCTTGCAGATTTTGAAGCGGATACCGATCTTGAATTTGATGGTGATCTGGATGCGCTGCTGGCTGAGAGCGACCTTGAGGGATCCGAAACGGATGAGTTAAATGCCGAAGCAGATGTGGCTGACAGCGAGCTTGCAGAGCTTGAGGCGGATAGCGATCTTGAGTTTGATGGTGATCTGGATGCGTTGCTGGCTGAAAGCGAGTTTGCTGAGGGCGAGTCAGAATCAGAGCAGGGCGCAGTCGGCTTGGGCTCTGAGGGTTTTGATGCGGCGGTTGATACGGATAGGGCGGAAGCATCACAGGTAGTGCTCGACGATGAGTTTGGCTCTGAGCTGGACGATCTTCTGGTAGAGCAGGGCTCGCAGGACCTGCTGTTGGAGGGCGAAGAGAGCATGGATGAGACACTCGAGCAGCTGCTCGAGGATCATGATAAGCACGCCGCGTCTACAGGGATAGAGCGGGTGGCGTTGGCTGTCGATGACGATGATATCCCAGATGATGAGGCTCTTGGTGCTCTGTTGGGCAAGGCTGAGAGCCAGGGGATTGAGCTTGAGTCGGATGCGTCAGGGATTGATGCGGGGATCGATGAGGGGATCGATATCGAGTTTGAGGCGATCGAGGACTTGGCTGAGGATGAAGCGCCGTCTGCGTCCACCAGAGGGGAGATGCAGCTTGGCGATCTGGAGGTAGGTGAGCTTCCAGGACAGGTGTTGGCGTTCGATACCGCCGAGAAAGAGTCGCTGGAGTTTGAGCTGGATGCTGAGCTGTTGACGAGCGCCGAGCTGGCGGGTCTGAATCTGGATGATGACGTTGACGGTGGGCTTGATGACCTGCCGCAGAAGTTTGAGTTGGATCTCGGGACGGACGTGCAAAAGAGATCCTCCCTGTCTCTGGAGGATGAGCTGGACCAGGCGGATAATGCCGAGCTAGAGGCTGAGCTTGAGCAGATGCTGGTGTCTGAAGATAATGCCTTGGCGTTGCAGGAGACCGATCTCGATGATGAGGAGGTCAACTATCTCGATGAGGCCGATGAGGTGGGGACTAAAATAGATTTAGCCCGGGCTTATATCGATATGGACGATTACGAGGGGGCTCGGGATATTCTTCGCGAGGTGGTCGCTGAGGGGTCGTCTGAGCAGGTGGCTGAAGCCGAGAAGTTGCTGGAAAGTTTGAATAGCTAATGAGTGACGCAGTATCTCAAGAGGCGGCTGTGCCGCCTCTTTTTCGTTATGCCTTGTGTGTTGAGTATGATGGTAGCGCATACCGGGGCTGGGCGATCCAGCCGGGCGATGTGGCCAGCGTTCAAGAGTGTGTTGAGTCGGGCCTGTCGGTCGTAGCCAATGAGCCGGTCAAAGTGATCTGCGCGGGTAGGACCGATGCTGGCGTACATGGCTGTCATCAGATAATTCACGTTGATACGCATGCGGTTCGCAGTGAGCGTGCCTGGGTTCTGGGTACCAATACTAATATGCCCTACGATATCAATATCCGTTGGGCCAAGCCTGTTTCGGATCGCTTTCATGCGCGTTTCTCGGCGTTGGAACGGCGTTATCGTTATGTTATCTATAGTGCGCCGGTCAAGCCTGCGCTGCTAAATCGCCAGTTGACCTGGGCGTATCAGCCGCTGGATGAAAAGCGGATGCAGCAGGCCGCTAATTTTCTCCTCGGAAGGCATGATTTTAGCTCTTACCGTGCAGTGGGTTGTCAGTCGCATAGTCCGGTTCGGGAGGTCAGGCGGTTTGAGGTCCGTCGAATCGGAAATCTGATCGTCCTGGATGTCAGTGCCAATGCGTTTTTGCATCACATGATTCGTAATTTTGCCGGTGTATTGATGAAGATTGGTGCGGGAGAGGCGGAGCCGGAGTGGGCAAGGCAAGTTCTGGATGCGCGTGATCGGCGTCAGGGTGGCGTGACAGCGCCCCCTTTTGGCCTGTACTTTGTTGATGTTAAGTACCCTGCTGAGCATGGGTTGCCAGAATCCGAGCTCGGGCCGTTATTTTTACCTCAGTTCGGCTAACCAACCCTACCGTGTTCTGGTACTATTTCCGCTTTGCAATTGGGGTGGCGGACAGTGAGGACTCGGATCAAAGTGTGTGGTCTGACTCAGGCTGAGGATGCGTGTCGGGTAGCGCAGGCGGGAGCCGATAGTATCGGCCTGGTGTTTTATCCGTCCAGCCCGCGTGCGGTCTCTATCGAGCAGGCCGTATCGATCTGTGCGGCCTTGCCCGCATTTGTAACGGTGACCGCGCTATTTGTCGATGAGCAAACGTCGCGCATAAAACATATTTTGCAACAGTTACCGATCGGTCTGCTGCAGTTTCATGGCGATGAAGACGCCGATTTTTGCCGTCAATTTGGCAGGCCGTATATCAAGGCGCTTCGGGTGCGACCCGGGTTGAATCTGCGACAGCAGGCTGAACATTACGCTGATGCTCGCGGGCTGTTGTGCGATGCCTACAAGCCGGGTGTTCCTGGCGGTACCGGAGAAACGTTCGACTGGAAGCTGCTGGATGCAGATCTGTCTCTACCGCTGATTCTGGCGGGTGGGTTGACGATTGCGAATGTGGCTCAGGCCGTTACTCAGGTGAGGCCTTATGCTGTTGATGTCAGCGGCGGAGTTGAAGCCGCTAAGGGCATCAAGGATATTGATTTAGTACAACGATTTATAGATGAGGTGGCACGTGCCGACAGATATTGATACCCAGCAGTTGATGCAGTTGCCCGATGCGCTGGGGCATTTTGGGCCTTATGGGGGGCGGTTTGCATCTGAAACGCTGATGAGTGCGTTAGAGGAGCTCACCGAACTTTATGAGCGACTCAGTAAAACCGACGAGTTTCAGCAGGCGTTTGATAAGGATCTGACCCATTATGTGGGGCGGCCATCGCCACTTTATCATGCTGAGCGCTTGAGTCGAGAGCTGGGCGGCGCCCAGATTTATCTCAAACGTGAAGATCTGAATCATACCGGTGCGCATAAGGTCAATAACACCATTGGTCAGGCGCTGCTGGCCAAGCATATGGGTAAGCCTCGGGTGATTGCCGAGACCGGGGCCGGTCAGCACGGTGTGGCGACAGCGACAGTCGCTGCGCGGCTGGGGTTGGAGTGCGTGGTCTACATGGGCTCTGAGGATATTCGCCGGCAGACAGTCAATGTGTATCGAATGAAACTGCTCGGGGCCAAGGTGGTGCCAGTCGAATCCGGTACCAAAACGCTGAAAGATGCGTTGAACGAAGCGATGCGAGACTGGGTCACCAATATCGATACGACGTTCTATATCATTGGCACTGCCGCAGGGCCACATCCGTACCCGAAAATGGTACGCGATTTTCAATGTGTAATCGGTCGTGAAGCGCGTGAGCAGTGTTTAGCCCAGACCGGCAAGATGCCCGATGTGTTAATCGCCTGTGTCGGTGGTGGTTCCAATGCGATAGGTCTTTTTCATCCCTTTATTCCAGATACTGAAGTGCGCATGGTTGGTGTTGAAGCCGGTGGTCACGGCGTTGAAACCGGACAGCATGCGGCGCCTTTATGTGCGGGTCGTCCTGGTGTCCTGCATGGTAATCGTACCTACTTGATGGAAGATGAGGCCGGCCAGATTGCAGCCACCCACTCTGTCTCAGCGGGTCTTGATTACCCGGGTGTGGGGCCTGAGCATGCCTGGTTGAAAGATACTGGGCGCGCCGAGTATGTCGCTATTAATGATGACGAGGCCCTTGCTGCGTTCCGAACCCTGACCCAGGTTGAAGGGATTATGCCCGCGCTGGAGTCGAGTCATGCGATTGCTCAAGCGATTAAGATGGCTCCGGGCATGGGTAAAGATCAGATTTTGCTTGTTAATCTGTCGGGTCGGGGGGATAAAGATATCCATACCGTGGCAGAGATTGATGGCATTGAAGTCTAGCGCTGGTGCGCTAACGTAAATAGATTGAGGTTTTAATGAGTCGTATCCAAGCGTGCTTGCAAGGATTGAAGGATAAGGGTCGCAAGGCATTGATCCCTTATATCACTGCGGGCGATCCTGTTCCTGGCGTCACTGTCGGGTTGATGCATGCGCTGGTTGATGCCGGTGCAGATATAGTCGAGCTGGGTATCCCGTTCTCTGACCCGATGGCTGATGGTCCGGTGATTCAGCTGGCCTGTGAGCGTGCGCTGAGCCACGGTACCCGGTTGGTTGATGCGCTGGCGATGGTCAGAGAGTTTCGTCAGCGAGATGCGGTTACGCCGGTGGTGTTGATGGGATATCTAAACCCCATAGAAGCGATCGGCTACGATAGCTTCTTAGAGCAGGCGGCGCAGTCCGGTATCGATGGGGTGTTAACGGTAGACCTGCCACCGGAAGAGGCCACTGATTTTTGTGAAGGCCTGCGTCGGCATCAGCTTGATGCTATTTTCCTGGTGTCCCCGACCACGACCAGCGAGCGCATCAAGCGGATTTGTCAATCCAGCAGCGGCTACGTTTATTATGTCTCCGTGAAAGGGGTGACTGGGTCTGCTGAGCTGGATGTGGCTGCCGTAGAGGCGAACGTGAACAACATTCGCCAATACACAAATCTTCCTGTGGGGGTTGGTTTCGGCATTCGTGATAGCGCATCGGCCGCCGCCGTGTCACGCGTGTCTGACGGCGTGATTGTGGGTAGTGTGCTGGTCAACAAAATAGCCGAATTACAGCACCAGCCGGAGCAGATTCCGGCAGCGGTCGCCGAGATTATAGCCTCGATGCGTTCTGCCATGGACAGTATTTAAGCGGCTGCGTTTAGCCGTGATCGATAGACAGTCGATAACAGTGGATAATCCGATATGAGTAACTGGTTAGAAAAAATCGTTCCCTCTCTTGGCCGTGCCGAGTTTAGAAAGAAGAGCGATATTCCAGAAGGTCTGTGGAAGAAGTGCCCTAAGTGTGCGGCGGTACTGTATCGCCCCGAGCTGGACAAGAATCTTAACGTTTGCCCTAAGTGCAAGCACCATATGCGTCTGAATGCCCGTCAGCGGTTGGAATGGTTTCTGGATGAAGGTGCTCAGGTCGAGATCGGCGCTGATATTGAGCCGGTAGATAGGCTGAAGTTTAAAGACTCTAAAAGGTATAAAGACCGCTTGCTCGCGGCGCAAAAGGCAACCGGCGAAAAAGATGCGCTAGTCGCAATGAAAGGCCAGTTGCACGGGCTGGAGCTGGTCGCGGTTGCGTTTGAATTTTCGTTTATGGGGGGATCCATGGGCGCAGTGGTCGGAGAGCGTTTTGTGCGGGCGGTTAATGTCTGTCTTGAGCAGCGTATTCCGCTGGTGTGTTTTGCGGCCAGTGGTGGCGCACGGATGCAAGAGGCGCTGTTCTCGCTGATGCAGATGGCGAAGACCAGTGCCGCACTGGAGAAACTCAAGGCGGAGGGTATACCCTATATTTCCGTGTTGACCGATCCGGTGTTTGGTGGTGTCTCTGCCAGCCTGGCGATGCTGGGTGATCTCAATGTGGCCGAGCCTAACGCACTGATCGGTTTTGCCGGTCCCCGTGTAATCGAACAGACGGTTCGCGAAAAATTGCCTGAAGGGTTTCAGCGCAGTGAATTTCTGCTTGAACACGGCGCTATCGATATGATTATCGAGCGCGACCAGATGCGGACGAAACTGGCGTCAATTCTGGCCAAGCTAACGCAGCAGCCGGCAATCGTTGTAGAAGACTAACTGCATTATGTCGACACCAGAGTCCGAGTCTTTAGCGCAATGGCTGAGTTTTATCGAGGCGGGGCATCCCGCCGAGATTGAACTGGGCTTGGCCCGTGTTAGCCTGGTTGCAGAGTTTATGCAGCTTACGCAAGGCTGGGGCTGCCCTGTGGTTACCCTTGCGGGGACCAATGGCAAAGGCTCTACCCAGGCCTATATCAGCCAGATTATGCGGCAACAGGGGTACCGGGTTGCTACCTACAGTTCGCCGCATTTTCTGCGCTATAACGAGCGGGTCTGTCTTGATGGCGAAACCGCCAGCGATCAGCAGCTGTGTGATGCCTTTGCTGCTGTGGAGCAGGCTCGGCAACAGGTTGGGGCAAGCCTGACCTATTTCGAGTTTGGTACCCTCGCAGCGCTCTGGCTGTTTCGCCAGTGGCAGCCGGACCTGTTGTTGTTGGAAGTGGGTCTCGGCGGCAGGCTTGATGCGGTGAATATCATCGATCCCGATATCAGTGTTATCACCACTATTGCACTGGATCACCAGGATTGGCTCGGCGATAACCGTGATGCGGTGGGTTTTGAGAAAGCAGGAATTCTGCGCAGTGCAACACCGCTGGTTTACGGCGAGGAGGATATGCCTGCTAGCGTTATGGCGCGGGTTCAAGCGCTGAGTTGCCCGCTGTATCACTGGGGGCAGAACTTTGGTCCAGAGCCTGAGACTGAGTCCGATACTAACGCTGAATCCTGGAGTTGGGTCGGACAAACAAGCCAAGGGCACGCGTTACGGTATCAGCGATTGCCTGTCCCTGAGCTGCCCTTTGAGAATGCCGCCACGGCGTTACAGGTTATTTCACTGCTGCCACTCTCTGTCAGCAAGACCAGTATTCGGCGAGGATTGGAGGGTGCCAGATTGACCGGTAGGCGCCAGCGGATTGAGCGGGATGGACGAGAATTGGTGTTGGATGTCGCCCATAATCCCCATGCTGCTGCTTATCTGGCGCGTTGCTTGCCGTCTATCGGCGGTAAGACCTGGTGTGTGTTGGGGATGTTGCAGGATAAGGATCGCGCGTTGACATTGGCATCTCTTGCGCCCGCGGTGGATCATTGGCTATGCGCCGATCTGTCCGTGCCTCGAGGTTGCCGCGCCGAGCAACTGATCGCTGCGCTTCCCGCAGGGGCGTGTGGCGCGTCTTACTCTACCCCTTGGGCTGCCTGTCAGGCGGCTTTGGCGCAGAGTCAGGAGGGTGACCGAATTTTGGTAGTGGGTTCATTTTATACCGTGGCGGATGTGTTGCTGCCGCTTCAGGAGGGCAGGGGTGACACTGCAATCTAAAGAGCGGTTGCTGGGCTTGCTGGTATTGCTGGCGCTATCTGCCATCTTCTTGCCGATGCTGCTCGATGGCGACGGGGCGCGCCAGGGGCGCTTGCAAGCCGTGCTTCCAGCGGCTCCAGCGGCTCCTGGAATTACCCATTACCAGCCACAATATCAACCTCACCTAGAGACTACCGAGCTGGCAGATCCTCTGCCGACACCTGAGCGATCGCTGCGCCCGCCACCCGAGACGTTGCCCGAGCCGTCCAAGCTGGCGCCTCCGGCTAATCCCCCTCGTAAGCCTATGGCCGTCACGAAATCCACGATGGGTAAGGACGTTCCGGTCCTGGATCAGCAGGGTGTACCCACCGGGTGGACGTTGCAGCTAGCCAGTTTCAAAGAACGGGCCAATGCCGAGGTTCTGCAGCAGCGTTTGCTCAAACGCGGATACCAAGCGTATATTCGTGATAAAGGAGAGCTGAGCAGGGTGTTTGTGGGGCCGGATCTACAGAAATCGATTATTGATAATCTCAAGCGGACGTTGAAACGCGAGTTTAAACTAGACGGTTTGGTATTAAGGTTTCGACCCTGAGTGAACACGATTGGGATCGGGTGCTGGCTCTGCTAGAATACGCGGCTTTAAAATCACGAGTATGTTTTTCGGGGGAGGGTGCTGATGAATTGGGCTGATTGGACTGTTGTTGCCCTGATCTCTGTTTCTGCGTTATTGAGCCTTAAACGAGGTTTCGTCAAAGAAGCATTGTCTCTGGTTATCTGGGTCGCAGCATTTGTGATCGCTCGGTTGTTTACCGATCCGCTGAGTGCTGTGTTGGGCGCCTATATAGACACGCCCTCTGCCCGGGTTGTGGCCGCGTTTATTCTGCTGTTTGTTGTGGTGTTGTTTGCGGGCGCGTTGATAAACAACCTGATCGGAATGCTTGTTCGAGCCACGGGGTTGAGTAGCACAGATCGGATTCTGGGGATGGTTTTTGGTATCGCCAGGGGCTGTATTCTGGTAGTCGTTGCGGTGGCGCTATTGGCCATGAGTCCCGTCAAGCAGGACCGTTGGTGGGCTGAATCCACTCTGATCCCTCATTTTCAGATGATGGAAGGTTGGACCCGTCAGGTTGCGGGTGAAGCCTCTCAGCTGATTATGAACGTCGGTGCTGAATAAGCATATAATACGTCTACCTTCGGGGTAGCAGTGAAGTGGTAGTGGCTAGTTTGTGCTGCCAGGCTTTCTTTTTATCAGTAGTCTATGAGGTGCTCCGCATGTGCGGCATTGTTGGTATCGTTGCCAAAAATCACGTCAACCAGGCTTTGTTTGACGCATTAACTGTCTTACAGCACCGAGGCCAGGACGCTGCAGGCATGGTTACCTGTGAAGGCAGCCGTTTTCACCTGCGTAAGGATAATGGCCTTGCCAGCGAGGTTTTTCGAACCCGGCATATGCGCGATCTGCGCGGTAACATGGGCATCGCCCATGTGCGCTATCCGACCGCTGGAAGTGCCAGTTCAGCGGAAGCACAGCCGTTTTATGTCAACTCACCCTATGGTATTGCACTCGCGCATAACGGCAGCCTGACTAACTCTGCGGAGTTGGCAGAGGATGTTTTCCGCACCGATCTGCGTCATATCAACACCAACTCTGATTCCGAAGTCTTGCTCAATGTCTTTGCGCATGAGTTGCAGCGGCTAGGGAAGTTGACTCCCTGCGCGGAAGATATCTTTACTGCGGTTGAGCAGGTGCATCGCCGTTGTCGCGGTGGTTATGCGGCGGTGAGTATGATTACCGGCTACGGCATTGTCGCCTTCCGTGATCCTATGGGGATTCGTCCGGTCGTGTACGGCAAGCGAGATACCCCTCAGGGCCCTGAATATATGGTTGCTTCTGAGAGTGTTGCGCTGGATTCCTGTGGTTTTAAGAGAGTCCGCGACCTGCAACCGGGGGAGGCGATCTATATCTCTCAGGAGGGGGAGGTGCATACGCGGCAGTGCTCAGAGCATTCAGATCTTAGCCCCTGTCTGTTCGAGTTTGTCTATCTAGCACGTCCGGACTCCATTATTGATGGTATCTCGGTGTATAAGGCACGCCTTCGCCAAGGCGAGCTGCTGGCAGAGAAAATTCTCCGCGTGCATCCTGAACATGACATCGACGTAGTTATTCCTATTCCGGATACCAGTCGCACCGCTGCAATGGAGATGGCCGGGCGGCTAGGGGTCAAATTCAGGGAAGGTTTTATCAAGAATCGTTATATTGGCCGAACCTTTATCATGCCCGGACAGGAGCTGCGTGAAAAAACCGTCCGTCAGAAGCTTAACCCGATTGAGCTCGAATTTAAGGGTAAGAATGTGCTGCTGGTCGATGATTCTATTGTTCGTGGCACTACGTCGCGAAAAATTGTAGAAATGGCCCGGGATATGGGCGCCAATAAAGTGTATTTTGCTTCCGCCGCCCCGGCAGTACGTTTCCCTAATGTTTATGGCATCGATATGCCTTCTGTCTCCGAATTGATCGCTCACGGACGCACCGATGATGAGGTCGGCGAGTTGATAGGTGCAGATTGGATCGTATACCAGGATCTGCAAGATCTGATCGAATCGACCCAGTGGGGCAGTTCGCCGGTTAAGCACTTTGATTGTTCCGTCTTCAATGGCGAGTATGTCACTGGAGATATCGATCAGGCCTATCTGGATGATCTCGACGCTGCGCGTAATGATGCAGCCCAAAGTGGTGGCGGTTCTACCGATAGCACCGAAGCAAATAGTCTGCACCATAAGATGTAAGCCCAGAGAATTAGATCATGAGCGCTAAAACACAAGGGCCAGCGTCACGCCTGGATTCTGATCTTCGCGATGTCGATTTGGCGACTTTGGCTATCCGCGGTGGCCATACCCGTACCAGCGAAGGCGAGCATAGCGAGCCTATTTTCCCAACCTCAAGCTTCGTCTTCAATAGTGCCGCGCAAGCGGCAGCCCGCTTCGGTGGCGATGAGCCCGGTAATATCTATTCTCGTTTTACTAATCCGACGGTGCGTATTTTTGAACAGCGGATTGCGGCGATGGAGGGTGGCGAGCGGGCTGTTGCGACCTCATCGGGTATGGCAGCGATTCTGAGCCTGGGATTGGGGTTGTTAAGTCAAGGCGACCATATTGTCTGCTCCTACAGTGTCTTTGGCTCAACGGTATCGCTTTTCAACAAATACTTTAGCAAGGCGGGTATCCGTACCAGCTATGTTGATCCCTCCGATATTGACGCCTGGCAGCGTGCGGTCGAACCCAGTACCAAGCTGTTCTTCCTTGAGACCCCGTCCAACCCATTGGCAGAGATCGCCGATATTGCCGCTATCGCGCAGGTTGCGCATGCTGCAGGTGCCTGGCTGGCCGTTGATAACTGTTTCTGTACCCCTGCATTGCAGCTGCCTTTGGCGATGGGTGCCGACATCGTGATCCATTCGGCGACCAAGTTTTTAGACGGCCAGGGGCGTTGTATCGGGGGGGTCGTGGTCGGTTCCGATGCGCTGATGGAGGAGGTGTATGGTTTTGTCCGTACTGGCGGTACCTGCCTGAGTCCTTTTAATGCATGGGTCTTTATTAAAGGCTTGGAGACACTCGAATTGCGGATGCTGGCGCAGAGCGAACGTGCACTGCAGTTAGCGAACTGGCTAGAGCTGCAGCCACAGGTGGAGCGAGTCTATTACAGCGGTCTGCCCAGTCATCCTCAGCATCTGCTCGCAGCACGCCAGCAGCGTGCGTTTGGTGCGGTCGTGGCATTTGAAGTCAAGGGTGGTCAGGCGCAAGCCTGGACGCTGATCGATGGCACCCGAATGATATCCATCACCGGTAATCTCGGAGATGTTAAAACGACCATTACCCATCCGGCTACGACCACTCATGGCCGCTTAAGTCCCGAAGAGCGCCAGCAGGCAGGAATCAAGGATAATCTGATTCGGGTGTCGGTAGGGCTGGAAGCGCTGGCTGATATTCAAACGGACCTGCAGCGTGGTTTGTCGCTACTGTAATATCAGACCGGGTCGGCTCTCTTTCTAAATTACAGCGGAGTAGTGATCGACTCTTGGTTCAAGCGTCCGATTAGGTTATGGTCTGAAAAAATGTTAGAGGGATCCGGCATGCAGGCATTAGCAACATTAACCGAAGTCTTTGATGGGCTTCAGGCGCTTTCCGACAGCGCTTTTCCCAAGCAGTGTGAAAGCTGTAGTAAAGAATATGTGAATCTTGAGCAACTGGTTGCCGAGACGACACCTCCGCAGGGTGGTGGTTTAAAAGAGGCAGTTGACTACTTAAAGCCAAGGGTTGAAATGGAGTGCCTGTGTAGCTGTGGCAGTCTGTTGACCGAGGCCTTCAATGATCGTCGTGCCAGCGAAGGGGTTGGCAGTCAGCGGCGCAGCCTGTTCGAGCGTTTGCTGCGGTTGTTGAGCGAAGGGGGGATGCCGGTGAAAATGGCTAAGAAAGAGTTGATCAAGGTGATGAAGGGGCAGTCCAGTGAGTTGCTTGATCGGGAGCAGTTGGCGCGTTTTTTCTCCTGAGTCTCTGCGTCGACGCTAATACCAAAGCACGCATCTGGCGTGCTTTGTCGTTTATGGGGTTCAGGCTTATCCTGTTGTATAAGTACTTAATGAGGCGCTCGGCATGAAATCAGTAGGTTTTGGTTTTGATGTATTTGGTACATTGGTCGATCCGTTGCAGATGGTCCACCTGCTCGAGCAAGTGCTGGGACCAGATTGTGCCCCGACGGTGGCTCGGGTATGGCGAGAAAAACAACTGGAATACACCTTCAGACGCGGGTTGATGGGGGCTTGGCAGAACTTTACGGTTTGTACCGAGCAGGCGCTGTCCTATGCGCTGGTGGCCAGCGGGGTTGAGTTGGACGATCCGCAGCGACAGCGGTTGATGGCCGGGTATGAGCAGCTGGCGCCCTTTGCCGATGTTGTTCCGGCGTTGCAGCGACTCCAGAAAACCGGCTGTGCAACCGCCGCTTTCTCCAACGGAACGGCCGCGCATGTGCGTCAGATCCTTGCCAATGCCGAGGTGTTGTCGCTGTTACAGCAGGTTGTGAGTGTTGATGAGTTGCAGACCTTTAAGCCGGATCCCCGGTTGTATCACCATTTGAGCACCCGTTTGGGTACCGAGTTGCAACAGACCTGGCTAATTTCCAGCAACCCGTTTGATGTTATTGGCGCCAAACACGCGGGTATTCGCGCCGCCTGGGTTCGCCGCCAGGAGTCGGCCCAGTTCGATCCCTGGGGGATTGAGCCCGATCTTGTGGTCAGCGACCTTAATGAGTTGGTTGATCAGATATCTGAGCTAAATCTAACGGTGGATTAGTCCTGATGCATATAGACGACAAGCCTCTGAATCGATATCCGCTCTGGCTCAGGCCGTTTTTCTGGAGCCAGAGGCGGCGCTATGGTTCGGTGTTAAAACCGGGCTTGCTGTGGGCACGGGTGCCGAAACTCTTCGCTGCCGTGGCGCTGCTGTACGGGGTGCTGGATCGGAACGGCTCACCGCTGAGTCCGGTGATCCGTTCGCTGGTTACAGTGCGGGTTTCACAGATCAATCACTGTGCTTTTTGTGTCGATATTAACGCAGCAACGTTGATCCGGCGTGCGGGGACACAGGAAAAGGTAGAGGCTTTGTCGGGCTGGCAGCAGAGCGACATCTTCGATCCGATTGAGCGCAGGGTATTGGCGTACACCGAGGCGATCACCTATAGCGATAGAGAGGTCACCCCCGCGCTTATGGCCGAACTGAAGATGTATTTTAGTGATGATGAGGTGGTGGAGTTAACTGGCCTGATCGCGTTTCAGAATCTATCCAGCAAGTTTAATAGCGCGCTGGATGTTCCGGCTCAAGGATTTTGCTCTATAGCCTCCAAGGCTATAGAGCGCAACGACGGATAATCAGTCTGTTTAAGGCCAGCTGCTTCGATTTTATGTTGATTAGCGAAAATCCGGGATGCAGCTCACGTTCATTCTGCCTGGGAAGCTGCGGCAGCGACGGTCGTTGCGAAATTTCGCCCCCTCCATCTGAGCCGTCATCATGTTTAGCGTCTGTGGATCGGTGTCGATGTCAAGATGTTCCATAAGGCTCCAGCGCAGATCCGCAGTTTGAAATTCAGCGCTGCTCAGATCGGCGCCATTAAACTGAACGCCTTGCAGCGATGCGCTGGTGAAATCGGTCTGGCTGAGTCGTGCTCTGCTCAGATCGCTGCCTGTCAGGTCGGCGTTGCTCAGGTCGACACCGTTAAGGTTAGCTTTGCTCAGATTGGTCCAGCGTAGCTCGGCACCGCGAAGCGATATTCCGCGCAAGTTGGCCCCCGATAGATCGCAACCGTTACATTTTTTATCGAGCTGCAGTGTGCGCAGATCATCCTGATCATAGGCAAAGGCAGGGATCGTAAATCCGAGTGCCAAAATTGCCGCGAGCGAGCATAGTTTCATGATTACTGTCCCTAGTCTGGTGTAAATAGATAGGCCGATTGTACCAGCACCCTGGCGCCTTCGTCTGCTGCTGCGCGTGTAAAAAATTCTTCTCAGAGGGTTGGTCTGGTTGTCTGTGTTGTTGCGGCGCCGCTTTGTAGGGTCTCTGCTGATTTGTTTGTAACAATTTGTTGATTGTTTCAATCAGCCCGGATGTTTCATAAACCTCAGCGTGCCCAGATTTTTCTCCTTCAGCCCCTGTTTCGGCATTGGTGTATGGGTGTATGGGTGTATGGGTGGTGCATGGTTACGTATGGATGCCTCGTTGACGAGCCTCTGGCGTAGGCCGTTGCCCTGCTCGGCGATCGCCCCCCTTTTTTTAGCCAGCGCGCTGCAGCGCTGGCCTCGGTTTCTCAGGGTCGCTTGCCAAAGGGGCCCTTGCGCCTGTTCTCGATTAGAGCTCTGCGCTGGGTTCTTCTGCCTCTCAAGCGTAATCTACGCGTTCGAGGCAGGGCGGGTTGATTTTAGGGGTTGATGGCGAGTAGTTCGACATCGAAGATCAGCACCGAGCCCGCAGGGATCGATCCTGTTGAGCGGTTGCCGTAGCCCAGCTGACTGGGGATGAATAACCGGGTTTTTTCGCCGACGACCATGGTCTGTAAGCCTTCTGTCCAGCCAGAGATGACTTGATTCAGGCCGAAGTCGATCGGTTCGCCGCGTTTTACCGAGCTGTCGAATACCGTGCCGTCGATCAGGGTGCCGTGATAATGCACCTTGACCCGGTCACTCGGCCCCGGGTGTTCGCTGCCGCTGCCCGGTTCCAGTACTTTATATTGCAAGCCAGAAGGGGTCGTCTCTACATCGTCCTCGGTCGCATTGGCGGTGAGAAAGACCGTCCCTTGCTTAACATTGTCGGCTGCAACCTGCGGGTTGTTGCTAAGCCGCTTATAGCCATAAAAAAGCACCGCGATGGCGGCCAGGATCAGTATCAGTTTAAGCACGTGTGTTTCTCTCCAGCGTTGAGCAGTGCGTCATTGTGCCATGAGAAGAAAAACGCTGGCTAGCGCTAATAGCTACAACTATCGCCCGCGAGTCGATAACACCTCCTCGGCATAGGTTAATAACAATATAGTACCCGGCCCCAACTTCCTGTATTCTTCACGCCCGCTTTCCAGCGCCTGTCAGTCCTACGTTGTATCCAGAGAATATCTTATGAGTTTTGCCTCCCTGGGCTTATCCGCCCCGATCCTTGAAGCTGTTGCAGAAAAAGGCTATGAAACGCCGTCGCCGATTCAGGCCCAGGCGATCCCCGCCATTCTCGACGGCAAGGATGTGATGGCGGCCGCCCAGACCGGTACCGGCAAAACAGCAGGCTTTACTCTGCCGTTGTTGGAGTTGCTGTCGAAAGGGCCGCGCGCGAAATCCAACCAGGCTCGGGCGCTGGTCCTGACTCCGACCCGCGAATTGGCGGCGCAGGTCAGTGAGAGCGTTACCCTGTACGGGAAAAATTTGCCGCTGAACTCTACCGTGGTTTTTGGCGGGGTGAAGATTAACCCGCAGATGATGAAGTTGCGCCAGGGTGTCGATGTTCTGGTGGCGACACCGGGGCGGCTGTTGGATCTATACAACCAGCGGGCGGTTCGCTTTGACCAGCTTGAGGTGTTGATTCTGGACGAGGCCGATCGCATGCTGGATATGGGCTTTATTCACGACATTAAGAAAATTCTCGCAGTGCTGCCTAAAAAGCGCCAGAACCTGATGTTTTCGGCCACCTTCTCCGGTGAGATTCGTACCCTTGCCAAGGGGCTGGTGAATGACCCGGTCGAGATTTCGGTGAGTCCGCGCAATACCACCGCGACGACCGTAGAGCAGTGGATCTGCACTGTCGATAAAAATCAGAAGCCGGCAGTATTGACGAAACTGATCCTGGATAACGACTGGCAACAGGTGCTGGTCTTTACCCGGACTAAACACGGGGCTAACCGGCTGACCAAGCAGCTGGATGCGCAAGGGATTAACGCCGCCGCGATCCATGGCAACAAGAGCCAGGGCGCGCGTACTAAGGCGTTGGCCGAATTTAAGAGTGGCAAGGTGCGGGTGCTGGTCGCGACCGATATCGCGGCGCGTGGGTTGGATATCGATCAGTTGCCGCAGGTGGTCAACTTTGAACTACCCAATGTGCCCGAAGATTATATCCATCGTATCGGCCGAACCGGTCGAGCGGGCGCGACAGGGCAGGCGGTCTCTTTGGTCAGCGAAGATGAAACCAAACAGCTATTTGATATCGAACGGCTGACCAAGGTGCTGCTAACCCGGAAGCTGATTGAGGGCTTTAAGCCGGTTCATGATGTCCCCGAGTCGCGCCTGAATCAACGCGCACACAGTCCCAAAAAGCCAAAAAACCCAAGGGTAGGTCATCGTGATGGCCAGCGTTCAGGTGAGAATGCCCGGGGTCACCAGCCTCGCGCAAGTCGTTAGCGGCTAAGGCCCTAAGGGTTTAGTCTGGGTTTTTTAGCCGATGGTTGTTAATTAACCCAGCGGGTTAATAGGGGACGCAAGGATGCGTCGAAGACCCATGCGAGTCACTGAAAAAAAGCAGTTACACGCAGCTGCGGCAGGTTTTAGGGGCGATGGGAAAATAGCTATGGCGCCTATTTTCCCACTAGATTGATAATATGCGGGCTTTGGGGTGATGCTTGTCTAAACGACAGGTTGCTTAAAAATCAGATTTTCAAGGGTCTGCATGCTGCGTCGATCCCTCTTCTTTGGCTTAGGTGTCTGTTGTCTGCTGTTGGCGGTGGTCGGTGTGGTATTGCCGCTGCTGCCGACCACACCGTTTGTGCTCTTGGCGGCGGTCTGTTTCTCTCGTAGTTCGTCTCGCTTTCATCGGTTGTTGCTGAATCAGCGCTTATTTGGGCCTCTCATCAGAGGCTGGGAGCAATACGGGATGATTCCGCTGCGAATCAAGTATCTTGCCAGCGGTATGATGATGATCATGGGTAGTTATACGTTGTTTTTTAAGCAGCTGCCTTTGTGGGTTGATCTGTCGGTCGCCGTAGCGGTGTTCGCTGGGTTGTTGTATATCTGGAGCCGACCCTCTACCGGGGCGTAATCGGCTGGTCTAGGTCAGCTGGAGTGGTTTTTTTGCCACTTTTTCCAGACTGAATTTTGAGCAGGCTTGTGCTGGCTGGCGATGTACAGCTGTTCGACTGCGGTTCTTGCCCAG
>JBALTG010000015.1:0-52066 GCA_036964625.1 Motiliproteus sp.
GAGGAAGTTCTCTTGATGGTGCGCCAGGCACCACTTGGCCATGATTGAGCCGCCACGGGAGACAATACCGGTCATCCGCTTGGCGGTCAGCGGCACATAACGCAACAACACCCCGGCGTGGATGGTGAAGTAATCCACGCCCTGCTCGGCCTGCTCGATCAGGGTGTCACGGAACACCTCCCAGGTCAGATCTTCGGCCACGCCGTTGACCTTCTCCAGCGCCTGATAGATCGGCACCGTGCCGATCGGCACATGGCTGTTGCGGATGATCCATTCACGGGTCTCATGAATATTCTTGCCAGTGGAGAGATCCATGACGGTGTCCGAGCCCCAGCGGGTGCCCCAGGTCATCTTGGCGACCTCCTCTTCGATCGAGGAACCCAGTGCCGAGTTGCCAATATTGCCGTTGATCTTGACCAGGAAGTTGCGCCCGATGATCATCGGTTCCAGCTCCGGGTGGTTGATGTTCATAGGAATGATGGCCCGGCCGCACGCCACTTCGCTGCGTACGAACTCGGCAGTGAGCTCTTTTGGGCCGCTCCCCCCGGAGACAGTAGCGCCGAAGCTCATCCCTGGGTGCTGCACGAACTGCTCCGGGCTATCGAGCGCCTCGGACAGCTTCATGTTTTCACGGATGGCGATATATTCCATCTCGGGAGTGATAATCCCCTGACGCGCGTAGTGCAACTGGGTGACGTTGGCTCCGGCTTTGGCCCGGCGTGGTTTGCGCTGCAGATTGAAACGCAGCGACTCCAGCTCGTCCAACGACTCGCGCTGGCGCCCGAATTCAGAAGAAAGTCCCTGCAACTGCTCGGTATCGCCACGCTCTAGAATCCAGCCCTGACGCAGCGGCGCCAGACCTTTGCGCACATCGATAGTCACAGCAGGGTCGGTGTAGGGGCCCGACGTATCATAAACCCGCAGTGGTTGGTTTTTTTCGGCACCATCCTTATGCCCAAAGCTCTGCGGGGTATCAGCCAGGGTGATCTCACGCATCGGCACTTGGATATCAGCTCGACTGCCTTCGATATACACTTTGCGGCTGCCGGGAAAGGGTTGCACCGACGCGTTATCAACCAAGGCCGTTTGGCTCAGGAGAGAGGGACTCACACTTTTATTCATTATGACCTGCCCAGCGATGACGAAAACATGAATGGAAGCCAACAATAGTCAGTGTTGACTCGCTGCAATAGGGCCAAAATTATGCGGATGAATACGCCAACCCGAACCGCACACTGCAGCCACACATCGGTTACCACCCAGAGAAAATGAAAAAGCTACATATAAACCCTGCACACACCTCTTTTATCTAGACGTGGTTCCAAGCCTTCCCCGTGGCTGGCCCTAGAGCCCCCACCTTTGACCGCCCTATAGTAGAAACCATCGCACAGCCCCAGAAGATTCAGGAGGAATACGATGACTATCATCAACCAGAATATCGACATCGTCAGCGCCGAATTAATTGAGCGCTGGAACCTACCCCATCCCGCGTTTGCTTCCGGACAAGACCTGCGCAGCAGCGAACGCGGCTTGTTGCAACTGCTCTATGGCAGCATGGAGCACGCAGCCCGCTACCAGTGGCAGAATGGTGGCCGTACCCTGGTGGATAAGACCTACCTGTCGATCCTGTGGACAGCACTGGAGCTGCCCCCCCTGAGTATCGGTTTTGAGACCCTGGCGTCGAACCTGGATCGTTTCATCCGCCTGCACCTGACAGAATGCTGGAACGATCTGGACCAACTGGATCACGAAGCCCGCCATCAGCTGGCCATTGAACTGGTTGAACGGGCCTCAGAACAGCTGTTTGGCAGCCTCCACAGCGACAGCCATGCCAGCAGCGTGCTGTTTTTTCTGTGCCCACAGCTGCCGGTATTTCCCTATAGCGAAAGTCATCATCTGGCGCTTCAGGCGCAATTCCCACAGCAATCTACCCCGGGCTATGCCGACTACCATCAGGCCTGTCGCGTGTTGCTCGGGCATAACCTGCCGCATATCTGTTCGACGCCAGCGCCGTCAGCCGAAACGACTCTCCCCCACCTCAACACCCTGCTGTCTCAAACCGACTGGTGGCCACGCCGGTTATTGGCACAACAGATCAAATCACAGGGCGGCTGAGCCCCCCTGGTACAACTAAACGGTGCCTTCCCAAGGCGTACAGTTTCCTCGTTTTGACAGCACCCCGGTGCTGTTTTTTTTGGCTGCGCCCCAGCAAACTTGGGTGTACGGCTAATAAATCGTGTAATCAAATGCATAAGTATAAAAAAAACAGTCATTCACGCCCTGTTCCCGCTGTTTTTTACTACAGTAGAAAACTATATATTAGCTCTGCAAAGCGGGGACAACCCCCACCGCTCCATGGACGTGAAGGGCGCGATTTCTGATCACAGGGCCGGCCTTCGTAGTAAAAACTAAAAACGTAACACTTCAGTGTTAGTTGGCGTATTTCAGTCGACGTAGTTTCTGCTGAAACTTATGCAAACAGACCTGTTTACCCTGAGGATGATGCGCAATGAGAATTAACAAGTTGGCCCCTGTTGTACTGGTATCTCTACTCAACCTACCGGCGGCTGGTTTCGCCGGCAACCTCACCTGCTCCACCTATCAAGGCACTCTGACCCTGACCCCTGACCCGATGTGCGAGATAACCTTGCTAAATACCAGGCCTAAGTGGTTTCCGAACGTGACCTTTTTAGCCGAGCTAGGACTGCCCAATAGCTGCTTTGTCGGCACGATCGAAGGGATGTTAGGCAATGAGGTGATGTCAGGACGGTCGGTATCCGCCCAGACAGCCCATGCCTATCCGGCGAATGCTGATAGCGATCAACAGCTCTTTACGGCCGTGACCATGGTGCAAACCCGGAATACAAAGGGCAGGTCGACGGGACGGCTGTACTTCAGTGATTTTGGCCTGATAAATCCTGCGAATGGCATTTCCCATGAGCAACTGATCATTCTCGGAGGAACCCGCCAGTTTCGGGACGCACGGGGGGCACTGACGGTCGCAGGCAATGTGTTCATCGGGGCACCGATCACCGGCCAGGTCTGTTTAAAGAAGGAGGAGTAACCTTCAGGAGGCGCGGTCCAAAATGGTCCGGTTTCACCCCAGCGCGACATGGTCAGGTTTCAGCACTTCGGCTGCTACTTCGCTATGCCGTCGGTGTGTGTGTGGCGGGTGTGTGGCGGGTCTCGGTTTTAATTCGCCCCTCCTCACGACAAGCGCGGCACAGTACCTCCCTGGTATTGACGTTCGCCTTGGCCGTCCGTACTCCCACTTCTGCTGCTGCAGCGCGGGCTTCCGCTCCCCGGTGGCACGCAATTCAGGCTGTATCACGCGGTGCAGACGTCTTCAATTTAGCACTCCCGTATACATTGGTTAAAGCCCCGACCATGATCAGGCTGCCGCCAATCCAAGTCCACGTGGATGGAATTTCATTAAAGCAGATCCAACCCAGTATGATTGAAAAAAGCACCTGTACATAAGAGTAGGCTGTCGCTTTACTTGCCACCTCTATCTGCATGGCTTTAGTGAGACCGACCTGACCTACCTGGGTAAAAATTCCGACCAGTAGCAACAGGATTAATGCGTCGCTATCGGGCATCACAAAGCTATCCCCCAGCAGAACAACCGATATTGGCAACGCGATCATCGGAAAGTAGAAAATAATCACCGAGCTATCTTCGCTCTGACTCAGGCGCCTCACAATCACATAAGCAACCGCACTGCCAAAGGCCCCGATTAATGCGGCAACGACACTGAGCCCCGGTAGCTCGGGGGCATGTCCATAGATCAGGTCAGGTTTGAGCATGACAGCCAGCCCGGCAATACAGAAAAGAATACAGATGATGGTTGATTGCTGGATGCGCTCTTTGAGAAAAAGCAGCGCCAGGATAGCGGTAAATACCGGATGAAGGTATTGCAGTATGGTCGCCTCTGCCAAGGGTAACGTCGTGACTGCAAAATAGACGCACCCTAGTGCGAGAGCACCGACCAAGCCTCGTGCCACCAGCAACGGCTGGTTATTTCCCCATACCGATATTCTTTTCCTTTTAATGTCTAAGTAGCTAATCAGCAACGATACTATAGCTCTGGCTGCAACAATTTCGAGCACAGGGATGCCATCCGCACTGACCAATTTGACGCAGGTTGCCATCAGCGCAAAGCCAAGCGCTGACAGCATCATATAGCGCACACCCAGCGGGAACGTACTTTTAATATTAGAGATCATGATTATACTTAATTAGCGGATGGTCGCGACTCGCGATCACCCTGAGCGGTTGATAGATGGCTTGATTGTCCGGTAGTTTTTACTTTAGAGCCAGTGGAAAATACTGCGGTTCGGGCCGCTGCTTTTTAGAGGGTTATACCGCCGTGACAAGAACGGCTAACCTGCCTGGCTACCCAACATGGATATGGCGACTACGCCCCGGTGCAGACATGAGCCTCGGCAATCAATTACACGCAAGACTGGTTTCCAATGCCGTCAATATCGAAGCGGGGGATCTGGACCCGCTATGCGATGCGGCTATTAAATATAACGTTGTCGTGGTGATGGGGCTTAATGAGCTGGACGCGAGGTATAGCGGCACCACGCTTTACAATACCGTTGTAATTATTGGCCCAGACGGGACTATTCTGAATCGTCACCGAAAATTGATGCCCACAAACCCAGAGCGAATGGTTTGGGGGGCTGGTGATGGTTCTGGGCTAAGAGTGGTTGATACCCCGGTGGGGCGTATTGGATGTTTGATCTGTTGGGAAAATTATATGCCTTTGGCGCGTTTCGCTCTATTTGCTCAAGATATCGATATCTATATCGCCCCTACCTGGGACAACGGTGAAACCTGGATAGCTTCGATGAATCATATCGCTCGTGAAGGAGGGTGCTGGGTACTGAGTACGGCAACAGCTATTCAAGGCTGCGATGTGCCTGACGACTTCCCAGGTAAGGCGCAGCTGTTTAGCGATGACGAGTGGATCAACACAGGAGGTGCCGTTGTGGTAAAACCTTTCGGAGGCGTCGTAGCAGGACCTTTATATGAGGAGAAAACAGTTCTCTATGCCGACATCGATATTAGCGATGCCAAGCGTGCACGAAAATCATTAGACGTGGCCGGACACTATGGCAGACCGGACATCTTTAGGCTGGATGTGGATCGCAGTAAAAAACCGCCGATTCATTTCTCAGACTCCCTCGCTTCTGTTGACGAACCCTAAAACGCTATAGGGCTATCAAAAATCAGACTTAAATCTTGGTTTCGAGTCCGTCGAACTTAACGGTCTACTCAACAATGGCGCCAGGGCCCAGGCCTGACTTGTGGGATCACATATGGTCTAAAGCGGCTACTTTCCTTGCATAAGAAACACCCTCCCTGCCAGCAATTGCTGCTCAAGCTGTTCTGTAAAATTATCACTTTTGCCAATTGATCCGTTGTTTTAGGCCATTGAGAGAGGCCCGTTCAAGCTGGATACTCAATGGCCTGAGCGCTTGTTTTTTTTTCGACCTCCGGATGCGCCTGACCAATAAAAACAATTATCTCCTGAGGGTATCCCCCGTGTCAGGACTGTTGCCGTCTAGGCTGACGGTGAGTGTTTCATGCCAAGTAATAATAAAAACAAGATTATAAAGAGAGGTCGGGTTAATGAACAAGCACCCTTACGCCGCAGTCCATCTGGCAGAGCCTTTGGTTAATGTGGAACGCAATCAAGACGGTACTATTTTACTGAGTTCTCCCAGACCGCTTGAGCCTTATCCGCAATCCTGCAATGAAAAGCTCTGGTACTGGGCCGACAAAACGCCGGACGCTACCTTCCTGGGAGAGCGGCTGGCGGATGGTGGCTGGCGGCGTGAAAGTTACGCCGAGGTCGCCCGACAGGCTGAGCGAATAGCCCAGGCGTTGCTGGATCTGGGCATGAATCAAACCACGCCGCTGGCGCTGCTGTCCCATAACAGTATCGATCACGCCTTATTGGTGCTGGCGGCGTTGCAGGTCGGGATCCCCGTCTCCTCCATATCCACCGCGTACTCGCTGGTTTCCCAGGACCATGCCAAGCTCAAGCGGATTATCGAGGTACTGGATCCGGGCCTTATCTACGTAGCCGACGCCGCACTCTATGCCAAAGCGCTGGACGCGCTTGATCTGCAAGGACGGCATCTGGTTGCCAGCAACAATGGGGGCGCGTTCGCTGGAACGATCCCCTTTTCAGACTTACTAAACGCCAAACCGACCCAGGCCGTCAACAATGCTTATGCCGAGGTGGGTCCCGACACGGTCGCCAAGATCCTGTTTACCTCCGGATCTACCGGTACCCCCAAGGGTGTTATCAATACCCAGCGCATGCTCTGCTCCAATCAGCAGGCGATTACCCAGGTGTGGCCCTTTTTACGGCAGGAGCCTCCGGTAATTTTGGATTGGCTGCCCTGGAGTCACACCTTCGGCGCCAACCACAATTTCAATATGGCGCTGTTTAACGGCGGCAGCCTGTATATCGACGATGGCAAGCCGGTTCCGAGCCTGATTCAACGGACCCTGAACAACATCAAGGAGATCAGACCCACGGTGTTCTTTAATGTGCCCGCCGGGTTTGATGCACTGGTGCCGCATCTTGAACAGGACGAGGCCTTGCGCACGCCGTTTTTCGCACGCTTGAAGGTGATCTTTTATGCGGGCGCGGCGTTACCGCAGCATTTATGGGAGCGGCTGGAAACGCTGGCGGTCGTGTCGCGGGGTGAGCGGATCCCCTTCGTCTCTGGCTGGGGCGCCACCGAGACAGCACCCTTGGTGGCGTCGGTGCACTTTATCACCGACAGCAGCGATGTGATCGGCCTGCCGATACCGGGCTGCAGCATCAAGATGGTGCCCACTGACGCAAAAATGGAGCTGCGCGTCAAAGGACCCAATGTGACCCCAGGCTACTGGAAAGCGCCGGAACAAACGGCAGCAGCCTTCGATCAGCAAGGCTTCTATAAGATGGGGGATGCGGGACGCTATTATGACCCCGAAAATCCCGCGCGAGGGCTCTCCTTCGATGGCCGCCTGAGCGAGGATTTTAAGCTTATGTCCGGTACCTGGGTGCATGCGGGCAGGGTGCGCATGGGCGCGGTCTGCGCCGCCGCAGCGGTGATTCAGGATGCGGTCGTGACCGGTCACAACGAAGAGACGGTGGGCCTGCTGGCCTTTGCCAGTCTCGACGGCTGCCGTAGCCTGTGCCCGGATGCGGCCGGGGCTTCACTCGATGAACTGATCTGCCGACCGGAAGTGATCGAGGTCGTCTTGAGCGGGCTGCAACAATACAACCGCGCCAACAGCGGCAGCAGCATGCGTATTACCCGCGTGCGTCTGATGGCGGAACCCGCCAGTGTCGATGCGGGAGAGATTACCGATAAAGGCTACTTAAACCAGCGCGCGGTATTGGCGCGCCGTGCAGCCCTGGTCCAGCATCTCTACCGGGCAAATCAAGACGATCAGGATGTGCTGATTATCGAGCCATAACGCCCGACAGACGGCCAGCGCCGTATTGATGGTTTACAGATATATTGGAGATGGGACGCGATGCTCGATTACAAAACACCCGTGCAGGATCTGCTTTATACCCTTAAACAGGGTGCCAATGCTGAGCGTTTGCCCGGCTGGGATGACGCCCTGGCCCAGGAGGTGATTAACCAGGCGGCAAGACTGATTGATGGGGAGATTGCCCCCCTGGATCAGCTTGCCGACAGCCATCCCGCGCGCCTTGAGGACGGCGACGTGGTGCTAAGCGATGGCTTCGTCGATGCTTACGAGAACTATGTCGGAGGGGGCTGGAGCGGCCTAACGGCACCCGAGGCGTACGGAGGACAGGCGCTGCCCGAGGTGTTGGGCGCGGCCCTGCAGGAGGCGCTCAGTGGTGCCTGCGTGAGTTTCCAAATGCTATTAAGCTTGGGCCAAGGGGCGATGCGGGCACTCTTCGCCCATGCCGACGAACGCCAGCGTGCCCGCTATCTGCCCCCGCTGGTTTCCGGCGAGTGGCTCGCCACCATGTGTATGACGGAGTCGGTGGCGGGGTCCGATCTGGGGTTGCTGCGCACAACCGCCAAAGCAGCAGAGGATGGATCCTGGCGCTTGCAGGGTGAAAAAATCTTTATCACCGGCGGCGGGCAGAATCTCACCGGGAATATTGTCCACCTGGTACTGGCGCGGGTCGAAGGCGCCGCGCCTGGGGTGCGGGGCCTGTCCCTGTTTATCTGCCCAAAAATGCGGGCCGATGGACGCCCGAATCAGGTCTCCGTGCTGCGTCTGGAACAGAAGATGGGGCTGCATGCCTCTCCCACCTGTCAACTGCTGTTTGATGGCGCCGAGGCAGAGATGCTGGGCCAACCGGGCGAGGGTCTGGCCTGTATGTTCACGATGATGAATGCGGAGCGTCTGGATGTGGCTGCCCAAGGTGTGGGACTGGCCGACGTGGCGACACAGAGAAGCTGGGCCTATGCGCACGAACGGCGCCAGGGCCGAGCCCCGGGAGGCCAATCCGCAGCGGATCGAATCAGCGCCCACGGGGATGTGCAGCGCATGTTACTGATGCAGAAGGCACTGACCCAAGGCTCACGAGCCCTGCTTTATCGTACCTCCGTGGAGCTGCAGCTTGACCCGGGCTCACCCTTGGTGGCCCTGCTGACCCCCGTGTGCAAGGCATTCTGCAGCGAGGCAGGCGTGCGTGCTGCTGACCTGGCGATCCAGATTCATGGCGGCTATGGCTACTGCAAGGAATTTCGCGTCGAGCAGATCTTCCGTGATGCACGGATCACCACCATCTATGAGGGATCCAACGGCATTCAAGCGATGACTCTGTGCGGGCGCTTGCTGAAAATGGCCGATGGGGCCTGTATCCAAGCGTTTCAGGATGATCTGCTGCAGGCCATTGAGGTCGTTAAGCGGGCCAGCGAAGCGGACATGGCCAACGTCCTGGGCAAGGCGCTATCGCGCTGGCAACAAGCGACCCAGCAGGTGGTCGCGACCAAAGAACCGGGGCCGGTCGCCGAGGCGTATATGCGCCTCACCGGCTTAACCGCTTTTGGTGCCGCCTGGGCACGGCTGCTGGCGGGGGCCGAGCAAGCACCACAACCCGACGTCACCCGCGCCTTGGCAAACTATGTCGCCCAGCGCATGTTACCCGAATGTGACTGGCTGGCCGACTCGGTGATCCGCTGCGACAGTTATGCGCTAACACCTGCCTCGGTTTTTGCGCCGGGCTAGCCGTCTGCTAGCGCACCGCCTGTGCACGCGACAGCGTGCTCAGATCACGGCTGCCAGCCCTGCTGCAAACACTCCAGCTTCATCTCCGCCTGCTGATCATTCAGCCCCAGATACAGGGCATGATCCTGGCGATTGAGCTGCAGCTCAAAACCGGCTTTGATCCCCTTCACCAGCGGTTCCAGCGCCTCATGATCGAGCTGCACCAGTTTCAGGCGTTGCAACGCCGACAGTGCAGCCCCGTGTTGATTCCACCAGCGATGCGCGTTAGCACCATAGGTATAGAGGGTTAATCGGGGGTGACGCTTATTGAGTTTACTGAGCCGATCAATATCGGGCTGGCCGATCTCGATCCAGTGTTGTACCTCGTTGTAATCGTTGCGCAACCAGATCGGGGCTTCGTCGGACGATACCCCGCCGCCAAATTTAAGCCCCGGTTCATACTCCAACCCCAGTGCCAGCAGCCGTGCCAGCAACCGCTCCAGCGACTCCGAAGGGTGCTGCGCCACGGTCAGATCAAGCTGTTCATAGCAGTGCCGATCCATATCACTGATAAAAAACTTAACCTTGTAGATACGACTACCTTTGGCCATCTGATCCAATCCTTCTGTGGTATGTGTAGGTCACCGGCGTCGCGTCAGCGCGCAAGGTCCGGGTAGCGCATGACCAGCCCGTTAAAACAGGGGCCGCTGGGGGGATCCTGTTGCGGATAAACGTGAGGCAGGCGCCGGGGGTAACTGCCAATCGATCCCGGTCTCGCCGTGTTCACACAGATAGGCATTGGCCTTGGAGAAATGAGCGCAGCCGAAAAATCCGCGATAAGCCGACAAAGGCGACGGGTGCGGCGCCTGTAGCACACAGTGACGCTCGGGATCGATAAAAGCGCCTTTTTTCTGAGCATAACTGCCCCAGAGCATAAACACGATGCCCGCCTGCTGCTCGTTGAGCAGATGAATAATACGATCGGTGAAGCGCTCCCAACCTTTGCCCTGGTGCGAATTGGGGCAGGCCTGCTGTACCGTCAGCACGCTGTTGAGCAGCAACACCCCCTGCCCGGCCCAGTGCGCCAGACAGCCATGATCGACCGGTTGAAAACCGACATCCTGCTGCAGCTCTTTGTAGATATTGGCCAGTGATGGCGGTATTTTCACCCCCGGTTTAACCGAGAAGCTGAGCCCGTGAGCCTGATCCGGACCGTGGTACGGATCCTGCCCCAGAATCACCACCTTGACCCGCGCCAGCGGCGTCAAATTAAGCGCATTAAAGACCTCCGCCTCAGGCGGGTAGATCGAATCGCGCGCCTGCTCCTGCTGCAGAAACTGTTGCAACTGCTGCATGTACCCAAGCCCAAACTGATCGGCCAGCGCACACCGCCAGCCCGGTTCCACTAACCGGTTATACATCGCAACTGCCTTCATTGATGAAACGCGATAACGCAGCGACAGCAGATCGCTATCGCTGCGACGGCCATTGCCAGTTGTCGAGGGTGATAAGACGACGATAGAAAGGAGAGTAAAGCGCTGCCGACTGAGTTAGCGATGCGAGCACCATTGCCAGTTATCGAGGGTGATAAGACGACGATAGAAAGGCGAGTAATAGCGCTGCCGACTGGATGCATGCGAGATCACCCCGGAGATCATAATCACCGTAAACAACAGCCAGGGATCGACCTCCGCGGGCAACACGGCGGCGGCACTCAAGAGTCCCAGCTTGAACAGAATCGTCAGCCCGCGTAGCTGCAGTAGCCAGATACAGTGACTCCAGAGCTCAATCAGCACCATCAGTACCCCGGTGGCCAGGGTCAGCCACAGAAAGGGGGTCCAGTGCTGGGCCGGAACCTGATACAGGAAGCCGCCCCCGACACCGGCGATGCCAAACAGATGCAGACTGCGCAAGCCTATTTTGCACCAGCGCTTACCGGTAAACTGACGTGACTGCGGCGGAAAAAACCAGCGGCCCAGAAAGGTTTCGACCCAGGCCGCCACGGCGTTTAACCCGCTTCGCCGGTCGATTTCACTTCCGGACGCATATGCGGGAACAGCAGCACGTCGCGAATCGAGGGTGAGTCGGTGAAATACATCACCAGACGGTCGATACCGATCCCTTCACCGGCGGTCGGCGGCAGGCCATATTCCAGCGCATTGATGTAGTCGGCATCGTAGTGCATCGCCTCATCATCGCCGCCCTCTTTCTCGGCCACCTGATCCATGAAACGTTGCGCCTGGTCTTCAGAATCGTTCAACTCGGAGAAACCGTTAGCGATCTCGCGACCGCCAAGGAAGAACTCGAAGCGATCGGTGACAAAGGGGTTGTCATCGTTGCGGCGAGCCAGCGGTGATACTTCGGTAGGGTATTGGGTAATAAAGGTTGGCTGACTCAGCAGATGTTCGACGGTCTCCTCGAAGATCTCGATCTGGACCCGGCCCAATCCCCAGCTATCACTGAGTTTGACCCCCAGACCCAGGGCGATCTCACGCGCAGCCTGGTCATCCGCCAGGGCCTCGGCGCTGATCTGCGGATTATACTGCAACACCGCATCGAACACGCTCAGACGCACAAAAGGCTTGGCCAGGTCGTACTCGATCGTCTCCTGCACCTCGCCCTGATCATCTTTAACCGTATTCACCAGGGTGGTCGTACCCAGGACTTGCTGGGCCACCGTGCGCAACATATCTTCGGTCATATCCATCAGATCTTTGTAATCGGCATACGCCTGATAGAACTCGAGCATGGTGAACTCGGGGTTGTGACGGCTCGACAGCCCTTCGTTGCGGAAGTTACGGTTGATCTCGAACACGCGCTCGAAACCGCCCACGACCAGTCGCTTCAGGTACAGCTCGGGCGCGATCCGCAGATACATATCGATATCCAGCGCATTGTGATGGGTGACGAACGGACGCGCTGCCGCGCCACCGGGAATCACTTGCAGCATCGGCGTTTCGGCTTCAATAAAGCGACGCTCGGCCAGATAGCTACGGATCGCAGCGACAATCTTAGCCCGGGTTTCGAACACCCGGCGGGACTCGTCGTTAGTGATCAGATCGACGTAGCGCTGGCGGTAGCGCATCTCGGTGTCCTGCAAGCCTTTGTGTTTATCGGGCAAGGGCCGCAGATTCTTGGTCAGCAACTCGCAGCATTCCATATCGACATACAGATCACCCTTGCCGGACTTGTGCAGGGTGCCGCTGATACCGACGATATCGCCCAGATCCATCGCCTTGGCGAACGGCCGTGCCGCCTTATTGACATACAGCTGAATCCGTCCGGTCATATCCTGCAACACCGCGAAGGCGCCGCGATTAAGCATGATCCGGCCACCGACGGCGACCTGAATCGCCAGGCTTTCCAGCTCCTCCTTGGTCTTGTCGCCATGCTCAGCCTGGAGATCGGCGGCATAGCTGTCACGACGAAAACTGTTCGGGTACGCATTACCCAGTGCCCGCAGCGCGTTAAGTTTTTCCCGACGCTCGGCAACGAGGCGATTCTCTTCGGGTTGAGCGGCGTCCTGCTGCCGGGTTTGGGGCGCTGTTTGGTTGTCTGACATCGGTAGATAGCCTTATCTTAAATCGCAAATACTTACAGCCCAGCCTTGAGGCTGGCTTCAATAAACTGGTCGAGGTCGCCGTCCAGTACTTTGTCACAATTACTGGTTTGCACCAGGGTACGCAGGTCTTTGATGCGCTGATCATCGAGCACGTAGGAGCGAATCTGTGAGCCCCAGCCGATATCCGACTTGCTGTCTTCGACCGACTGCGCAGCCACGGTACGCTTGAGCATCTCATGCTCATACAGGCGTGCACGCAGCATCTTCCAACATTTGTCGCGGTTCTGGTGTTGCGAGCGCTGGCTCTGGCTCTGGACCACGATACCGGTGGGCTCGTGCGTCAGGCGTACTGCCGAGTCGGTCTTGTTGATGTGCTGACCACCCGCACCGGAGGCGCGGTAGGTATCGGTACGCACATCGGAGGGGTTGATATCGATCTCAATATCATCGTCGATCTCAGGAGAGACGAACACCGAGGCAAAGGAGGTGTGGCGGCGGCTGCCAGAATCGAAGGGAGACTTGCGCACCAACCGGTGCACCCCGGTTTCGGTGCGCAGCCAACCGAAGGCATATTCACCCTCGAAACGGATCGTGGCCGATTTAATCCCCGCAACATCCCCGGCACTGACCTCTTCGAGCTCGACCTTAAAGCCCTTGTCCTCACCCCAGCGCAGATACATCCGCAGGATCATGTTGGCCCAGTCCTGAGCCTCGGTGCCCCCGGAACCGGACTGGATATCCAGAAAGGCGTTATTGGGATCCATTTCGCCGGAAAACATCCGTCGGAACTCGAGAATCTCCAGCTGGGCATTAAGCGCGTCCAGCTCGGTTTCGACCTCCGCAACGGTATCCTCATCCTGCTCATCGACGGCGAGCTGCAGCAGTTCCCGGGTATCTTCGACGCCAGACTCCATGTCGTCGATGGTCTTAACCACCAATTCCAGTGCCGTTCGCTCTTTGCCCAACGACTGCGCCCGCTCGGGATCCTCCCAAACACCGGGCTGCTCCAGCTCACGATCAACTTCGATCAAACGTTCGTGCTTGGTTTCATAATCAAGATAACGCTTTAACTGGGCAGCACGATCTGCAATATCGTTAATACGCAGATGGATGGGATTAACTTCGATCATACCTGTACGGTTTCCACGGTTCGATGCAGCATCCGAACCGATCAGAGTCCGGACAAAAGAAAAGCAAGGATTTTACCCGAAACAGGCTTGGTTTGGATAGCCGTCAAGCGGGTCTAATCTCGGTATACGGTCGTTACAGGGCCTGAAACAGCTGCTGCTGAACCATCTGCAGGAGTGCCTGTTTCAGTGCCGGCTGAGTCGCCATCATCCGGCGCAGCTCAGCGGCCGGAATCCACAACAGATCAACCGGACCTGCCGCCCGCAATCCGGTATGGTGATGATTTTCAAACAGCGAGCTAAAACCGGCATAACAACCCGGCCCCAACACATCCAATACCAGCGCCTGGCCGGTCTCATCATCCAGATCGACACGCTCAACAACCCCACGGACCACAATAATCAGCGCCTGATGTCGCTCTTCATGCGCGACGATCATATCCTGCGGCTGATAGATCCGTTGTTCCGCGTATGCAATAAGTTGAGACAAGGCCTCTGGGCTTAATTCTGCAGCCCAACGGGCATCGCGAATCAATTGTAACGGGTCGGGCAAGGGCGCGGCTTCGACTGCGGCGAAGTGGCGTGCCTGCAGCGTGCAGTTGATCTGCGCCAGCATCCGCTCGGCTTCGGCAGGATCTAACAACGCCTGCTGCTGCAGCTGCTCCACCATCGCCCGCTTCTGGATCAGCAGCGTTCGTTGCGCACTGTGCAACTCGGCGCGGGCCGCCAATTCGGGAAACGCCTGTTTCAGCTGCAGCAGCAGGATGTAGGTTTGCTGTTTATTTTGCACCAGCTCGGCACGCGCCCTGCGGCTACTGTGCCGATCCTCGCTCAACATATCCACCTGGGCCAGCGCCGCATTCTGCGCCTGCACGAAGCCACGCGCCATGTCGTAGCCCAGAACCAGATGCCGATACGCGATCCGGTTAGCCAGTCGCGTCAGCAGTGGCAACTGACGCAACCACTCAACCGGCACCGAACCGTTCCAATAACGCTGCAGCTGCGGCCGGGGGTGGATCTGCGGTGACCCGTCGAGCGCCTGGTCGACCGCATCGATCAGCCGCGAGGTCGCCTCACGTCCCAAAAAACCCTCCCGGTACTGCAACCAGTAGCTACTGCGCTCATGCTCCAGCAGGCGGCGACGAAACTCGATCTCCAGCTCATTGGCGGCACGCCGGACCGGCGCAGCTTTTGATTCACTCTGCACAACCGGGGTGACAGGGGCCAACGCATTGCGCTCGATCGCCTGCCAATCAGATAGCTGGGTCAGCGAGCGCTTTTTCAGCTCCGGCAGACGCAGCTCCATCTGCCGCTGAATGATCTGTTCGGCCCGATCAATCATCGCCTGTTTACCCGCAGGCAGCCGATCCAGCCCCAACCGCGCAAACAACCAGCCCATGCTGCTGCCGTTGATCAGGATGGTCAGGGCGACAATCCCTGCCGTCATAAACAACACCTGCTCACCCCAGCGGCTGTCTACCTCCGGATGCTGAACCAGCATCAGCGCCAGCGCCAGCGCCACCGCGCCACGCAAACCACCCCAGATCAGCACCAACGCCTTATCCCGACTCAGACCAAAACCCAACCGCCGCAGCAACGGCATCAGCACTAAAATAGTACAGGCCCGAATCACTAATAGCCCCAGATACAAGGCCAACAGCAGCCCCCAGCTGCGGCCATCAAACAGTTCGATACGATTAGCGATCAACAACCCAACCACCAGAAAGATCAGCGTATTGGCCATATGCGCCAACATACTCCAGAAATGGTGCAAAAAACCCAGCGCCTCGGGTGAAAACCGGGACCGACCCTTGCCCGCCAGCATCAGCCCGAACACCACCACCGCCACCACACCGGACGCATGCAATAGCGCTTCGGCGACAAAATAGACCAGGTAGGCGCACGCGATCGACAGCGTCGTTTCGACCAGCGGATCGTTATAAATCCGCCCAACCGCCAAGATTATCGATTTGCCAAACACCCAGCCGGTCAGACCACCCAGGGCAACCGTCCAGATCAATCCAGCAGCAATAGAACCCATACTGATGGTGGCTTGATCGACACTTAACAGAATCGAAAAACACAACGAGAACAACACTATCGCGGTGCCGTCATTAAACAACGACTCGCCTTCGAGCAGCGTTTCCAAGCGTTTACGCGAACTGACATCACGCAGCAGCGCCACCACCGCCACCGGGTCGGTCGCACTGATCAACGCCCCAAACAGAAATGCCAGTGGCCAGCTCCAGTCCCAGGGAAACAGCCAGCGCACCAGCACCGCGGTGAGCACCGCACTGATCAGCATTCCGGGTAGCGCCAGCAGAGCGATCTGCGCCAACGCGCGTCTTAACAGGTGAGGTTCCAGCGAATAAGCCGATTCAAAAATCAATGTCGGCAAAAACAGAAATAAAATCAGATGCGGATCAAGGTGGGTGAAACTTTGTAACAGCGGATGCAGTTGCGGAACGCTGTCACTCAGGAGCAGCGAGCGATCGAGGGTACCGACTAACAATCCAGCCAGCAGCAACGCCGCCGAGTAGGGGATTTTGCGACTACGGGTAACGTTACGCAGCACCGACCCCAGCAGCAGGGCCATTGCGATCAGCAACACCAGCATCACGCCGCCATTGGTCGCGGTCATCGGCTGCTAATCATGGCTTACCGCTCATGGATTGCTACTCATCAATAATACTATTAACTAGGAGGCTGACCGAGAATAGACTGACCTACTGCGAAACCTGTATTCCGGCCAGATTTGACGCTCATTTTTGGCAAATAGAACCACTATTCTTCGTAAATGAACGATAAATCTGACTCAAAATACAGCTCTCTCGCTACGATCGCTATTCTCGGTCAGCCTCCTAGATGGACAAATAGGTTTCATAGCTATTTGTCCATCGCCCCTAAAATCTGCCGCAGTTGCGTGGAACTGCTTGATTTTAAGTGACTCGCATGGGTCTTCGACCCATGTTGACGCATCCTTACGCCGACCGGTTAACCCGCGGGGCTAATAGGTCGAACGGAACAACCACTCCGATAGCGGCGGCCATACAGTTCTATTCAGCCGCGCACTCGCGGACCGCACCTCACTTACTCCGCCTGACTTACTCCGCCTGACTTACTCCGCCTGAGCTACGCCCCAGTTATCGATCACTTTGGGAATATCGTTATACTGCTCCATATAATGAGCAAACTGGTTACGGAATACCAGACCGATATTAATCCCTTCAACAACCAGGTTCTCTACCTTCCACTGCTTCTGCGCATTAAGAAACAGTGAATACTGCACCTGATAGCGTTCACCGCCTTTAAGGATAATCGTCGAGCCAACCTTGGCCCGTTTTTTTGATTTATCGTAAGCGGCACCTGCAACCACAAACGCATCCAACTCATCGAGTCGGTCCAAACCCTTACTATAGGTGCGGATCAACGTACGTTTAAATACCTGATTGAAACGTAGCAGATGTGCAGCACTGGCCCGGCGAGCGTACTTGCCCATCACCTTGCGCGAGACCCGCTCGAAATCGATCAGTGGCCCGAGTTCGTTTTCCATCAACCCCAACAACTCCAATTCAGGCATACCTGCGACCAGAACACGGTCAGAGATCAGTTTTTGTATCGACACATAGCTGGCGTTGATGACCTGCTCTGGCTTCATCTGAGCCGCCTGCAGACCGCTCACCATTAGCATCCCGACCAACCATGCCAGGGATATTTTGAATCCACGCATCAGCGCCCTGTTCATACCTTCACTCCTGTAACCATTAATTTTATGCCGGGGCCCATTGGATTAATTCCGACGAGTAAGAAAGCAACATCACTCCCCAGCATTACAACTCAGCAGCACAACTTAGCAGTTGTGCTTAGCATCGCAACTTAGCATCACAACAACGGCCAGTTTTTGGCCGCGATCATAGCCCAAGCCAGCACCATCAGCGTCAGCGCCAAAAACACCGTTGCAGAACCGATATCTTTGGCACGACCGGACAGGGGATGCGACTCTTCACCAACCCGATCCACGACCGCTTCTATCGCTGAGTTCAGCAATTCCATCAACAATACAAGGCCCAAGGTTAACCACAGCAAAACCAACTCAACTTCATCGGCGGCAACAAAAAAACTCAACGGCAACAGCAACAGCGCCAGCACGGACTCCTGCCGAAACGCGGCCTCATGGGTCCATGCAGCTTTAAAACCTTGCCAGGAGTAACGGGCGGCATATAACACCCGAACCAGGCCAGTACGCCCTGGTTTAGCCACGCTCAAACTCACCGCGAATCTGCACACACCAGCGCTCGACCCGGTCTCCGGTCTGCTCGTGCTGACAATCTTCGTCGATTGCCAAGCCAACAAAATGGCCAGCGTCCGGTGTCAACGCTTTAGAAGCACTGAACTCATACCCCTCGACCGGCCAATACCCCACCAACTCAGCGCCCCTCTCAACCAGCCGATCATGCAGCAACCCCATCGCATCCACAAACCAGTCGCCGTAACCTACCTGATCACCCAAACCGAACAGTGCGATCCGCTTGCCGCTAAGATCCAGGCTGTCAAGCTCAGCCCACACATCCTCCCATTCAGATTGAACCTCACCGTAATCCCAGGTCGGAATCCCCATGATAATCTGATCGTACTCATTGGCATGCAGCAGTGGTGCTTCAGCCACGTCATACAGATCGATCTGGTCTTCTACCAGAGTACGCTCAATCCGTTCGGCGACATCTTCCGTATTGCCGGTGGTGGAGCCGTAAAACAGGGCTATCTTCACGGTTTTTCACTCTCCTAAATAAACAAAAGAGCAGCCTGGGCTGCTCTTGGCGTTAACACGAGGCTAGGCTATTTTTTTTCAGCGAAAGCGTCAAAGGCGCTGTTGGAAATCTTCTCTATGGCCTCGCGAGCCTCCGCAAACGCCTCGAGATTGTCCTTGCTTGCCTGGCGTAACGTCTCTTCAACCGACTCGGTGTACCTTTTTTGCAGATCAATCAACTCCTCCGCCGAGCTACACTGCTTAAGCTCGCTGGTCTGACTTAACGTCGAATGCATGCACGCTTGGGCGCATTCAATCTGCTGCCGGGTCAACTTTTCGAGCATCCGGGTCTGGATCTCCATCAACTCCTTGAAAGGCTCCATCGAGGCATTTAATTTTTTTGACATATCTTGAAACATCCGCTTTCCTCTTGTCCTTGCTAATGGGCCTTACAAGATGATGATTTGCGCTATTATAATCCTCGCTCAAAGCAGCTGTACAGTAACGCGGGATGACTTAGGCCTTAATGCCCTTAGCGGCCGCGATCTAGTCACAGCCGGTCTACTCAAATAACAGATATCGGAAACTGATCATGCGCCTACTGCACACGATGCTCCGGGTCACAGACCTGGACCGCTCGATTAAATTTTACACAGAACTCCTCGGGATGCGCCTGCTGCGCCGCAATGACTTCCCCCAAGGACGCTTTACCCTCGCCTTTCTCGGCTACGGCGAAGAGTCCGACAACAGCGTATTAGAGCTGACTCACAACTGGGATACTGACCAGTACCAGCTGGGGGATGGCTACGGTCATATCGCCATCGAAGTCGACGATGTCTACCAAGCCTGCACACAGATCAAAGCCAATGGCGGCAACGTAGTCCGCGAAGCCGGACCCATGCAGCACGGCAGCACCATCCTGGCCTTTGTTAAAGATCCGGATGGCTATCCGATCGAACTACTGAGCCCACAGTAATAACCATCGCTGCTCAACCCCACTACCCTGGTGCCACTAATGCTGACCTACACTTTAGCTGACCTGCTCTTTAGTAGAAAAGTACTCTAGCTGAGAGCAGCTACCCAGGATCAGACGGAGAAATAACCATGAGCGATCATACTTATAAACTGGTTGAGGTCGTCGGCACTTCGACCGAAAGCACTGACCAGGCGATTCGCAACGCGATCACCAGCGCCGCTAAATCCTTGCACCATATCGGCTGGTTCGAAGTGGTTGAAACGCGTGGCCAGGTGGTTAACGGTGAAGTCGCTCACTTTCAGGTGACACTCAAAGTCGGCTTCAGATTGAACCAATGACCATGCAACACGCTTGAACCTGGGCTCGGCTAAGGCTCTAATAGTACCTTTAGAGCAATGAGCCCAACCCTATGCAGATCACTCCCGACGATATTTGCTTTGATCGGCACCATATCTGGCACCCCTACACCTCGATGGTCGAGCCGCTGCCGGTCTACCCGGTCGCATCGACCCAAGGGGTATACCTAACCCTGGGCGATGGCCGGAAACTGATCGACGGCATGTCATCCTGGTGGTCGGCCATTCATGGCTATGGTCACCCGACGCTGAATGCCGCGGCCAAACAACAGATCGATACCATGGCCCATGTCATGTTTGGCGGCCTCACCCATAAACCTGCCATCGAACTGAGTCGCAGACTGGTAGCGCTAACCCCTGAGGGGCTGGACAAGGTGTTCCTATGCGATTCAGGATCGGTCGCTGTGGAGGTGGCGATCAAGATGGCGATCCAGTACTGGCAGGCGCGCGGCCAACCCAACAAAACCCGCTTGATCGCGCTGCATAACGGCTACCACGGCGACACCTTCGGCGCCATGGCGGCAACCGACCCCGTCAACGGCATGCACGAGCTGTTCAGCGGCGTCTTGGCACAGCATCTGTTCGCACCCGCCCCCCGCTGCAGCTTCGACCAACCCTGTGCTGATGCCGACATCGCCCCCTTACGCGCGCTGATGGAAGAGCACCAGCACGAACTGGCGGCCCTGATTTTAGAACCGGTGGTACAAGGTGCTGGCGGCATGCGCTTTTACTCACCCGATTACCTCAAACAGGCACGAGCGCTCTGCGATGAGTTCGGATTACTGTTGATCGCCGATGAGATCGCGACAGGCTTTGGCCGCAGCGGCAAGCTTTTCGCCTGCGAGCATGCGCACATCAGTCCCGACATTCTCTGCCTCGGCAAGGCACTGACCGGCGGTTACATGACCCTGGCTGCAACCCTGTGCACCACCGCCATCGCCGAGACCATATCGTCAGGGGGCGCCGGCTGCTTTATGCACGGGCCGACTTTTATGGCTAACCCCTTAGCCTGTGCAGTCGCCAACGCCAGCCTGCAGTTACTTGAAGATGAGCCCTGGCTACCTCGAGTACAGCAGATCGAGGCCGGACTGAAACAGGGACTGGAACCCTGCCGACAACTCGCAAACGTTGCCGATGTGCGGATATTGGGCGCTATCGGCGTGGTCGAGATGAATAACCCGGTTAACATGGCAGAGATTCAGCAGGCCTTTGTCGACCAGGGTGTCTGGGTCAGGCCTTTTGGCAAACTGGTCTACGTGATGCCGCCCTATATCACCACCCACGCTCAATTGAACCAGCTGACCCACGCGCTGGTCGATGTACTATCCAACCTTTAAGGATTCAAACATTATGGCACGTATCAAGATCGACATGCCCCGACACTTCACCTTCAGCACTGAGTTACCGGTACGGATCAGCGACATCAACTACGGCGGCCACCTGGGCAATGACGCAGTCCTGGCGATGGTGCACGAAGCACGGGTGCAGTTCCTGAAACAGTACCAATACGGTGAACTGGATATCGAAGGTCTGGGACTGATCATGACCGACACCGCCATCGTCTACAAAGCGGAAGGGTTCCATGGCGACCAGGTGCAGATCGATGTGGGTATCGGCGACTTCAACAAATACGGCTGTGACTTTTTCTTTTTGCTCAGTAACCGCATATCCGCAGTCGAGATCGCCCATGCCAAAACCGGGGTGGTATTTTTCGACTACGAGCAACGAAAAGTGGTCACGATCCCCGATGAGTTCAAGACTAAATTCATCAAACAGACCGAGTAGACCGGCCTAATACTGCTAGCGAGTCGTAAACATGGGTCGAAGACCCATGCGAGTCCCTGAAAATCTGGCGGTTCCACGCAACTGCGGCAGATTTTAGGGGCGATGGACAAATAGCCATGGAACCTATTTGTTCACCCGATTAATAGTCCTGATAATGATCAGCAGCAAGATCCTGAAACTTGGAGTGTTTGCCGATGAAGGCCAACCGACAACTTCCGATCGGGCCGTTACGCTGCTTACCGATAATAATCTCGGCCTGCCCCTTGTACTCGCTATCTTCGTTGTAGACCTCGTCGCGATAGATAAACATGATCACGTCGGCGTCCTGCTCGATCGCGCCCGATTCGCGCAGGTCCGAGTTCACCGGACGTTTGTTAGGACGGTTTTCCAGACTCCGGTTAAGCTGAGACAGCGCAATAACCGGGCAATCCATCTCTTTGGCCAGCGCCTTCAGGGTACGCGAGATCTCCGAAATCTCTTGGGTCCGACTCTCGGCCTGCCCCTTAAGCGACATCAGCTGCAGGTAATCGACCATGATCATCCCCATCGAGCCATGCTCACGCATAATCCGCCGCGCCCGGGAACGCATCTCGCCCGGTGAAATACCTGAGCTATCATCGATATAGAGCAGTTTATCCTTGAGCATATTGACCCCATTGGTCAGTTTGGGCCAGTCATCCTGCTCCAGTTTGCCATCCCGCACCCGGGTCTGGTCGATCTTGCCTAACGAGGACAACATCCGCGTCACCAGACCTTCGGCGGGCATCTCCAAGCTAAACACCAGGACCGGCTTATCCTGCCCCATCAGGGCGTTTTCCACCAGGTTCATGGCGAAAGTGGTCTTACCCATCGACGGACGTGCGGCTACGATAATCAGATCCGAGCGCTGCATCCCCGAGGTCATCTGGTCGAGATCGGTAAAACCGGTGCTGATACCGGTCATGGTACTACCGGAGGTGAACAACTCATCGATGCGGCTCAGCGCACTTTCAAGCAGTGGATTAACGCTCCGCGGCCCACCCTCTTTTTGACGCCCCTCGGCGATCTGCAGCACCTTACGCTCGGCCTCATCGAGAATATCGGCACTCGAACGCCCTTCGGTATGGAAGGCATTTTCGGCGATCTCATTCGCCACCCCGATCAAGCTCCGGAGCGTCGAACGCTCCTTAACGATATTGGAGTAGGCACGGACGTTAGCGGTACTCGGGGTATTGTGTGCCAGGTCAACCAGATAATCGATACCGCCGACCAGATCCTGCTCCTGATGCCGATCCAACTCTTCGGAGAGCGTGACCACATCGATCGGTTGTTCGGCCTTGAACAGTGTATCCATGGTACGAAAGATAACCCGGTGTTCGGGGCGGTAAAAATCATCGGCAACGACAATTTCATTAACTGCATCCCAGACCGAATCATCCAGCATCAGCCCTCCCAGCACCGCCTGCTCAGCTTCTAGCGAATGCGGTGGGGTTTTAGCTTTAAGTAGTTCCGGATCGAGCTCGCTGACCTGCTGCATGGTGATATCTATGAGTTTTGTGACTATGAAAAGAGAGCAGTAGCTTACTAAAGCTACAAAAAAAAAGCACCGCGGGTAATCCCTGCGGTGCTTTTTAACTAACCCCGATCGCTGATAATAGCGACCAAGGCCAGTAGGCCAGCTGATTACTCAGCGGCTATTCAACAGTTACTCAGCAACTATTCAGCAACAACAGCCAACTTAACGACTGCAGTTACGCTACTGTGCACCTGAACATCGACTTCGAAATTACCGATTTCGCGGATAGCACCTTCAGGCAGACGCACTTCGTTCTTATCTACTTCAACACCAGCAGCATTGATGGTATCTGCGATATCGCGAGTACCGATAGAACCGAACAGTTTACCTTCGTCGCCAGACTTAGCCACGATAGTCAACTCAAGCGCGTTAAGCTTTTCAGCGCGCTTTTCAGCAACACCCAGCTTCTCAGCTGCAATTTTTTCCAGCTCAGCACGACGTACTTCAAAGCTTTCGATATTCGACTTAGTCGCAGGTACTGCCTTGCCAAAAGGCATCAGGTAGTTACGACCGTAGCCTGCCTTGACGTTAACTTTGTCGCCCAGACCACCAAGCCTGCCAACATTCTCGAGTAGAATGACTTCCATCTCGCAAACCTCTTCAGTTTCTTCTGAGCCAGAGCTCAGGTTCTTGCTGTCAGCCGGCGCCTGATGTCGATAAAACTATCGGCAACAGCCAGCATAATCAGCAAGGCTATCAGATAAGGCCCGGTTATAAACATCACCACATAAAAGGTGATCAACCAAGACCTGCTTAAACCTCTTTTTGCAACCAGTCCATGGATCAGCGCGACACTGGCCATCATAAACGGTGTAATCATCACCGGTAGCCAGCGCACCATCTCGCCCGGCAGGCTATTCGCCAGCACCATAACGATCAGACCTGCCGCTGCAAACAGCGGCGGCAGCCGCAACGCATGGAACTCCGCTCTAAACCCACCCGGGTTATAGAGCATCGATTGCCACCAACGCGATATCGCCAGACTGGTCAGCACGGTACCGAGGTAACTCGCTACGATCACGCCCAAGAGCAGCTCCCGTAACCAGCCAGCATCGAGCACCTGGGTCACCTGCGGGCGGGTCTCGCCGAGAACCTCGACCAGCTGCCCCGCCGCTGCGGTGACTTGAGCCACCGTACCCGGCAGTAGCGTATCGATCATAAAGCTGATCAATAGTCCTGCTACCGTTGCTACAGACAGTGTCTGTGACCAGGATGCGGTGCGCTTCAACACCACCGCCAACGCGGTAGTCCCCAACAGAGTGACCAGTGGCGAAGCTTCATCCCGCCAAATAAGCCAGACCAACGCGGGCAGCAGCGCCCATAGCATCAATCCAACGCCGTCGCTGCTTCCTCTTCTCAGAGTCACCAGACCGACGACCGCAGCACTCAGTGTCATCAACACCGTGGCTACCAGACCCAGCAATAACCGGGCGCCTCCCGCTTCGACCAGCAAAAATAGCAGTGGAGCCGAAGCACTCAGTACCGTTGCAAAAACTGCCTGCCTCCGACCACGCATTACCCACTCGGCCAGTGCACGCATCACATCTATTCCCTTACGGAAGCCTTACAGGTGGCTGTCAGTGTAAGGCAGCAGTGCAATATAGCGAGCGCGCTTAATCGCGGTCGCCAGCTGACGCTGGTATTTAGCCTTGGTACCCGTGATACGGCTAGGTACGATCTTACCCGTCTCGCTGACGTAACCCTTCAGGACTTCAAGATCTTTGTAATCGATCTCTGTAACGCCTTCGGCGGTGAAACGGCAGAACTTTCTGCGGCGGAAAAAACGAGCCATTATGTCTCTCCTAAAAAATGTCTATGCGTTAACTGGCTTATTCTGCGGCGGTATCTGCAGCAGCCGAATCGTCGCCACTTTCAACAACTACTTCAGCCTGCTCTTCACGCCGTGGCGCTTCCCGACGAGGAGCTTTGCGGTCATCGCGAGCTTCAGAAGCCTTGACAGCAGAAACACCCGTTACCGCGTCCTTCATCCGTACAACCATGTTACGAATAACGGCGTCGTTAAAGCGGAACAGGTTTGACAGCTCAACCAGGACTTCGTTGTTGCACTCAACATTCATCAGAACATAATGAGCTTTATGGATTTTATTGATTGGGTATGCCAGTTGACGGCGACCCCAGTCTTCCAGACGATGAACCTGACCGCTAGCACCTTCAATAAGGCCGGTGTAACGCTCGATCATAGCCGGGACTTGTTCACTTTGATCCGGGTGGACCATAAACACGATTTCGTAATGACGCATTGTGTCTCCTTATGGGTTAACAGCCCCCCAACGCGAGAATCGGAACGATTCAGTGAGAAGCAAGGAGTTAACTTAGTTTTGGGATCGCAGATACTACAGGGTTAAAACACCACGAGCAAGCAGATTAACCCCAGTAGTCTTATCTAAACCTGGCGCTGACGCACCGCCTCAAACAGACAGACGCCTGCCGCAACGGATACATTTAAACTGCTGACCGAACCCGCCATGGGAATTTTGATCAGCTGATCACAATTTTCCCGCGTTAACCGCCGCATCCCGGAACCTTCAGCCCCCATCACCAGCGCCATCGGCCCAACCAGCGAGGCCTCGCTGACCAACATCTGCGCCTCACCAGCCGCCCCGGTAATCCACACTCCCGATTGCTGCAGCTGCTTAAGGGTCCGCGCCAGATTGGTCACGACCACGTAGGGCACGGTGTCCGCCGCACCACAGGCTACTTTTAGCGCCGTCGCATTGAGCGGCGCCGATCGGTCTTTCGGTGCGATCACCGCATGCACACCGGCCGCATCGGCGGTGCGCAAACAGGCACCCAGATTATGCGGATCGGTGACACCATCAAGCACCAGCAACAACGGTGCCTCTTCAAGCTGCTCCAGTAACTGCTCAAGAAAGGTCTCATTACGCGCCTGCAGCGCCTCCACTTCGGCCACAACACCCTGATGCGAACCCTCTACCAATCGATCCAGCTCTTTACGCTCGGCCGAACGCACCGCCACGCCATGCTGTCTGGCCAATTCCAACAGCTGCTGAATGCGCTTGTCCTGACGCTCTTGCTGCACCACCAGCCCCTTTACCCGCGAAGCCTGACGCTGTAACAGCGAGGTCACCGTATGGATACCGAAACAATACTGACTCATGACCCTACTCCTGGCTCAAACCACTGTCCGGCCTGCTCTTTGACCAACTGCTGCAGCAACGCAATATGTGCCGGATCAGCATTCAATGCGGCAATATAGCCATAATGTTCACCTCCAGCCTCGATAAACCCCTCGCGGTTCTGAATGGCGATCTCTTCCAGCGTCTCAAGACAGTCAGCCGAAAACGCAGGGCTGATCATATCAACCGTTTTAACCCCCTCACGGGCTAAGCTCGCCAACGCGGCATCGGTATAGGGCTTGACCCACTCCGCTGGGCCAAATCGCGATTGAAACGTGGCCAGATACTGAGCCTCACTCAATCCCAGCCGAGCCGCCAACAACTGTGCGGTTTGCAGGCACTGCTGCGGATAGGGGTCACCCTTTTCGGCATAGGCCTTAGGGATACCATGAAAACTCATCAGTAACTTTTCACTCGGCTCTTGATCCTGCCAATAACGCAACACAGATTGCGCCAGCGCCTCGATATAGAGTGGGTGGTCATGATAATCCTTGAGGATACGTATATCTGCCACCTCGCGCTGCGCAAGTTGAAACCGGGCCACCTGATCGTAAACAGGTGCCGTCGAGGTTGCCGAATACTGAGGGTACAGCGGCATCACCAAATAACGCTGATAGCCGTCATCTTTGAGTTGCTGTAGCAACTGACTGAAACCCGGCTCTCCGTACACCATTGCGCCATACACATCAGGACAGCGCGCCCCAAACTGCTCTTTAAGCTCCTCCTGCAGAGCGCCCACCTGCTGATTCAGGATGTTTCGCATCGGCGAATCCTGGTCCCAGATCGACGCATACAGTTTGGCCACTTTGGCCGGACGCAGCCGTAAAATGATTAAGTTTAGCACCAGCCACCAAAGACCACGGCGCGGCCCGCGCCCCTCAATGACTCTGCGATCCCACAAAAACTCTTTAAGAAAACGCCGCACAGCCCCGGCAGTTGGTTCTTTCGGGGTTCCCAGATTAACCAGAATAACCGCTGTTTTTGACATAGCTGGACTCATAAAAACACTCAAAATCTAAGACGCCACATCTGCGCCCTTACCCGTACCGCGCGCTATTATTCACGACCTTGAGCGCAAAATACATAAACTTATCCGCCCTTCAGCTCCGCTGCACGCGTCGACGGGCTTCTTGACCTGTTAAACATTATCCCCTAGCGGCCCTAGGGCATAGATGCCGGGGCATAAAAAAACCCGCTATTTACAGCGGGTTTTTTTTGCTATCCGAGTGGTGATAGGCGTTACGCCAGACCCGCGAACACCTTATCGCGAATATCACTAACAGTTCCGACGCCCGCAACGTAGACATACTTGGGCGCAGAAGAGGCATCGGCGCTGCCCCAATTTTTGTAGTAACTGATCAGCGGAGCCGTCTGGTCATGGTAAACGTTCAGGCGATCGCGCACCGTCTCTTCATTATCGTCGACCCGCTGCACCAGATCTTCACCGGTCACATCATCCTTACCCTCAACCTTCGGCTGGTTGAAGATCAGGTGATAGGTACGCCCAGAGCCCGGATGAACCCGACGCCCACTCATGCGCTTGACGATCTCTTCGTCAGCGACATCGATCTCAACCACCGCGTCGATAGCAACTCCGGCATCCTTAAGCGCATCGGCCTGCGGGATAGTGCGCGGGAAGCCGTCAAACAAAAACCCGTTGGCACAATCGGCCTCAGTAATGCGCTCTTTAACCAAGCCGATGATGATCTCATCAGAGATCAACTGCCCGGCATCCATAACGCCCTTAGCAACTTTGCCCAAAGGCGTACCCGCTTTTACCGCGGCCCGCAGCATGTCACCGGTGGAGATCTGGGGAACACCGTACTTTTCGGTAATGTATTGAGCTTGAGTGCCCTTTCCTGCGCCTGGGGCGCCCAGCAAGATGATACGCATTAACGCTCACTCCATAGTCTAAGATTAATCAGGTAACGCAGGCTTGATCTGTATTGGCCCGCCATAACGCAAACTGCCCAGTCCGGTCTTACCGATAGCCGGTATCACGCAGTCTAAATACGAAGTCAGGGTTGTCGGCAGACAGCCTGTCTCTGGAATGCGAAAAAAGTGGTTGCAAAGTAATCATACTGCCGCCCAGCCGCAATACGACATTAGAACTACCGGAAAAAACACGGCCTCATTGTTACGGCGGCCGAACAGCCTAGTCGATTCGCGCGCCGGACTCAATAACTGTTCTGATCTGTCGGCCTATCCGCCATTTGCGAAAATGGCCATTGCTCTCTATTATCAGCGACCGCTCATTGAACAATCACACCATGCCTCCTCATGACAGCCGTTGCGCGCGCCCTCGTGACAGCCGCCCGACGTCGACCCAAACTCGAGGGCACAAGCCTGCCAACCCACAACTGATACTGTCGCGTCCTTTCGGCCCTTTCTTCCGGGCTAGGAGGCTGACCGAGAACAGACTGACCTACTCGGCAACAGCTCCTGCGTTGCCGAGTAGGTCAGTGTTAAGTCCGATAGGCTCCTAAACAGACTGCAAGCTCGGATAAAAATACCTCGACAGCCGCTGGACGTAGGGACAAGTGGCGACTAAAATTCTTCCTTAAAATCGCCAATAGATCTGCATCAGATCAGGGAAGCACCTCCGAATATGAGGTCAGAGCGCGAGGGCTCTACAGGCATGGATTACGAACAGATTTTCGACCAGAGCTTCGAGCGCTGTCAATCCGGCGCAGACCCCCAGCCCTTCTTCGAAAGTTTCTATAGCCGCTTTATCGCAGCCGATAGTCGCGTCGCTCAGATGTTTCACAACACCGACATGGCCAAACAGCAAACCATGCTGGAGAAATCGTTCTACCGCCTGCTCATGTTCTATACCACCAACAACGCAGACGATTACATTGAGCATATCGCCGTGCGCCACAACCGCAATAACCTCAACGTCAGCCCCGATCTTTACGACCTGTGGCTGGATAAACTACTGGAGACGGTCTCTGAATTTGACCCGCGGTATGATGAGCGTATCGAACTGGCATGGCGACTGGTGTTCTCAACCGGCATTACCTATATGAAACATAAATACAGCCACTGACACCGAGCCACCTGCCTGCTTGCCTTTTGGATCAACTAACAGTCTACAAGAACAACTACCAGCCCTCAGGCTCAGGGGTGTCCGTCTTACGTTTTTTCTTCTGCTTAAATTTCCACAAACCGCCTTTAACCAGCGTCTTTTTTTCCAACCCGAGCGCTTTGCTGAAACGATCGCGCAACTGCGACACTTTTTCCTCTTTGCGCTCGTGATCCTTTCGATGCCGGGCGGCGCTGAGATCAACAACCTTATCTGAATCTGACACGCGGATATCACCCCATAGTTAAAAACCAAACGATTGCTGCGCCTGCAGTAACGGTGCTGTTTGCTAGCTTACCTCAGCATGCTAGGGTGGGGAACTGCTGATCCACTACAATCGCCCTAGACCTCTGAGCCTGCGCCACCACCCATGACCCGACTACCGATCGACCCACTGCTGCCCGAACTCTGCCAGGCACTGAGCCTGCATAGCCGCTGCGTACTTCAGGCATCTCCGGGCGCGGGCAAAACCACCCGGGTGCCACCGGCACTGCTGCAACAGCCCTGGCTCAACGGTCAAAAAATACTGATGCTCGAGCCCCGTCGGATCGCCGCGCGTAGCGCCGCCCGGTTCATGGCTCGCGAACGCGCTGAAAAGCCCGGCGAGACGATCGGTTACCGCTCGCGCCTGGACACCCGGGTCGGTCCCAACACCCGCATCGAGGTTGTCACCGAAGGTATCTTGACCCGAATGCTGCAAACCGATCCCGCCCTGGAAGGTGTCGGCTGCGTTATTTTTGACGAATTCCACGAGCGTAACCTGCAAGCGGACCTGGGGCTGGCGCTGCTGCTGCAATCACAGCAACTGTTGCGCGAAGATCTGCGGATTCTGATCATGTCGGCGACTCTGGAGCAGCAACCGCTACTCGATCTCCTCGGCCAGGAGACGCCGGTGGTCCGCAGCGCCGGGCGCAGCTTTCCGGTCCTGACCCACCACCTCGAGGGCTCGCCTGCGCCGTTCGACCCCGAACGCGTCGCTGCCGTGATCGAACTGGCGCTTAAAAACGACAGCGCCAGCCTGCTCTGCTTTCTGCCCGGCAGCGGCGAGATTCATCGCACCCTGCAGGCACTGAAAAACCGCCCCCTGCCTGAGACTCTTGAACTGATGCCGCTCTACGGGGGGTTATCCCCGCAGCAGCAGGATCGCGCCATCAGCGCCAGCGCCGCGGGTCTGCGCAAAGTGGTACTGGCCACCGCCATTGCCGAGACCAGCCTCACCATCGACGGTATCAGCACCGTGGTTGACTGCGGCCTGATGCGTCTGCCCCGATTTGATCCGCGCAGCGGTATGACCCGACTCGAAACCCAGGTGGTCAGTGCCGCTTCCGCCGAACAGCGACGGGGCCGCGCCGGTCGCCAGGGCCCCGGACACTGCTACCGGCTCTGGTCCGAAGAGCGCCCGCTGATCGCCCAGTCTCCGCCCGAAATGCTGCATGCGGACTTGGCCCCGCTGGTGCTGGAACTGGCGCAGTGGGGCTGCAGTGCAGATGAACTCGAATGGCTCGACCCGCCCCCCCCGATTCACCTTGAACAGGCCCGCGCATTGCTGTTGCAACTCGGCGCGCTGGATAGCACAGGTACGATCACGGCAGCCGGTAAACAGCTGTCGCAACTGGGCACCCATCCGCGTCTGGGGACTCTGATGCTGCAGGCCAAGCGGCTTGGATTGGGCATGTTAGGCTGCCAGATAGCCGCACTGTTGAGCGAACGCGATCCGCTCTCGAGCCGCCACCAGGGCGCCGATCTGCGCGACCGGCTGCTGCAACTGCAACACAGTCGCAAAGATCCGTTGTTGCAACGCATTCGCGATAGCGCCCGACGCTGGAGCCAGCTGTTAAAGATCGCCCCGCAGCCAATCGACAATGAGGCCATCGACCAAGCCGGATTGCTGCTGGCGTTCGCCTTTCCCGACCGTATCGGCCAGCGGCGTGGCGAAATCGACACCCCCAACGACAGCCGCTCCACCAGCCGCCAATACCTGCTTCGTAACGGCAAGGGGGCGGAGTTTCGCGATTATGACCGGCTCTGCGAATCGCCCTATCTGGTCTGCGCCGAACTCGACGGCCACGCCCGTAGCGCCCGCATCTTTCTGGCCGCACCGGTTGAACTAACGCAGCTCACCCAGCAATTTGAAACCCAGTTAGAGCACCGCGATCAGATCGGCTGGGATACCGCTACCCATTCAGTGCGCGGTCATCGTCAATGCTGGCTGGGGGCGCTGCGTTTGCAGCAACGCCCGATCAGCGCCCTGTCCGAACAGCAGTGTAGTGCGGGCTTGATCGATGGCATCCGCCAGCAAGGACTCGACTGCCTGCCTTGGAATGACGCCAGCCGCAGCCTGCAGCAACGCCTGGCACTGCTGCGGCGGCTGGATACCCGCCAACCGTGGCCAGACCTATCCGATCCGACGCTACTCGATACCCTGCCGCAGTGGCTGGCCCCTTATCTGACCGGCTGCAAACGCCTGGCCCAGCTCAAGCAGCTTAATCTGACCGAGATCCTCAGCAGCAACCTGAGCTGGGAGCAGCAACAACAGCTCGAACGCCACCTGCCACTCACCATAAAAGTCCCCAGCGGTTCCAACATCCGTATCGATTACAGCGACCCACAGCGACCGGTATTGGCGGTACGGCTGCAGGAGCTGTTCGGCTGGCAGCAGAGCCCGGCACTACTCGATGGTCAGCTACCACTAACCCTGCAGTTACTCTCCCCGGCACAACGGCCGATTCAGATCACCCAGGATCTGGCCAGCTTTTGGGAGACCACCTATGCCGAAGTATGCAAGGATCTGAAAGGACGCTATCAGAAACACTACTGGCCAGATAATCCGCGCGAAGCCGTTGCCACCCGCGGAACCAAGAAATGGATGGAACGGCAGCAGAATGTTTGAGCGGATCTAGCAGCCTGTCGGACTTAAACTGTTGCCACCGGCCTGCCCACATCCCGAATCCACTCGCTCCAGGATCCGGCATACAACCGCGCACCCGGCAATCCCGCCAGCTCCAGCGACAACAACAGATGACAGGCCGTCACCCCCGAGCCACACATCGCCACCACCGCCTCGGGCTGCACCTCACCCAAGAGCGCCAGCCATTCAGCGCGTAACTGCTCGGCAGACTTAAAGCGGCCGGTTGTCGTGAGGTTGTCCGGCAGAGGGCGATTCAGCGCCCCCGGAACATGCCCCGCGACCGGATCGATAGGCTCCTGTTCACCCCGAAAACGCTCCAGGCTCCGGGCATCAACCAGACTAAACAGCGGTTTCTGCAGATTAGCCACCACCGCCTCGGTGCCAACCACCCAACCGGGTTGCAGTTGCAACGGATAGGACGCACAGGCTATCGGCGCGATGGCCTCTTCTGAGATCGCCCCATCGGTCGCGACCCAGGCCTGAAAGCCACCGTCAAGCACCGCGACCCGCTCATGCCCCAACCAGCGCAGCAACCACCAGGCGCGCGCAGCCATCGCCCCACCCATATCGTCATAGACCACCACCTGGGTGTCCGCACAGATGCCCCACTCGCCCAGGCGTTGCGCCAGGTGCTGCGGATCAGGCAGCGGATGGCGACCACTGCTCGCGGTGATCGGGGATGACAGATCCTTATCCAGATGCGCATAAACAGCGCCCGGGATATGCCCCTGCCGGTACAGTGCCAGACCGGCGTCGGGCTGCATCAGGTTAAAACGGCAATCGAGTAGCACCCGTTTGCCCCCGACAGCGACATTAAGACCCGCCTCCAGCGATGACGCATCAATCAACGTGCGGTAATCCATAGCAACCTCCTGGCAATCTTAAGGATAAATTTCTTGCCCAATAGCCCGCCTGCTAATCCTGGATGGGGCATCAATCAACGTGCGGTAATCCATAGCAACCTCCTGGCAATCTAAAGGATAAATATCTGAGCCCAATAGCCCGCAGGCTAATCCTGTCGGGTTGAAACCCGACCCACAAGAATTTCATTGTAGGTCGGCCGGGAATTGCTCCTGCATTAACGGCACTTCCTGCCCGTACGGATAGATAATCAGGCCAGATATTGCGCCAGCTCTTCGCGTAATAGCTCGAGTTCGTTCTGCGCCTTCTGCTGCGCTTTCTTTTTTAAACCCTCGACCTCGGCCTGCTTCTCGGCGATCACCTGCGCAGCTGCGGCGGCTTTATCCACCGCATTGGCAACCTGGTCCAGCACCGGCTTGAGCTGCATCAAAATACCGCGACGACGGCCCGCTTCTGCATTGGCCAGCTGCTCGGCACTCTTTTCCTTCTTCTTGGGCTCGCTTTTACTCGCGCCAACCAGGGTCGTATTCAGCGGCCGGATGCCGGTCGCCTCGCGAATCTCGCGCATAAACGGCACCGAGTATTCGCGGGCTTTTTCTGCGCCTTTATTCAGCAACACTTCGACGCTATTGAGATCGTTCATCAGCTCGCTGTAACGCTTACGCGGTTCGCACAGGTAACCGTTCAGCGACTCAAACAGCTCCAGCTTGGCATCTCCCCAGCCGATCCCCTGCTCAAACTTGGCGCGGAAATCGGTGGTTTCCTGATCACTGGCGAACAGTGAATAAAGCTCAAACAGGGTGCTGCTGTCGGCGTCCTTGGGCTCACCGGGCAGGCGCGAATCGGTCTTGATCTGCTTGATCAGGCTCAGTAGCTCGTTTTCGGAACAGAACAGCGGAATGGTGTTGTCGTAACTCTTGCTCATCTTGCGACCGTCGAGACCGGGGATGATCACCGGATCATCGATCATCGGTTCGGGCATGACAAACACATCGGCGTAGGTGTGATTGAAACGCCCGGCGATATCACGCGCCATCTCGATATGCTGAATCTGATCTTTGCCCACCGGGATATGCTTAGCGTTGAACATCAGGATGTCTGCCGCCATCAACACCGGGTAACTGAACAGGCCGAGGGTGACGCCGTCATCCAGATCTGGGTTAGCGGCATCACGGTTGGCATCGACCGATGCTTTATACGCGTGCGAACGGTTCATCAAACCCTTGGAGCAGAGGCAGGTCAGAATCCAGGTCAGCTCGGGGATCTCGGGGATATCCGACTGGCGGTAGAAGGTTGCGTTATCGGTATCCAGCCCCAAGGCCAGCCAGGTAGCGGCGATCTCGCGGGTAGAGCGCGCGACCCGCTCGGGATCATGACATTTGATCAGGGCATGGAAGTCGGCCAGAAAGAAGTAGGAACTCAGGCTGGGATCCTGACTGGCTTTAACCGCTGGCTTGATCGCGCCCAGGTAGTTGCCAAGATGTGGGGTGCCTGTGGTGGTGATACCGGTTAGTACGCGTTTTTGGGTCATCGCTTGGTTCTGTCTTACGCTGCTGTTGAAGTGCCTAATAATACAGCATTCTGTGTCCCCGTCCCTCCCGCGAGTGATATCCAAATACGAATAGTTAAGACCGCAACGGCGCCCCGTCCCTCCCACGAGTGATATCCAAATACGAATAGTTAAGACCGCAACTGCGCAGCCAATCAGGCGCGACATTGGTCGAGTTTACCGCCTGGCCGCAGCCGTCTTATAGTGAGCGATCCTCACAAAAACAATAAACACATGGAAAACTCTGCACATGGGATCCTGGATCATAGTCGCTACGTTTATCATCACTGCCGCCTATCTGATCATTCGTGGTCGGAACTTTAGCGCCCTGCCCCTGCTCGCCAGTCTTGCCACCGCGATGCTGCTGTGCTTTTTCGGACTGCTGTTCAGCGCCGCTAGTAATGCCCTGCTGGCTAAACTAGGTGCCCCGATCGACAACGCTGTAGGTCAATCACTGCTGGTAGCACTCGGCGTTGCACTGGGCGTAACCGCACGTCACTACTGGAAACGTGGCTCCTAGACGCGTATTCCTCCCAAATAACTTCTCAAACCCGAGCGCGCCAAGACCCATCAAAATACTCAGCTATACTAAGAAGGTTGAATAATCTTGATCGCGAGGAAGCCCCCATGGACACCAGCGCCCACACCCTGCAAACCCTGTTTCAACAACTGGGACTACCCAGCGAAACCAACCAGATCGACCAGTTTATCCGCCAGCACCGCGCCGCAACCGGGCTCGATCCGCTTGAGGGCGCCAACTTCTGGTCGCCGAGCCAGGCCCATTTCATCCAGGAAGCGCTTTATCAGGACTCGGACTGGTGTGAAGTGGTCGACGAGCTCAATAGCCGGCTACATCAGTAACCCACATAACGCCCCTGAGACGATGCCTCTGGGGCTTCTTATGAGTTGTTGCGAGCCGCCACAACGCTGTCAATCTCGCTGCGTGTCAAAGCTCGGTATTGCCCCGGTGCCAGCGTCGGATCCAGCGCGATCTCCCCCATCCGCTCACGATGCAGCGCGACCACTTTATTGCGAAAGCGCCCAAACATCCGTTTGATCTGATGATAACGCCCCTCATAGAGCCACAACCGGACCCGATGACTGTCGAGCTGTTCGAGTTGCACCGGCTTAGTGGTGATACCCTCAAAATCAAAATAGATCCCGGCGGCGAAGCGCTGCGCGGTATCGACATGGATCGGGTCTTCGGTCTCCACCAGATAAACCTTGGCGATCCGTTTATCGGGCTGGGTCAGCACCCGCGACCAGCGCCCATCATCGGTAATCAATAACAGTCCAGAGCTGTTGCGATCCAGCCGCCCGCCGATATGCAGCAACTCGCGCTCGGGTTCATTGAGCAGCTGCAGCGCGGTGGGGTGTTCGGCATCGACGGTAGCGCTGAGATAACCACGGGGTTTGTTGAGCATAAAATAGCGTGGCTGACGCGCTTGCAGCGATCGGCCATCGAGCTGAATCTGACTAAAGGCATTAACCTGATGCAACGGATCGCTCACCACCACTGCGTCCACCATCACCTGCTTGTTGGCCAGCCAGTGCCGCGCCTGTTTGCGGCTAGCGTGGGGCAGATTACTGAGAAATCGATCCAGCCGCATCTGATTCAGGCGCGCTTGGCGTGACGCTGCAGCAGCGCGGCCACCGAATTTTTAGCGGTGCGGGTCAGCTGCTGCATCAGCGCAAAGGGCACCCGGCACAGACCAAACTGCTGTTCAATATCGCCCAGCAATCGTAACCACAGGTGCGCGGTCATCTCGGCATCGGCCAGCGCCCGGTGGTAAACACCGTCGCTGGGCAGCTGCAACTGACTAACCAGGGTACCCAGTTTATGATTCGGTGCCGCAGGATAGAGTCGCCGTGCCGCCAGCATCGAGCAGGCAAAATCGCCGAGCGTGCATTGCTGGATACGATTTAGCTCGGCATCCATAAAACGCCGATCAAAGGAAGCATTGTGGGCAACCATGTTGTCATCACCCAGATACTCGGCGAACTCGGCCATTACCACCGTGCAGGGCGGTGCCTTAGCCAGCATCGCATTGCTGATACCGGTATAGCTTTCGATAAAACTGTCCACCCGCCGCCCCGGATTCATCAGCGCCTGGAAGCGATCCTGGATCTGGCCATCGACAAGCCGTACCGCGCCGATCTCAATCGCCCGATCGCCCTGATCTGGCGACAGACCGGTGGTTTCAAAGTCGAGCACCACCAGGGTGTTGGCGTTGCGCTGATTCAGGGAGGTGGACATGGGCAGTAGACACCGTGAAAAAGGGCCATTGTAGCGGCCTTACTTTTGAGTACAAGGATGACTTGCTCCAACCGTGCTGGCACAGCGGAACACGCCGATGCGTTTTATCAATCCCGTGGTTATTTACGGTATACTGCGCGCTTCGACATCACTCCGGAAACGATGCCTGCCGCCATGCTGATTCTGATCTCGCCTGCCAAGACCCTCGACTTTGATACCGCCCCGACCACCCCTCGCTTCAGCCAGCCGGGGCTGCTGCCGCAGTCCGAGCAGCTGATAGCGCTGCTCCGGGACATGGCGCCACAGCAGATCGGCGAGCTGATGAAGCTCAGCGACAAACTATCGAGCCTCAACGCCGCCCGCTATGAAACCTGGTCGCAGCCCTTCAATATCGATAATGCTAAGCAGGCGCTGCTGGCATTCAAGGGCGATGTCTACACCGGCCTGGATGCGCCAACGCTGAGCGAGGACGATCTGAGTTTTGCCCAGCAACACCTGCGGATACTCTCCGGGCTTTACGGCCTGCTCAACCCCCTGGATCTGATCCAGCCTTACCGACTGGAGATGGGTACCCGACTGGCCAATGCACGCGGAAGCAACCTGTATCAGTTTTGGGGCGACACCATCACCGATGCGGTAAACCAGGCCTTAGCGGCTCAGGACGATGACGTGCTGATCAACCTGGCCTCTAACGAATACTACAAATCGGTGCAGCCCAAACGCCTCAACGCACGGGTGATCACGCCGGTGTTCAAGGATTTTAAAAACGGCCAGTACAAGGTGATCAGTTTCTTTGCCAAGAAAGCACGGGGACTGATGAGCCGCTACATCATTCAAAACCGGCTCACCCGTATCGACGCCCTGAAAGCGTTTGATCTCCAGGGCTATGCTTTCAGCGCCTCTGAATCCAGCGCTAACGAGCTGGTCTTTAAACGCGAGCCGCAGTAACCGCTAACCGTTTGCCGTAACGCGACTGCGTGTTGCCAACAGCATACCGGTCAACACCAGCGCGAAACCGTACAGATGAAACAATTCGGGTTGTTCGCCCAAAAACAGCATCGACAGGAGCGTGCCAAACACCGGCATCAGATAGATAAACAAACCCGCGCTGGGCGCACCGAGTTTCGCGACCCCATAGTTCCAGAAGAAGTACGCCAGTACCGAGGGGAACACCGCCACATAACCCAACACCATCAGATTATCGGCGACCAGCGCGATCCGCAGCCCCTGCCCCAACTCCCACAGATAAAACGGCAACAGCACCAGGCAGCCGACCAGCACCGTACTCCCCAGCAACGCCGTCTTTGTCAGCGCCACCGGCCGCCAGTTTAGCGCCACGGTATAGAGCGACCAGGAAAACATCCCCGTCAGAACCCAGAGGTCACCTCGGTTCAGCTGCAGCTGCAGCAGCTGGGTCAGATCACCGCGCAGCACGATACAGACCACCCCTAGCAGCGACAGTGCCAGACCCGCCGCCTGCAACCTGTTGATCGCCTGCCCCAGAAACAGCACCGCCAGCAGCATCACCACGCTCGGGACGATCGATTGCAGCAGGGTCGCATTGGTGGCCGTGGTGTACTGCAATCCGAGATAGATAAAGGTATTGAAGTTAACCACCCCCAGCACCGACAGCAGCAGCAGAATCTTCCAGTGTTTCAACAGCAGCGCACGTTCGGCATACAGCCGGGGCGCCACCCAGGGCAGCAGCACCACCAGCGCCAGCAGCCAGCGCCAGAAGGACAGCGATAACGGTGGCAGGGACAGGTGCATCGCCCGGGCGACCACAAAATTCCCGGCCCAGAACAGTGTGGTCAGGACCAGCAACAGATGCGGCACAAAGCGCATCATGCTCCTTTACTCCCGCCAGGGGTGGAATTTGTAGCAGAAGCGTCTGTAGCCGTAGCGGCTGTTGAGTCAGGCAGAGTCAAGTCGGTAGTCTCCTTTTCGGTAGTCGGTGACACCGGGTTATCACGGGATGCGAGCCAGACCCGCAGTTTTTGCGCCACCCAGCCCCCTTGTATGGGCTTACCCAGCACATAATCGAGCACATTGGCGTTACTCAGAATCCAGTCCTGCTGGCGGTAAGCATCTGCTTTGCCGCAGAACAGGATACGATCGCCCGGCTGCAGTGGCTGATCCGGTTCCGGCAGCAGCGTGTAGCTGTTATCCCGTTTGAGCATCAGCGCTAACGCCGCCAATTTTCGACCCCGATCTCGCGGATCCTTATACAGATCCCGCAGACAGATCGTCTCACCCTGCTGCAGATCCTCCAGTACCGCTACGGCATCGATGGCATCGATGCCGTAATCCCAGCTATCCAACTCATCCGTGCCCACCAGCGCACTCATCCGGTTAAGCAGCGAACGCGCCCAGACCTCGGGCTGCTCGCGTAGCTGCTGTAGAAAAGCGGTGATCAGCGGGGTCTTGAGCTGTAGCAGAATATGGTTGGCGATAATCCGTGCCGGCTCCATCACCAGATCCGTTTTCGCCGCCGCAAACACCGCCGCGTTGCTGCTGGTGTTCTGCCGTGCCACCGTCATCAGTTTGGGGTTAAGCTCCAGCGCGGTCATGATGATCGACAGGTTATTGGCATCATTATCGGTCCCTGCCACCAACCCCACAGCCCCCTCGATACCCGCCTGCTTCAGCGTCACCGCCTCGGTCCCGAGACCCTGTACAAAGTCGATCTCGAGCCCGACAGGTTCGGGATAACTATCAATCAGGGTCAGCGAAACAGGCTTACCTTCAAAGCTGTTGTGCAGCGCCCGACCAAAACGGCCATAGCCACAGATCACCCAGCGCCCCTGAGTCTTTTGATAGGCACTTTTGAGCGAGCGATGTTCAGGATTGGTCATCCAGTCATAGATCAGATGTTTATAGGGAGAATGCAGCGCCAGCGCCAGATAATCCGCATAGGTCACAAAAGGATCGATAATCTGATCGGTCCCGAAAGAGGCCAGATTGGCGGTGGTGGTCTCCGATGCACTGCGGCAAATCACCGGCAGCCGCTGCTTCTTGGCCAGCAATTTGGTGGCAATCGCCACCGCCAGATTAACCGCATCCTGGTTGGTCAGCGCCAATACGCCCAGACAGTGCGAACTCAACAAGCCCGCATCAGACAACACCTCAGGTTCAGACGCATCGGCGCACAACCCGGGAACAGAGAGCGGTAGCGGGTCAGACTCCAGCGCATCGATCCGCTGCCGGTCAATATCCACGACCACCGCCCGGACACCCCGTTGCGCCAGGTGGTGCACCAGCAGATGACCGGTCACGCCGTAACCGCACACCAGATAAAAGGGTTCATGGATCCGGCGCACGTTGCGGATAAAACTGTACCGGCTCATCTGGCGGATAAAAGCCTGATCCTGAAACAGGGTCAGCATCTTACCGATGCCGTAGAGCCAGGCGACCACCGTGGCGTAGATACACACCAGAGTCCACATCCGCTGCGCATCGGTAAAGGCATAGGGCACCTCGCCAAAGCCGATGGTCGAGCCCATAAAACTAACAAAATAGAAGGCGTGAAAGAAATCCATCCGCCAGGGCCGGCCCTGGTCATCCATGCCGGGAATCAGCACCAACCCAAGCACACTGACGGCATACACGACAATCAGCGTAATCAGCGGTTTGCGCAGCCGCCTGAACACGGTGAAAAAGATATGGTTCATGGCATCGAAGCCCGGGTCATGGGCATGGTCATGGTCATAGTCATAGTCATGGCCAGGTACCGTTAACGCCGCAGCTGAATGGTTTCGACCATCAGTAGAATCACCGAGGTCAGGTTAGCCAGCAGGGCACCGGCCGAGAGCGAAACGATACTGGACATCACCGACGGAGTCATGCCGCTGCCGCTGATCTGTTCGGCATAGCCCCAGACAAAAGCGGCGGCCACCAGCTGCAGATCCGCAACCAGGCTGGTCGCCAGCAATACCGCCCCGATATGGGTGCGATCACCAAATTTCAGCACCGTAGCGATCAGACTGACCACTAGCGCGGCAAAGAATTCGTAAACGTTATGATGCTCGGGGTTGTCGATATCCCCCATAAAAAAGCCAAAGTTAACGGTCAGTGCCAACACGATGAAAAATGCAAAAGCGACCTTTTCCCGATTCATGGGATCTCCCTGAGATGAGCGACATGACATTAATGAGGAGTCGATTCTAAATCAGTCGGTTAGGCAAAAGAAGCGCGTATTCTGCCTGGCGCTGGTGTTATCCCCCGTAACGACACAGTATCATGCTCAGATTCCAACCTGTTTTAGAGATAACCATGCACAAAACCCTCGATCAAAAATATATGCAGGTGGCCCGCGCCTGCCTCCAGGTCCTCAACAACGTTAACCCTGCCGCCGATCGCAACGCCCAGATCCAGGAGCTCTATAGCGCCATCGATAGCGCGATTAACCAACTGTATAAACAGCAGGAGCAATCACTGGGGCGCAGTTTCAGCGCGCTGCGAGCGATAGCCGCACTCGATCCTGACGACGATAACATCGCCGATGCGATCAAACTGGCCCGCGAAGCCTTGCCCCCGAGCCATTAATAGCCTGCGTTGCTATCAGGCCAGGCTCACAGCAGAATACCTTCTGTCGCAGGCTTAGCATTTTGCTCGTCACAGGGAACCCGCTGGCGGTTTCCTGTCTAAGCCTCAACAACCTTCCTATCTCGCCATTCACAGAGTGCCGCGTCATGCTCCGACAGCCTGCCTTACTTACCCGCATCCTGATGTTCATGTTGTTGTGGTTCAGCGTCCACAGTGTTGCGGCTGCGGCGCGCCCCGGTGAGATTATCCAGAGCCCCAACGACCCCAGAAGTTATCTAGCGTTTGAACTCGATAACGGCCTGAAGGTGGCGGTGATCTCAGACCCCGGCGCAGATCAGGCCAGTGCCAGCCTGGAAGTCGGTGTCGGCAGCGGTGATGATCCCAGCGCTACCCAGGGCCTGGCCCACTTTCTGGAGCACATGCTGTTTCTGGGTACCGATAAGTATCCGGACGCCGGTGCCTATCAGGCTTACATCAGCCAGCACGGCGGTAATCACAACGCCTTCACCGCCCACGACCGCACCAACTATTTCTTTGATATTGACCAGAGCCAGCTGGCACCCGCACTGGACCGCTTCTCACGCTTCTTTATCGCGCCCCTGTTCACCCCTGAGTATGTCGATCGCGAACGCCACGCGGTGCATTCTGAATACCAATCCAAACTCAAAGAGGATGGCCGCCGCCAGTACGCGGTACTCCGAGAGGTGATCAACCCCGCTCATCCGCTGGCCACCTTTGCCGTCGGCAGTCTCGATACACTCAAAGATAATGACCAAGGCACGCTGATCGACGCCCTGAAGCAGTTTTACCAGCGCTATTACAGCGCCGATAACATGTCCCTGGTGGTGCTTGGACGCGAGTCCACCGCCCAGCTTAAAGCACTGGTGGAGCAGCGTTTTGCTGAGATCCCCTGCCAAAAACAGATCCCGCGCCCCGAGCCGGTGCCGCTGTTTAAGCGCGGCACCCTGCCGGCGCAACTCGATATCAAAAGTCTCAAAGAGCTGCACCAACTGTCATTAACTTTTCCGGTACCGCCGATTCGTGACTATTACGACCGCAAGCCACTGCAGTATCTGAGCGCACTGATCGGCCACGAAGGTGAAGGCAGTCTGCTGGCCGAACTCAAGCGCAACAGCTGGGCCAGCGGCCTCAGCGCCGGTCCCGCTTACGTCTATGCCGACACCAGCGCGCTGACAGTGAGTATCAGCCTCACCCCCGAAGGGATGGCGCACTATCAACAGGTCGTGGTGCTGCTGTTCCAACAGTTGCAACGGATCAGACAGCAAGGGATCCAACAGCAACGCTACGATGAGGAGAAACAACTCAGCGAGATCGCTTTCCGCTTTCGCGAGCCCAGCAAGCCGCTCTACGAGGTTCTGGGCCTGGCGGGCAAACTGCGCGATTACCCGACCGCCGAACTGCTCCACGGTGATTATCTTTATCGGCAATTCGATCCAACCCTCATTCAGGCCTACCTCAACTATTTGCGCCCGGACAACATGCTCCTGACCCTGACCGGTGCCGACCTGGAGACCGATCAAAGCGACGCTTACTACCAGGCGCAATACCGACTGCGGCCCTTGCCTGCGGAGCTGCAGGCTCAACTCAGCCGAATTGAATTAAACCCTGCGCTGACGCTTCCGGCGGCCAACCCCTTTATTCCGCAGGATCTTAGCCTGCAACCCCGCCAGGGGATGCAACAGCCCAGGGTATTGAGTGAGCAGCCGGGGTTCCGCCTCTGGTATCAGCAAGACGATCAGTTCCGGGTGCCGCGTGCCGATCTGTTTTTCAGTTTCCGCTCACCGATTGCCAACGACAGTCCGCGCCACCATGTCATGACCGTGCTGCTGACCAAGCTGGTCGATGATCGCCTTAACGCGTTCCTCTACCCCGCCCACGAGGCCGGACTCAACACCCACATCTACCCCCATGTGCGCGGCTTCAGTGTGCGCATATCCGGTTATAACGATCGCCAACCGGTACTACTACAACAGATTCTCGATACGTTGACCCAACTTCAGGTCGATGCCGGCAAGCTCGCCATCTTCAAACAGCAGCTACGCCGACAACTCGAAAACAAAGCCAAAGATAAGCCCTACAACCAGGGCTTCGAGGCCCTCTACCAGCGCATCCTCGATCCGAGCTGGTCCAGCGCACAGCAGCTCGCCGAGATCGACAAGATCGATGCCAAGCAGCTGCAAGCGTTTGCGGCAGCGTTACTGCAACAAGGCAATGTGGAAGCACTGGCGCATGGCAACCTGAGTCAAGCCCAGGCCAAAACCCTGGCCGGGGTACTAATCCGGCAACTGCTGGCAGATGTTGAACCGGTTCCTGTGCCCCGGGCACAGGCGCGACAGCTCGCAGCCGGTACCGAAACCCTGGAGCTGAGCATTGACCACAACGACTCAGCGCTGATCGCCTACTTGCAAGGCGAACACAAGAGTCTGCCCGAGCGAGCTCGGTTCGGGCTACTGGCCAAGGTGCTTGAAGCGCCCTTCTACACCGAGCTGCGCACCGAAAAACAGCGCGGCTATATTGTCTTTGCTAACCCGATGCCGATTCAGGAGCACCCCGCGTTAGCACTGGTGATCCAATCGCCATCGGCCTCTCCGGATACCCTGCTCGCCGACATCGACAGTTTTTTCAGCGGCGCAGATGCGCTACTCGAAGCGCTTGATGCAGCCACGCTGGAGACCTATCGCCAAGGGCTGATCAACGAGCTATTGAAGCAGGAGCAGAAACTCAGCCAGCGCAGCGGTCGCTACTGGCAGGAGATCGACAAAGGCTACACTCAGTTCGACAGCCGCGAGCAACTCGCCGCCGCAATTACCGACGTGACTAAGCAGCAGCTGCTTGATACCTTTGCAACCTTGAATCAACGACGGCTGATTATCCGCTCTACCGGTTCGGGGGCCAACTAGGGCTGAAGACAGCTCGAGCTTGCGCCTGCCGACAGGACTCGCCCACAAAACACGGAGACATAAGCATGATGTTCAGAGGACGGAATGAAGGCTAATCGGAGTCAGATTAAACTACAGCAGGCTCAGCAACTGATTCAACAGGGCGATCTCAGCGGGGCGCAACAGACCCTCAAAGGATTGCTTCGTAAGCACCCACGCGATCTCAACATAGTGGCTGTATCCGGTCAGGTTTACGGGATGCTCGGTGACCATGCGCAGGCCGAACAGGTGTTCGCCTCTGTGACCCATCTAAGCGCCATCCCAGCACCGCTGCTGTTCAATCTTGGGCTGTCACAGGCACAGCAGGGTAAGCGAGCCGAGGCGCTGGCCTCCTACCAAAAAGCACTTAAGCTCGATCCTGGCAACCCGAAATATCTGGCCAACATCTCAACCAACCTGATCGACCTGGGCCGCTATACTGAGGCACAACGCTGGATCGAGCAGTGGATCGAGCGCGCCCCCGGGAGCACGGACCCGCTACTGCAGCAGGCGATCTGCTACCAGGCGGCGCAGCAATGGGATGCTGCCGCGCACGCCTACCTGGTTGCTATCGAACAGGGAGCAGATCCCTACCAGTGTTATCTTAATCTGAGCGCTGTGGCGCACAAGCGTGGGGACCTGTTTGCGGCGATCGATGCAGCCAAGCAGGCCCTGGCGCTACAGCCGGGTTGCCCGGTGGCGCATTACAATCTGGGCTCCTATTACCTAGCACTGGGAGAGATCACTCAGGCGACAACCCTATGGCACAAAATCTCAACACTTCGCTCAAAACCGAGCCATCATATGAGTGTCGAGTCAGCGCTGCTGTATGCGACCAATCTGTCACCCCAGTATGATCCCCAGAGCGTTTTTGAGGCACACCTGCGCATAGGCGCCGCGCTGCCTGGCAGTGAGCGATCGGCCCAGCTCAGCGATGCCCTGGGCAATCGTTTACAACATTCAGAGGGCCCCCTGCGGGTTGGATTTATATCCGAAGGGTTTCATCAGCACCCTATCGGTTTTTTTATGACCGCGCTGCTTGATAGTTTTGAACCTAGCCGGATCAGTCCCATACTGATAGCCCAACTCGAGCATCCCGATACACTAAGCACCCGTTTACAACAGCGCTGCACCCAGTGGATCGACATCACGGGCGCACACGATGCAAAAGCGACCCAGCTGCTCGCCGAGGCCGAGATCGATATTCTGGTGGATCTGGACAGCCATACCAGCAGCCGGATCAACCTGCTCAGCCAGCGTCATGCACCGGTTCAGGCGAGCTATCTCGGTTACCCAAATACCAGCGGGATGGCATCGATCGATTATCGTATTACCGACGCGGTGGTTGATCCTGAGAGCAGCGCCGATCATTTTTACAGCGAGCAACTAATCCGCCTGAACAGGCCCTTCTTCTGCTATCAGCCGCCAGCGATCGAGGTTGCAATCGAGGTTACGGCGGCATCGGCAACCCGACCGATCATGTTTGGCAGTTTTAATAAAGCCGAGAAGGTCAACGACCACGTCATCGAACTTTGGAGCCGCGTACTCACCGCGACCCCCGGCTCCCGGCTGCTGTTACAGATGGCGATTCTGAGCCAGCCGGCCGGAAAGGCGTGGATGGTCGAGCGCTTTGCACAATACGGCATCCAGGCTGAACGCCTCAAACTCTGCGGTTGGAGTTCACTCCAGGGTTACCTGCAACGCCATAACGAAGTAGACCTGATTCTCGATACCCAGCCCTGGAACGGCCACACCAATACCTGTCACGCCCTCTGGATGGGGGTACCGACCCTGACCCTCATGGGCAATCATTTTGCCGCTCGCTTTGGTGGCCTGATTATGAACGCCGTGGACTGCCCGGAATTTGTGGTAGAGAATGAGCACAGGTTTGTCCGCCGGGCCGTTGAACTGTGCGCCGATTGGCAACAACTGGGGGATTTAAAGCGAAACCTGCGGCAACGCTTGCTAGCTTCATCGTTATGCGATAGCGAGGATTTTTCCAGGCAGATGGAGCAGGCCTTCTACCGCATGTGGACAGAGCAACAAGCAGCCGCAAATACTGTTACTGCAACGGCTCAGTAAAGAAGCGGCGCTGCTTAAGCGTGCTCGGTGCCCCAGCCCCGGGCGCATCGGACTGCTCACTGATCTGTAAATAGATCGCTTCTTCGCCCCACGCTATAGGATCTATAATCACCTCTGCCGCGGTGATATGGGTGTATTCTGAATCGATAGACGCCGAGATAACCACCACCTCAGGCAGGGCCATCGCCGGATCAGCCTTGGCATAAATCACCACCATCGGTTCATCATCAAAGCTGTGTTCAGCCATGTTTTTATAGACATCGATACCACTGCGATAACCGCTGCTGAAACCATCAGGTGCCACCACAACCCACTGCTGGCTTTCAGCCTGATCCGATTTCACCACAGTGTAAGGCAGACTGATCGTCCCGGCAGCCAAGAGCGCCCCTGAAACGCAGCCGAGCAAAACCGCTAAAACCAGCTTGACGGAATGAGGCGTGACTCGCTGCCTAGCTGTCAACAACAGCCGCATAAAGAATCCCTATCGCTGCTAAAGCAACCATTAAGCCGGGTAGATCGACTCAGCATAGGCCGCAATCTCCTGTAGGATATGGAGTTTATCCGTCGGCAGGAGCGGGTCGCTGCCCAGTTCATTGAGCCGCTGATACAACTGTTCAAAGCCCAACAGGTTCGGCCCTGGCTCCAACAGTCGCTGACTACAAAAGTCGAACCAGCGCTGCTGATCTTCACTCTCGAGGGTCTGCGGATAGTTGCGCGCCCGAAACCGAAACAGCATCTCTTCGAGCCGCGGGTCCTGAAACATCGGTTCCAGCTCACCGAGTCGTTCCGGCTGGCAGTTGCGAATCCGGGTCATCGCCTGTTTATCGCTGTCGCCAAAGAAGCCGCCGCTATAGAGCATCTGATCCGGATCGGTCAACGGCTCAAAGTCAGACTGCTCAAACACCGCCCGGACTTTATTTGCCAGCCCCTCGGCACTACGCAGCAGAGTCAGGTGGGTGCGACAGATATCACCCGAGATCGACAGCCGCTCGGCCTCCTGTTTATTGAGCATATTGGCGGGAGCCAGCATCGGCGACTTATTCAGGTGTACCAGTTTCAGCGCTATGCGCTGCTCGCCTTCGGCCAAGTCTGCGCTCGAGGTATAGAGTTTGGCAGCAATCTGTTCGGCGCTCAGCTGCAGCAGTGGGGTCGGATCGATGCTCAGATCGCAGACGATCACCGCGTTCTTATTCACCGGATGCATCGCCAGCGGCACCACCAGTGCGGTATTAAATCGCTCCACCGGGAATTTCGATGACACATGTAGCACCGGTTTCATCCGTACCACATCCAACATCTGTGCCGCCACCCGCTTATCTCTGAGTTTCAGCGCATAAGCAAACAGTTTGGGCTGCGCCTGTTTCAGCAACTTAGCGATCGCAATCGTGGCATAAACGTCGGACAGGGCATCGTGCGCCGACTCATGGCTCAGGCCGTTAGCGCGGGTGATATCCTCCAAACGCAAACTGGGGCGGCCATCTTCGTAGAGGGGCCACTCGATCCCCTCGGGACGCAGCGCGCGAGCCAACCGCAGCACATCGATAATATCCCAGCGCGAATTGCCGTTTTGCCACTCGCGGCCATAGGGATCGAAGAAGTTACGGTACAGGGTGAAACGGGTCACCTCATCGTCAAAGCGCAAGCTGTTATAGCCCACCCCACAGGTTCCCGGAAGCGCCAACTGTTGATGGATCTGGGTGATGAATTCAACCTCCGGCACACCTTCACGCAACGCCTGCTGCGGGGTGATACCGGTGATCAGACAGGCTTCCGGATGGGGCAGGTAATCCTCCGCGGGCTTGCAGAAGATCATCAGCGGGTCGCCAAGGATATTGAGTTCAGCATCGGTACGAATACCGGCAAACTGTACCGGACGATCCACCCTCGGCGTCGCACCAAAGGTTTCATAATCGTGCCAATAAAAGCTAAAATTGGACGCGGTCATTAGGTCTATAAGTCTCTGTGGTTAGCGGTCTCGGCTGTACCTCGTCCGCCTAACGGGCGGCTGGCTAGTGTAACGACTGCCAGGGCCGATGAAAAATCGAATTCGCGGTGCCACACTAGGCTTTATTTGCTGCGGCTAAAAGGTTATCGGCCATCATGACAAAAGATCCAGCTATCCTGACGTCAAATTCCGGCACAGAAATCGCGATCCAGTACTGCCCTTGCGGTTCGCAACTGAGTTATCCGCACTGCTGCCAACCGACCATCAGCGGACTGCAACAGGCAGCGACCGCCGAGGCGCTGATGCGCTCGCGCTACAGCGCCTTTGCCCTGGGTGAGGCCGATTACCTGATCGCCACGACCCACCCGGACTATCGCCAAGGACTGGACCGCCAGTCATTAATCGACCCGCAGATGCGCTGGCTGGGGTTGCAGATTATTGCGACCACGCTGGGCGGCGAACGGGACGCCAGCGGCCAGGTCCGCTTTATCGCGACCTTCATTGAAGCGGGCCAGTTCGGCACTCTGGAGGAAAACTCCAGCTTCAGCCGCATCGATCAGCGCTGGTACTACCGCAATGGTGATACCCAGGTCAGAACCCTCAAACCGGAGCGCAACGCACCCTGCCCGTGCGGCTCAACGCTAAAGTTCAAGCGCTGTTGCGGAAAACGCTAACGCGCAAAAAACAGCCGCCCCGGTAGTGAAAAACACGCCGGGGATCGGCCATAATGCGCGCATTAACTGACGCCTTAATAAAACCCCTCACCAAGCGGACTTACTATGCGCCCAACCTGGGATATCTTCTGCCGCGTCATCGACAATTACGGTGACATCGGCGTGACCTGGCGCCTAGCCCGGCAACTGGTGGCCGAGCACGACCAGGCGGTGCGCCTCTGGGTCGATGATCCGCGCGCTTTCTGCCGTTTATGCCCTCAAGCCAATAGCCAGGATGCGATGCAGATCCACCAGGGGGTCGCTGTGCATCAGTGGCCGTCGGAGTGGCAACCGGTAAGTACAGCAGACGTGGTGATTGAGGCCTTTGGCTGTGAATTACCAGATGCCTATGTCGACGCAATGGCTCAATGCACGCGCTCCTCCTTATGGCTCAATCTGGAATATTTAAGTGCCGAAACCTGGGTCGATGGCTGCCATGGCTTGCCGTCTCTGCAACCTCAAGGGCTACATAAGTTTTTCTTCTTCCCCGGCTTTACCCCGCGCACCGGCGGCCTCCTGCGCGAGAACGAGTTAATCGCACAGCGCCAGCGGTTTCAACAAGACCCCGCTGCGCGGGTGGCGTTCCTGAAGCGCTTAGGGGTCACGCCCGAGCCTAATGCGCGCCTGATCTCGCTGTTTGCTTACGAGAATACGGCCCTTGCCAGCTGGCTGGAGGCGCTAGCCAACAGCACTCAACCGGTACAGCTACTGGTACCCGAAGGGCGGATTATTGCCGACCTGGCGCGCTGGCTGGGACTCAATGCGCTCACCGCAGGCGACCTGCATCGACGCCATGCATTGACCGTGCAAGTACTCCCCTTCGTCAGCCAGGATGATTACGACCGACTGCTTTGGAGCTGCGACTTTAATGCTGTACGCGGCGAAGATTCATTCGTGCGTGCCCAGTGGGCCGGGCGCCCCCTATTGTGGCAGCTGTATCCGCAGCAGCAGGAAGCCCATCTGGATAAACTCGATGCCTTCCTGGCACGCTACGGCAAAGGCTTGTCGGTCACGACGAATGCCGCACTCCAGGCGCAGTGGCAGGCCTGGAACCGCGGCGAGGATATGCAGGCAAGCTGGCAAGCGCTACAGCACGCCTGGCCGGAGCTGTCAGCAGAGGCTGAAAATTGGTGCCAACAGCAGGCGAAACAGACAAATATCGCCGCAGCGCTGGTACAGTTTTACCTAAATTGGTTATGATGCGCTTTCAAGAATTCTGTTTTTCCATCCCAACCCGGACATTCGTATGAAAACCGCACAAGAAATGAGACCCAACAGTGTGGCCCTGATCGACGGCCAACCTTGGCTTGTCCAAAAGGCTGATTTCACCAAGTCTGGTCGTAACAGCGCCATCGTTAAAATGAAACTCAAGAACCTGCTGACCGGTTCCTCAACCGAGACTGTCTACAAGGTTGACGACAAGATGGAGCCCGTTATCCTGGAGCGCATCGATGTCACTTACTCCTACGCCAGCGATAATGTCTATGTATTCATGGATGAAGAGTTCAATCAATACGAGCTTAACGCAGAAGACCTGGAAGCCGTATTACCCTACATAGTTGATGGTATGACCGATATCTGCGCTGCGGTGTTCTTTGAGGAAAAAGTGGTTTCGGTCGACCTGCCCACCATCATCGTGCGTCAAATCACCTACACCGAAGGTTCGGCACGTGGCGACACCACGGGCAAAGTGATGAAGCCGGCCCAACTCGCCAACGGCACCGAAGTCAAAGTTGCTGACTTCTGCGAAATCGACGACTGGATCGAGATCGACACCCGCACCGGTGAATACAAGTCCCGCGCCAAGGCACCGGTCTAAAAACGGCCCCCTGCCTCGGGCGAACAAGAGAGCGCAAACAAAGAGCCCGGCCACTGCGTCGGGCTTTTTATTTGCCCTGCCAACGCGCAACATGCACCCCTGCATCAACCGGGCGCAGGGCCGCTCAATTGCCAAGATCAAAACAGGCGTCAGATGACCACCAACAGCCAAAAAATTCAGTATTTCCGTGACCGTATTGCGGCATTTGCGTGCACGCCCGGCTGCCATGACTGCTGCGGACCGGTAACGGCGTCCTCGGATGAGGTCTCCAGGTTACCGATCAAAACCGCTGCCGAGCATGATAAAGCACTCGCCGACTACAACTGCCCCTACCTCGGCGACAAGGGTTGCCAGGTCTATGAAGAACGCCCCTTAATTTGCCGACTGTTTGGCACCACGGCCAATCTGCCCTGCCCCAACGCATGCGCTCCGTCACAGCCGACCGATCCTAAAATCGAGCGCCAAATCCACAAGTTCCATCAAACCACTCGCCAGGTCCTACTGTAAAAGACCTAGGCGTTGCACTAACAGCAGCCTTCACCTCGCTACGATCGCTATTCTCGGCCAGCCTCCTAGTGGCTCAATAGTTAATAACTTCCCCCCGTGTCAGGATAGTTGTCGTGTCTGGCCCGGGACCTTGCGGCCAAGGTGGCGCGCTTTGAGCTGACAACGCCAAGTATCGTAGCACCCCGCCCAACCCGTGAATCGCACTCGGCCTAGGCGGGATATCCACCCCACCCGCTTGAGACATGGGGGATTCGTGATCAGCGCTCGGGGCTGGAATTCGCGCTCTGTGCTGTGCTCGTCATGCTAGACATCATGTATCAACTTGCTGCGCAAAAGCGTTAATACATGAAGCCTGATGTCTTAGCCAATAATTGCTCCAT
>JBALTG010000016.1:0-51863 GCA_036964625.1 Motiliproteus sp.
GATCGAACTGATTCAACGCTTCAATCATATCGCAGCCAAATGCTCCTGCATTGCCTGCACTTCCGCCATCCTTGGCGGTCGGATCCGCGACTTTTTTGCTTGGCGACCATAGCGAATTGGAACCACCTGATACCATTCCGAACTCAGCAGTGAAACGATTTAGCGCCGATGGTAGTGTGGGGTCTCCCCATGTGAGAGTAGGTCATCGCCAAGCGCCTTATATCAAGAAAGGGCTACCCGCTAGGGTGGCCCTTTTTTTTATATCTGCTATTTGAGCTGCTCTCATATGGGGACAGATGGATAGTGCCGCTTGCGACCGCTCAACCCATGTAGAGTGGGGCCACGGTGGCAAGAGACAAAGCGTAGCATTCACTTAAGGCCATCCTGGCCTTCGCCCTGCGGGCAGCCTACGGCTGTGTAAAACGTCTATCCTGAAGTTTTACACACCCGACGGGGCGACTGCGGCGTATTCATCCGTAGGACTTCCATCGCCAAGCGCCTAACACAGAAACCCTCAGCACCCAGTGCTAGGGGTTTTTCTGTTAGTGGCTCGTTGAGTTACTGTGAACTACAATCTCGGTGAGGCTGAGCTCAATGTCGAGGGCAAGAAGTTAGTAAGGGCTGGCGCAGTGCATGAGCATGTCTGCGCCTGCTTCTATATGCCCTAAGTTGAGTGGGCACGGCCACCCAAAGACAGCGTCCTTAGCTCCCTTCAATTTCCGTTGAAGGTGCCTCTATGCCAATCTCAGCAGCTTCTTTCTCTGCAACAGAAGCCGCTGCAGGCGTAGCCTCTATTTCCGTTGAAGGTGCTTCTACAACAATCTCTGCAATGGCTTCTTCTGCGACAGAAGTCGGCATAGCTTCCAGTTCCGTTGGAGGAGTATTTATGCCTGTCTCTGCAACTACCTGTTCTACAGCTGTGGTAGGCGTAGCCTTGATTTCCACAGAGGGTGTCTCTACGTTAGTTTCTGCCGCATCTACAACCTTGATAGCGGGTGCAGCAGCGGGCACTGTCGCTTTGGTTTTGACCTGCTTGGTTTCTGCAACAGGCGTTCCTAATAGAGTTGTTTCAACAGAAGATTCCGCAACGGCATCGACTGCTGGCTGCATGGGGCTCTGCGCCACAATACTCTGTTTGCGCAGTGCCTCTACGCGTGTTGCCAAGATGGCTGATTGATCACGAAGCGACATGCCGATCACGCTTTCCTGCTCTAAGCTTAGATTGATACGCGCCAGTAGCTCTTCTACAAAGAGCACTCTCTGCTCAGCTCTTTCGGGATCGAGCTCGACGATCAACGCGGACTCTTTGGCGACATAAAAGGCATGCTGAGCCGCCCTGAGAGCATCTTCGCCCGCTTGCGTTACGCCTTGGCGATCGCGATAGTTCTGTTCGATAAAGCGTGTGGAGGTCTCTAGGGTCTTTTCAGCGTGCGCATAAGTGGCTTCTGCAAACTCATCCGCATCAATATCATCGGCTTTATCCATCAAGGCTTCAACTGGCGCAAGGTGGCGCATTTTTAATGTATCAACCTCTACATCAGCCAATGACAGCAGCACATCAGCCTGGCCTGCTAAGGCTTTATCGATGTAGCCACCTTCAACTTCTTTGATCAGGTCCTGAATATCATTTAGGGCCGCTTGATACGCTTTTGGTTGCTGCTGTTGCACCCCCAATTCATCGAGTACCGCTTTATGCTCCAGTACCTTGGCGAGGGTGGTTTTAACGGTCTCTTTGGTCTTGCGGGCATCCGTAATCAATTGTGAGACTTTGAAGGCTTCCTCGATGACGTTAACGGAAGGTTTACCTTTTCGCAGCAGACTCTGTGCGTCTTGTAAGCTGTCCTGAGCGGATGCAATGTGTAGAGGGGCATAAAAGTGCAGCTGCTCTGCCGTGGCCTTGTTTAACTGTACCGCGGCTTCTAGAACGGCCTCCTTCGGCGTCATTTTGGTTTTGGTTGCCGCCTCCCGCGCCTGCTGCTCGATCAACATGGTATTCGCAATTTTGTTGTTAGCGCAGCCTGACGCCATCAGTAGGCTGGCCGCTAATAAAGCAACTATTGGGCGTTTAGACATTTGAATACATCCTGTGTCGTAGTAATTTGTTTATAGGGTAATATCAGGGCTTGTATTTCTGCTATTACAGTAATATAGAAAATATGAGATTGAAACGTCGGTCGGGGTGTCAGGCGCCCTTTATCGCTACAGGAGTGGTGATGGCGGACGGCACGGAACACCTGAGACAACTCAGTGAACTCGAATTCTTGATTCCGGCTGGCGTGACAGTTCGTTGTCCAAGTCCCGGTAGGTGCTATTGCCGTGGAGGCTGAATAGGGTAAAAATGTAGGGTACCGATTCAACTTCTTGAATTCTTCTGTGATACCCCATTATGCAACCCCAAGCTGACCCCTTTATTGTGCCCCTTTGTGAAGAGCAGATCGAGATCCTGTATCAGGATGACGATCTGCTGTTGCTTAATAAACCTGGTGGGCTGCTGAGCCTGTCGGGTAAGCATCCGCTCAATAAAGACTCGGTGCATTTTCGCCTGGTGCAGGACTTTCCAACCGCTACGATGGTACACCGGCTAGATTTTGGTACCTCGGGGATCATGATTGTTGCGCTAAATAAGCCGGTTAATGCGCACCTGACCAAGCAGTTTCAAGCACGCACGGTGAACAAGACCTATTGCGCGCTGCTCTTGGGTCATCTGGCCGCTGACACGGGAAGTATCGATCTGCCGATCGCCAAAGATCGGCCTAATTTCCCGCTGCAAAAGATATGTCACGAAACAGGCAAGAGCGCACATTCAAACTACCAGGTACTTGAGCGGTTGCAGCAGCCGTTCGCGACTCGGGTCGAGTTTAAACCGGTTTCAGGGCGAACTCACCAACTGCGCATCCACAGTCGTGAGCTGGGTCACCCGATTCTGGGGTGTGATCTGTACGCCTGTGATGAAGCGTTTTTTATGGCTAAGCGGTTAATGCTGCATGCAACTCGGATTGAATTCGAGCATCCGGTCAGTGGTGAAAGAATAGACGCCTCCTGCCCCTGTCCTTTTTAGCAAAGAATGACAATTTTTAGCCCAGATTAACGTTTTTGGTGCGTCGTCAGGTCTGGATGTATGCTTCCCTTTGTTGAAAAAACTTTACATGGTGTAAATTTTAGTTTAAAAATACCGGCTCTCTCCGCTTACCCGGCGGGAGGCTATAGTTAGACACAGTGACTTACCCAGTGGCTGTTAACGATTTCAAGCCTCGATTACAACAACAAAGAGGACAGTATGAGCGCACCGACTAACCGGGCTATCCATAAGCCCCAGTTTATCCGTGGCGATGCCCTGAATATTCCCACCTATAAGGTGTTGAAACAGGACGGTAGCCTATACAAGAATGCCCAGGCACCTGAGATCGATCAGGCGCTGGCGATTCGCATCTATTCCACCATGGTGCGGACCCGCATGCTCGATGAGCGCGGGCTTGCTTCACAGCGCCAGGGGCGGCTGAGTTTCTATATGCAGTCTACAGGCGAGGAAGCGACCACGGTCGGTTTTGCCGCAGCACTGGATGATCAGGATATGATCATGGCCCAGTACCGCGAGCAGGGCGCCTTGGTGTATCGTGGTTTCAGCCTTGATGAATTTATGAATCAGCTGTTCAGCAATGCCTTGGATTACGGCAAGGGCCGGCAGATGCCGATCCATTACGGTTCAGTCAAACTTAATTACATGACCATCTCCTCACCGTTGGCGACCCAGCTGCCGCAGGCGACCGGCTATGCTTATGGCCAGAAACTAGCCGGTGAAGGCCACTGTACTGTCGCTGTGTTTGGCGAAGGGGCGGCCTCCGAAGGCGATTTTCACGCGGCTTTGAATATGGCCGCGGTACTCAAGGTTCCTGCGATCTTCCTGTGCCGTAATAACGGTTATGCGATCTCGACACCTTCCAGCGAGCAGTTTGCCGGTGATGGCATCGCCCCGCGCGCACTCGGTTACGGCATGCATACGATCCGCGTCGACGGCAACGATATTCTGGCGGTGGTCGAAGCGACCCGCCAGGCCCGCAAGATCGCGGTCGAGCAGAACGAGCCAGTATTGATCGAAGCGATGAGCTACCGCTTGGCGGCGCACTCCTCCTCGGATGACCCCTCCGGCTACCGTAGCAAGTCCGAAGAGGCCAAGTGGCGCGATCTGGATCCGCTGCTAAGGATGAAAAACTGGCTGCAGCAGCAGGGCTGGTGGAGCGAAGAACAGGATAAAGCGCTGTTTGAGGCCGATCGTCAGGCGGTGATGGCGGCGATGAAGAAAGCCGAGAAGGTGGGCCGGCCGCATATTGACGAGATGATCACTGATGTCTACGACACCCCGCCTGCGCACCTACAGCAGCAGTTACTTGAACTCAAAGCGCATATCCGTCGTTATCCTGAGGTCTACCCCAAATCTGCCGCACAACTTGATGATGCACCTGAGGGGGTGAACCGTGGCTAAAATGAATCTGTTACAGGCGGTCAACAACGCTCTGGATATTGCCATGGCCGCCAATGAGCGGGTGGTCTGTTTTGGCGAGGATGTGGGTGTGTTTGGCGGTGTGTTCCGTGCCACCAGCCACCTGCAAGAAAAATACGGCCGGGCGCGCTGCTTCAACACGCCGCTGGTCGAGCAGGGGATCATCGGCTTTGCCAACGGTCTCGCCTCGCAAGGCTCGGTGGCGGTGGCCGAGATCCAGTTTGCCGATTATATCTTTCCCGCGTTTGATCAGATCGTTAACGAAGCGGCCAAGTTTCGTTACCGTTCCGGCAATCTGTTTAACGTCGGTGGACTGACGATTCGGACCCCTTACGGCGGCGGTATCGCCGGAGGCCATTACCACTCGCAATCGCCCGAAGCCTATTTTGCTCACACGCCGGGTTTGAAGGTAGTCGTGCCGCGTAATCCGCATCAGGCCAAAGGGTTGTTGCTGGCGTCGATTCGCGATGCCAACCCGGTGATCTTCTTTGAACCCAAGCGAATCTATCGCGCTTCGGTGGGTGAAGTTCCCGAAGAGGATTATGAACTACCACTGGGCAAAGCTGAAGTCGTACGCGAAGGCACAGATATCACTCTGCTGGCCTGGGGTGCGCAGATGGAATATCTCGAATTGGCGGCGGAACTGGCCGATAAGGACGGTATCTCCTGCGAATTGATCGATCTACGCACCATTCTGCCTTGGGATGTCGAAACCGTCGTTGCGTCGGTGAAGAAAACCGGTCGGCTACTAATCAGCCATGAAGCGCCTGTCACGGGTGGCTTTGCCGGCGAGATCGCAACGACCGTTCAGGAGCAGTGTTTCCTCCACCTCGAATCGCCGATCGTGCGCGTGGCAGGGCTTGATGTGCCCTATCCGCTGGCACTGGAAAAGGAGTATATCCCGGACCAGTGGAAGATCTATGAAGCGATTAAAACCAGCGTTAATTTTTAGAGGTGCGGGGCGATGATTAAAGATTTTATTCTGCCGGATATCGGTGAAGGGATTGTTGAGTGCGAGCTGGTCGAGTGGCTGATCAAGGAGGGTGATCTTATCGAAGAGGATCAGCCGGTAGCCGATGTGATGACCGACAAGGCGCTGGTGCAGATCCCGGCACCGCACGCGGGGCGGGTCACCAAACTTTATTACCAACAGGGCGACAGCGCCAAGGTGCATTCGCCCCTGTTTGCGGTGGATCTGGCTGATGAGACCGACGGGTCCGTTGCTAGAGTCGCGGAGATCCCTGCTGTAGCTCCGGCTGTGGCGGTTACGCCGCAGAGTGTCGCGGCCACTGTAACAACAGCCGCTACCGTTGATTTTATTCTGCCGGATATTGGCGAGGGGATTATCGAGTGTGAAGTGGTCGAGTGGCTGGTTGCCGAAGGTGATCGGCTCGAAGAGGATCAGCCGGTGGTCGATGTGATGACCGATAAGGCACTGGTCCAGATTCCTGCACCCAGAGCGGGTGTGGTGACCAAGCTTTATTTTGCTCAGGGTGAGGTGGCTAAAGTGCATGGGCCGCTGTTTGCGTTGCTGCCTGATGACGCGGCGGCTGCGGTTGCGCCGGCAGCAACTGCTCAGGCCACTGCGGCTCCTGCCGCGGCGCAACCCGTGGCGGTGGCTTCTGGAGCGGCAACCTCGATCAATGCCAACCATTCTGGCAAGGCGCTGGCGAGCCCTGCGGTGCGGCGTATCGCCCGTGAGTTTGAACTGGATATCAGCCAGGTACCCGGCAGCGGCAAAAATGGTCGGGTGTTTAAAGAAGATATTCTGCGTTTCCGGCAAGGTGCTGGGCAAGCCGTCGCCGTGGTTGAATCTGCCGCAACGATTCCTGCTGCGGTCGCAGAGGCCCCAGCCGGAATTCGGGTTGAGAAAATTCGTGGCATTAAAGCGGCGATGGCGCGACAGATGACGCTGTCGGCGTCGACCATTCCGCACTTTACCTACGGGGATGAAGTGGATGTCACGGCGTTGTTGGCGCTGCGCGCACAGCTTAAGGTTAAGGCGGAGCAGCAGGGGATTCGACTGACGTTGATGCCCTTTATTATGAAGGCACTGGCGCTGGCGGTTCAGGAGTTTCCGATCCTTAACAGCCAGGTTAATGCCGACTGCACCGAGATCCACTACCAGCCGCATTGCAATATAGGTATGGCGGTGGATTCCAAGATGGGTTTGATGGTGCCCAATATCAAGAAAGTAGAAACGCTGAGCATTCTGCAGATTGCGCAGGAGGTCACGCGTCTGGCCGAGGCTGCGCGTTCTGGACGTGTTTCTCCGGCAGATCTGCAGGGAGGCACCATCAGTATCTCTAACATCGGTGCGCTGGGCGGAACCTACGCCTCACCGGTGGTTAATCCGCCGGAGGTGGCGATCGTCGCTCTAGGCAAAACCCAGACCCTGCCGCGTTTTAATGCTCAGGGTGAAGTGGTGGCGCGGTCACTGATGAATATCAGCTGGTCCGGCGATCACCGGATTATCGACGGCGGCACCATCGCCCGCTTCAGCCTACTGTGGCAGTCCTATCTAGAAGACCCCTCCGCCATGTTGCTCGACCTGGCTTAATGCTCCAGGCCGCGCTTAGCGGTGCTAGGGGGTAGTCGGTGAACAGGGGAGCTTGCTCCCCTGGTGTTTATTGGTTTAGATGGCCGCTATGGACAAACCTGATCTACAGCAGTTTTATATCCCCGAAGAGCAGTCTATTTACCTGCTCAGTCAGAATGATGCGCGCAAACTCAAGGACTGGTTCCGGCTCTGTCAGGAGCAACTGGAGCAACTGGGCTACAGCGATATCGAGATGATCGGCAAGGGAGCGTTTGGGTTCGTGTTTGGCGGGGTCGATCGCCAGGGCCGGCAGCTGGTGTTCAAGTTTTCCCGCATTACTCTGCCCCAGCATGTGCAGGACCGTTTGGAGGAGGAAGCATTTTTACTGTCTCAGGTCGATCATCCCCGGGTACCTAAACTGATCGAATTTCAACGCATCGGTCGCCAGGCCATCATGGTGATGGAGCGCGTTCCGGGGCTGGATCTGGAGAAGTTGTCGCTGCAGCGTGGCCCCCTGTCGCCTCGGCTGCTGGTGCATATCGCTGCGCAGTTGGCGGATATTCTGTGCGCCCTGCGTGGTGCGTCGGTGCAGTCAACGCGGCCCCTGGTTCACGGCGATATTAAACCCTCCAATATCGTCTTCGACCCGCTCACCGAGCAGATTGGACTGATCGACTGGGGGTCATCGGTATTCGCCCAGCTGGATGAAAATAATCAACACGTCAGCGTCAATGTGATGGAGTTGATGTCGGACGATCTGCAACACAGCAACGCCCGCTTGGGTGATGTCTATTTTATCGGCGATGAACAGCTTAACGGCGGCCTCTCGACCCCCCGTTTTGACGAGCAGGGGGCGGCGGGCACCCTGTATGCCCTGGCCTCGGGGCAGTCGAGTCGCTTCGGCTATCAGGCGATACCGCCGACCGCGCTGGGCTTGCCGCAGGAACTGGCGAAGGTGCTGGAGCGTCTGCTCGATAGTGACCCCCAGGTACGCCAGCAGGCGGGTGATTACTGGCTGCGTAATATGTCGGTGATCAATCGACTGATGCTACTCGAGCTGCCCGCTGTCGCGCTGCAGCCGCTGGTTCCTGTGTGGGTGCGGCCGCAGACACGGACCATGGATTCGGTAGTGTACAGCTCACGCAAGGCATTTTTGAAGGAGGAGGGGGTCGAACATCATTATCTCGATATCGATGATGTGCAATTCGATCGTTACTACAAAAACTTCCTTCAGGGGATGGGTGAAACCGAAAAGGCCTTTCTGGCCGCGGTCAGTCGCCTGGGTAAGTTTCCGGTGGTGGGGGGGCTTGCGGTGCGCTGGGAGGTCGAGGGGGTGTATATCGACTCCAGCCTTAATCTTTACAATCCTGAACAGCGCGAAGCCTTCGTGGCAACGGTGAATAATCTGGTCAACTTGGCGCGCTCGGTGTACCGCAAGGGGATCTTCAAGAGCTGCCTGTTCGATGCCCGCTGTACTCTGCATGTTGAGCGCGAAAGCAGCGAGCTGGCGTTTATTCCAGCTCTTGAGCAATGCATCCCCTACGAGGTCGCGGCGGTTCCGGATCTGGAAGACAAGAGTCGCTTACACTCCTACTTTGAGGATGGCCGCGACCCCGAAGAGAATCTGGAGCTGCCAGCGTCGATCATCGCCACCATCAAACAGCTCAATCAGCTTCACCACACCGGTTTGATTATCTTCGAGAGTATGGAGCTGCATCTGAAAATCCACAGTCAATTCAAGTTGCTCAATGCGCAGCAAGAGACGGAGTTTGTCGCCTGTTTGAGGAAGATCATGGCGGCGATAGCGGAAATCCGGGGGCTGGGGGTGGCAGGCTTTATGAAAATGCCCTACAAAGATACCCGCTTTTTTACCCATATCGATCGATTGCCGGAGCGTTACTACCCGCGCAATCCCAAGCAGGCGCTCGCTGAGCTAACCCCGGTTCCTGCGCCTGTTCCGGGTCGTTAGCGGGGCCGTTTTGGTTGTTATGTTAGTAAGTAATCACCCCGGTAATCATCTGTTTAAGCACCGGTACCATCGCCTCGGCCGCGGTGGATAAGGGGTAGCGTTTGCGGGTATAGATACCCACCGTGCGCCGTACTTCGGGGTTTAGTAATGGCCGCCACTCAGCGCCTTGCTGCTCGATCTGGGGGATACAGAGCGCTGGCACCACGCTGATCCCCAGGCCACAGACCACCATGCGAATAATCGTTACCAGCTGGTGGGATTCGAATTCGATCTTCAAACTGATGCCGTGCTCTGCCATCGTGTCCAGAATGAGTTGGCGTACCATCGAGGGGGGTTGCAGAGTCAGGAAGGGCGACTCGGAGATCATCGACCCGTCGAGCTTAGCGTGTTGCAGCAGCGCGTGGCCCGGCGGTAGCACCGCAATGAAGGGATCGTCGAACAGCGGCGTGAATTGCAGATCGTTGCCGGTCTCGATATTAAACGCCACGCCCAGTTCAACCCGCCCGCCGCGCACCATCTCCACCACCTCTTCAGCCACCACATCCTGCACCCGGATGTTCACGGCGGGATAGCGCTGCCGGTAACTCGCCAGCACCGCCGGTAGTTGATGGCCGGCAAACGAGGGCATAGCGGCGATGCTGAGTTGGCCGCGCTGCAGCGCGAACAGGTTGTGCAGGTCGTACAGAGCCCCATCCCAGTCTGCCAGCAGGCGTTGCGCCACGGGAAGAAACTGCGCGCCTTCCGGGGTCAGTGCCAGGACTCGGGTGGAGCGGGTCAGCAGGCTGCCGCCCACGGCCTCCTCCATGTTTTTAATCGCGATGCTCAGTGCCGGCTGGGATAGATGAACCAGGGTGCAGGCCTCGGTAAAGCTGAGGGTTTGGGCGACAGCGACAAAGGCGCGGAGCTGTTTGATCGATATGTTCATAAATTTATTATATTAATTGATCGATTATTTAAACTTGTTAAATCATAGCAGTTGTTCAATGCTAGGTGCTTGATCTTTTTAGGGTCAGTCCCTGAATAATTCAGTGTAGGTTCTGAGCCCGATCGCAAGCCCCGCTTAACCCACAAAAAACAACAGGAGCACGCCGAATGTCCGGTTTTGACAAGGTGGTAAACAGTTACGAAGAGGCGATGGCAGGCCTCGAAGATGGCATGACCATTATTGCAGGCGGCTTCGGCCTCTGTGGCATTCCTGAGAACTTGATCGGTGAGATCAAGCGTAAAGGCACCAAAGAGCTGACCGTGGTCTCCAACAACGCCGGTGTGGACGGTTTTGGGTTGGGGGTACTGCTGGAAGATCAGCAGGTCAAGAAAATGGTCTCCTCCTACGTGGGTGAGAATAAGCTGTTTATGGAACAGTTGCTGGATGGTCGGCTGGAGGTTGAGTTGACGCCCCAGGGCACCCTGGCCGAGAAGATGCGCGCCGGTGGTGCCGGTATCCCCGCGTTCTTCACCGCGACCGGTTACGGTACCGAAGTGGGTGACGGCAAGGAGGTGCGAGAGTATGACGGCCGCCATTACATTCTTGAGGAGTCGATCAAGGGTGATTTTGCCATCGTCAAAGCCTGGAAGGCTGACCGCTACGGCAACGCTATCTATCGCCATACCGCGATGAACTTCAACCCGATGGCGGCTACCGCCGGTAAGATCACGGTAATGGAAGTGGAAGAGATTGTAGAGCCGGGCGAACTGGATCCGTCGCAGATCCATACCCCGGGTATCTATGTCGACCGGTTGATTCAGGGCACGTTCGAAAAACGTATTGAACAGCGCACCGTGCGCACCGAAGGGGAGGGTTAAACGATGGCGTTAACACGTGAACAACTGGCCCGTCGGGTGGCTCGTGAACTGCAGGATGGTTTCTATGTGAATCTGGGGATCGGTATTCCGACGCTGGTGGCGAACTACGTTCCTGAAGGGATAGAGGTGATGCTGCAGTCGGAAAATGGTCTGCTGGGGATGGGACCTTTTCCAACCGAAGCGACGATCGATGCGGATATGATCAATGCGGGCAAGCAGACGGTGACTGCGGCTACCGGCGCCTCGATCTTCTCTTCAGCAGAGTCTTTCGCGATGATTCGCGGTGGCCATGTGGATCTGACCGTACTGGGTGCCTTCGAAGTCGATGTTCAAGGGAATATTGCGTCCTACCTGATCCCTGGCAAGCTGATCAAGGGGATGGGTGGCGCGATGGATCTGGTGGCTGGTGCCGACAACATTATCGTCACCATGACCCATGCAAGTAAACACGGCGAATCCAAGTTGCTGAACAAGTGCACGTTGCCACTGACGGGCGCCGCCTGTATTAAGAAAGTGCTGACAGATCTGGCCTTTATCGAGATTAAAGAGGGCAAGTTCCACCTGCTTGAGCGTGCGCCGGGGGTCTCTGTTGAAGAGATCATCAGGCTGACCGAAGGTGAGCTGGTTGTACCGAATCACGTCCCCGAGATGGAGTTTTAACTCAATCGGTTGTTTGAGCCGGTTTCATAAGTGTGAAACCGGCATTTGCCACACACTCCCGCGGCTGCTGCATCCGTGTTGTTATCCTCTCCAGAGCGCTGCTGTCGTTTCCGGACCCTATTTAGCGATTGTGGCGCTCGATTATACGTGTTATCTATCGTTTCAATATCTTGACTAAAGGGTACTGTGTATAGCGTGCACCGTTGTGGCCGCCGTAACTGGGCTATGCTGTGCGCATATATGCTGTGCGAATAATTGAGAGAGGGGATGTTTATGCCTGCCAGTTTTTACCCGGTCGCTCGCGGTATCGCCCTGGTGCAGATGCTGCTGATAGTCGTCGCGCTGGTTTTACTGGCCGGTGTGGCCTATTTGCTGCTAACCGATCAAACGCTTGAGTCGGTTCCTACGCTGCGGCCAGGTGCCAGCAGCGGCTATACCGCAGAGCCAGCAGTACCAGAAGCGACAGCTCGGGCCCCAGTGGTGGTTGGAGTTACCGATGTTGAAACTAAGTCATCACCAATATCGGCACCATTACGGCCCGAGCCGGTGGTTAATCTGCAGCCGCAGGTGCTGGCGGTAACGGTGGATCCGTCCTTGCCTGATCTGAATCACAGCGACAGTCGGTTTCGTGCAGCGCTGGCACAATTGGATCCTACTCAGAAACTGATTTCATTGCTGGTCGATGAGGAGTTGATTCGCAAGCTGGTGGTTAGCATAGACAATATTGCAGACGGTCGGTTGCAGAGGAAGCACAGTCTGTTACTACCGATGAATGACCCATTTCGCGCGTCAGTAAAGGGTGAGGAAATGTGGTTGGATGGCTACAATTACAGTCGCTACAGTGGCTACGTTGAGCTGCTTAGTGCGATCGATGCTGAGCAATGGGTCGGGCTGTACCGGGATTATTATCCGCAGATGCAGCAGGCCTATGCTGAGCTTGGCTATCCCCGCAAAGCGTTCCACGACCGGGTGTTATTGGCGCTAGAGCACCTGTTGCAAAGTCCGGTGTCGGGACGGGCCCTGGCCCTGGCGCAACCGTCGGTGATGTACACGTTTGCTGACCCTGAGCTGGAACAGTTGTCTGCCGTACACAAACAGATGCTGCGGCTGGGGCCTGTTAACGCCCGCCGGGTGTTAGATGCAGTGATTCCGCTCCGTGCCAGGCTTGTACAGCTGCAGTAATGTTGCCTGCAGTTTTGTCAAAAAAGATTCATTAGTAGTTAGGGGTGTAAGTCCTTATTCTTGAGACTTCACATCACTCCGATAAAAATAAAAATGGAGAACAGACATGGATGCTCGCATTCCTTTTAGTGGCTATCAGTCCTGTGTACAGCCCGGCTGGATCGACTTTAACGGCCATATGAACGTCGCTTACTACGTTCTTGCTTTCGATCAGGCCACTGATGTTTTCAATTCAAACCTCGGCCTGGGCCCGGAGTACACCCGTGATACCCGGTTGTCGATGTTTGTGGTGGATATGAACGTCACCTACAAGCGCGAGCTGAAAGAGGGGGCGCGAATCAACTGCACCACCCAGTTGCTCGAGTTCGATGCCAAGAAACTGCGTATCTTTCATCAGATGTTTAATACAACGGAAGGTTTTCTGGCGGCCACTAACGAAATTATCATGGTCCACGTTGACTTGCAGACGGGACGCAGTTGCCCGTTTCCGGAGCCAGCTCTGAAACGATTGCAGACGATAGCGCGTCAGCACCAGAGTCTTTTGATACCAGAGGGTGTTGGGCGCCAATTGTCACTCTAATTCCCCCGGGTTTCACGCTCTAATCCAATGAGGTGCTTGCCCCTACCTTGCTAGCAGCCTGTCGGACTTGACCGGTCGTAGCGAGGGGGAGACCGATTTGAGACAGTTTTCGAACTCTTTTGAGGCTAATAGTGGTTCTATTAAACGAAAAAGAGGGTGAAAAATGGCCAAAGTCGGCTTTCCCGCACGACTGCATGGATGCAGAAGGTAGAGCAACGCAGGAGCAGTTGCCGAGTAGATCAGTGTTAAGTCCGACAGGCTGCTTTTGCTTTTATTAGTGTATGGCTGGCGGGTAGTGGCGCCCGTCCGTATCATTGGGCGTTGGTCCATCAGATTAAGAGTGTCCCCGTGATAGCGGTAGAGGTCAGGATGAATTCAAAACTCAAGCGTGAAGCCTGGGTTCACGAAGCGCTGTCGGCGTTGGCGGAGGGCGGTGTTGCCAGTGTTAAGGTCGAGGTGCTGGCGAAGCGACTGAAGGTCACCAAAGGCAGTTTTTACTGGCACTTTAAAAACCGTTCCGAACTGTTAGAGCAGGTTCTGCTGTTCTGGCGCGAAGGACGAATTCAAACCATTCAGCGCCAGGTAGCGAGTGAGCGTCCAGCGCAGGAGGTGCTCAGTGAATTGCTGCGGTTGTATCTGGATCGTTCCAACCCGCGCGGTAACGCCATCGAGCTGGCTGTGCGTGATTGGGCGCACACCGACCCGCTGGCGGCGGATGTAGTTTCCCAGGTCGACGCGCAACGACTGGTCTCTGTTGCTAGTCTCTATCGTCAACTGACCCCTTCTGATGATGCGGCCCATGCCCGCGCCTATCTTTTTTACAGCTACATATTCGGCAGCAGTCTGCTTAACACCTCGTCCGCCCAGCTCGAAGATGAAGCGCATCTGCGCCAGCTCTGTGCGGCACTGCTGATTAGCTGAAGGCTTTGATACCTGTGCTGACAGCCACCCGGGCCGGGACTTGGACAAAGCGATAATGCGCCAAGGGCTGTTGTCGTCAGAGCGGGCTGTCGTCATGCGGAGCTTGTTTTTACCCGGTTAGCGAGTGGCTCAAGGGTTCGGGCTGGCTCAACCAGTTTTCGGCCAGAGCGATGTTGTCGAACAGTTCGGTCAAAACCCCGCCGAGAAAACAGACATTCTTGATGTGAGATAAACGGGTGATGTCGCTATCTGGTGCATGAATCAGGGCCATGAAACGGCAGTCAGGGAGGTCTTTGGCGAAGTCGCTGGCCAGGTTGTCGAGTTCCAGCAGGGACAGTCGGCGCAGATCTGCTTGGCGGTAATCGACCAGCACCCGATTGATTTTTTCAAGCTTGTAGATGGGCTGTGTTTGTCGCCGGGCGGCTTTGATTATGGCGGTTGTGAGGACGCCGGAGTGGCGCAGGAGTAGATACCCTTGGTCGCGATTTACCCTGATTTCGGTCGTTACCGGCATGCGTAATCTGTACCTCGCTTTCGAGTTGCTCTGCTGCGGTTGGAGTATAGGCGCAAACCGGATATTCGTTAGGATAATAAGCGGTCTAACAGGAGATTAGTCACCGGCCGGACGACCGGTGACTTGGGATGGTGCAATCTTAGTTACCGATAAAGATCTCACGGCCGATCAGCATCCTGCGGATTTCGGAAGTGCCAGCGCCGATCTCGTACAGCTTCGCATCACGTAGCAGACGACCACTGGCGAACTCATTGATATAGCCGTTGCCGCCGAGGAGTTGGATCGTATCCAATGCCATCTTAGTTGCTAATTCGGCGCTGTAGAGGATTACTCCGGCAGCATCCTTGCGGGTAGTTTCACCGCGGTCGCAAGCGCGGGCTACCGCATAGACGTAAGACTTGGCTGCGTTCATGCCGGTGTACATGTCGGCTATCTTGCCCTGTACCAGCTGGAACTCGCCGATCGCCTTGCCGAACTGCTCGCGGTCACGGATATAGGGAACCGCCAGGTCCATGCAGGCATCCATGATTCCCAGAGGGCCGCCCGACAGCACCGCACGCTCGTAGTCCAGGCCGCTCATCAATACTTTTACGCCGCCATTGAGAGTGCCCAGAATATTTTCCTTCGGTACCACGCAGTCCTGGAACACCAATTCGCAGGTGTTGGAACCGCGCATGCCCAGCTTGTCCAGTTTCTGATGGCGCGAGAATCCGGGAGCATCACGCTCGACGATAAAGGCGGTGATACCGTGCGCGCCCTTGCTGGTGTCGGTCTTAGCGTAGATCACGTAAACACTGGCATCGGGTCCGTTGGTGATCCACATCTTGTTGCCGTTGAGGAGGAAGTGATCGCCATTGTCGCGGGCGGTCAGTTTCATGCTGACCACGTCAGAACCGGCGTTTGGCTCGGACATCGCCAAGGCACCCACATGCTCGCCGCTGATTAGTTTGGGCAGGTACTTGATCTTCTGCTCATGGCTACCATTACGGTTGATCTGGTTAACGCACAGGTTGGAGTGGGCACCATACGAGAGGCCGACCGATGCGGAGGCGCGGCTGATCTCCTGGAGCGCGATGATGTGGGCCAGGTAGCCCATCCCAACACCGCCGTACTCTTCGGAGACGGTTACCCCGAGTAGGCCCATATCGCCAAATTTTTGCCACAGATCTGCCGGGAATTCATTGTCGTGATCAATCTGTTCGGCGCGCGGTGCAATCTCCGCGGCGGCAAATGCGTTGACCTGCTCGCGGAGCATGTCGTTGGTTTCGCCGAGATCGAAATTAAAGCCTTTGTAACTGGATATCATGATGCGGGCTCCTGAGAACGGGACACTGAGAGGTGATCCATCCTAGAGAGGGTAGGTTGCTCTGTCAATACGCCACCGTATGTTACTGGTTGAATTTTGTTCATCTGAGGTGCGGGCCTGAAGGGGCGGGTCTGAGGTGTGGGTTTGAGGTGTGGGTTTGAGGGTGGGCCTGTGTGTGGGCCTGTGTGTGGGGGTGGGTCAGAGGGTGGGTGTGGTCAGAGTATTAGCGCTCGAATGCGTGCCCGAGAGAGGTGATCATTGCGACTAAAGGACCTACAATAACGACAGTTTATTAGGCTGCCGATGAGCTTGTTACCCAGATTGGCGATCCAGACTACTGATTCAAGAGGTAAGACCCCATGTCAATCCCGCTCGCTACGACATCTTTAAGCGTCAACCTAAACAAAATTGCTCTGCTGCGTAATTCGCGGATGTCGGGCATCCCCAGTGTTACCGAGGCCGCGCGGGTGGCCATCGCCCAGGGTGCCGATGGTATCACCGTGCACCCCCGCCCGGACCTGCGCCATATCCGCCCTGCCGATGTGTATGAGTTGGCCGCGATGCTGGAGGTGGAGTTCAATATCGAAGGCAATCCGTTTGAAGGGGCTGTCGGCGACTATCCTGGTTTTTTGGAGCTGGTGCGTAAGGTCAGGCCCGCGCAATGCACCCTGGTGCCCGATTCGGCGGATCAGCTGACATCCGATCACGGCTGGAATCTGAAGCAAGATGGCCCGCAACTCAAACCGATCATTGACGAGCTCAAAGCACGCGGGATCCGGGTCAGCCTGTTTATGAATGCCGATTCGGACGATATTGAACTGGCTGCGGCGCTGGGCGCTGATCGGGTTGAGCTTTATACCGAAGCCTACGCGGATGCGTTTGGCAGCGATCAGCAGCAAGCTGTCCTGGAGCTGTTTATGGGTGCGGCAGAACGTGCCCAGGCGGTCGGTCTCGCGGTGAACGCTGGCCATGATCTGAACCTTGATAATTTGGCGCTGTTTGCCAGTATTGCTGGCCTGGCGGAAGTATCGATCGGCCATGCCCTGGTCGCTGATGCGCTGATGTTGGGATTGGGTGATGCGGTGGCCGCCTATAAAGAGATCCTGGTTAACGCTGCGAAAGAGCCGGTCTGATGAGCGACCGGATAGCGATTACAGACAGTCTTGGGCCCAAGGCTAGTGCGCTTGAACTCGACGCTCAGAGCCTTGAACCAGGCGACACTCTTGAAGCACAGATAACCCTGAGTTACGCCAATCATAGTCGCTTGAGTGAATTTGACCGGCTGGTGTATCCGGTGATATCGCGCCGCTCTGGTGGCTTGTCGCTGGGGATTAATCTCAATCCGGACAAGCGCTGCAATTTCGATTGTGTCTATTGCCAGGTTGAGCGCAGCGACGATCAGCCTGTCGCAGAACCTTCGTTGGCGCAGTTGGAGCAGGAGCTGCGCCATTGGCTGGGTTCGATCTCGGCGGAGGGGTATCGGGGTTATCCACTCCGGGATATAGGCCTGGCCGGAGATGGCGAACCGACTACCGTGCGGATTTTGCCGCAGGTGCTGCAGTTGCTGCTGGACCTTAAGCAGGAATTTGATCTGCCTGAAGCCGTTAAGTTGGTGCTTTTTACCAACGCTACCGGGCTGGATAGGAAAGACCTGGCACCACTATGGTCATCGTTCTACCGCGCTAATGGCGAAGTCTGGTGCAAACTCGACTATTGGGATGCGCGGTCGCTGCAACAACTCAACCGGACCTCGGTACCCTTTGAGCGCTTGGTTGAAAAGATCATCGGTTTTGGTCGCTTGTACCCGGTGGTGCTGCAATCCTGTTTCTTTAATTGGCAGGGACAAACAGATATCGACGCAGGCTACCCCGGCTATGTCGCTTTAGTGCAGCGGTTGTTGGATGCTGGCGTACGGCTGCAAAAAATTCAGGCTTATACGCTGGCCAGGCAGCCAGCCGAGGCCGAGGCGCGGCCCTGGAGTGATGCGCAGATGGATCTTCTTGCCAGTAGTCTGCGGCGCAATCTGGAGCTACCGGTGGAGCTTTTTTATGAGACCGGGCTTGAGGTCGAGGCGGCTGGATAACGCGACAAGATATTTTTGTGCGCTGCACAAGACGTTTGACATAGGCTCCGTTGGGGCTTATATTTGACTTGTTGCTGCGGTGCAGCATAAGTCCACACTAACCAAGGTGAATAGCTATGTACGATGATTTTATGAAAGATATGAAAGCCCGCATGCAGCCCGTGATGGATCTGGCTGAATCTAACAAAAAGGCAATGGAAACTCTGGCATCGGTGCAAAAAGAGTCCATGACTGATGTGATTAACGCCAGCCTTGAGCAGTTTAAGGCGGTCTCTGAGTGTAAAGACCCTAAAGCGGCTTTAGAGCTGCAGGTTAACTTCTACAAAGCCTTAGAGGCTAAGATGACGGTTACTGCAGAGAAGAGCATTGCTGCAATCAGCGAAGCGAAAGACGCTTATGTTTCTTCTGTTGAAGAAGCAACCAAAAAAGCAGCGGCCGAGATCGAAGGCGCAGTGAAGAAAGCGACCGGCAAATAAGCCTAAGCGCTGAATTCTAAATCCCCCGAAACCGCGAGGCTTCGGGGGATTTTTTTTGTCTGAAAATAGTTGTTGTGATGCGAAAGCGTGAGTTGACAGAGCAAGATTGCCTGCTAAAGTTTATTCGGTGTCTTGTGCGGTGCACAAAGCGCCACCAGATTGGGCATCCCTTGTCGTGTAGCCCTGAATAAGCCCTAATCACACTTTGAGGAATGACCATGTACGATAACCTATTCGTAGATATGAACACGCGCATAAAACCGGTAATGGATCTGATTGAGACCAACAAAAAGGTCCTGGAAAAGTTGGCTGGTGTTCAGAAAGACAGCATGTCAGACGTTGTAAGCGCCAGCATGGAACAGTTCCAGGCGCTGGCTCAGTGCAAAGATCCTAAGGCGGCTCTGGAGCTTCAGGTTAAGTTCTTTAAAGCGCTGGAAGCTAAGATGACTGACACCACTGAGAAAAGCATTGCGGCTTTCACCGAAGCGAAAGACGCGTTCTCTGCCGTTATCGAAGAGTCTGCTAAGACAACGGCTGCGGAAGTTGACGCGGCTGTGAAAAAAGTTTCTTCGGTCAAAGCTGCATAATTTTCCAGCTAGATCGACCTAACCCCTCACCGACTCGATCGCTGAGGGGTTTTGTTTTTTTAAGACGATCAAATGCGCAGGCGTGTGCTTGGATTGAGCACCCAAGGGTGCTTAGCCGCATCAATGACAGACGCGTTTTCTCGGTAATACCCTGCCAGGTTAATAGCTTAATCAGCACCGATGCGGGTATGCGTCACTGCGATTTAATGAGAAGCCTATTTTAGATGATTATTTAGCTCGGAGTTAAACAGAGTGTCGAGTTGGGTTGAGTCGAGGGTGTTATCGGCGCGTCGCTGGTCCGCCAGTTTTTTGCCAAGCTGAAGGGTCGCGGCGAGGCTGGCGAGGTATTGCTGACGCGGTTTACGAGCGGCGGCATCGGCCTGAACTTCGCATAGCATGGTACTGAGCTGGTTCTTTTTGCCCTGGCTGTCGAGATCCGCCAGACAGGTCGTGTATTGGCGGTCGTAAGCGCTGCTCTGGCCCCGGTTCAGGTCTCGTATCAGAGTTAGCTTGTCGGCATAAAACTGGGCGGTCAGGGAGGTGATGTCCTGGTCGCTATTGAGCTGCGCATAGCTATCCACCAGCAGGGCCATCTCCTGCTGAATGGCCGCGATCAGATTGCGGTCCAGGGATTTTGCGAGCAGATGGGTGTTGGCACGACGCGCGAGGGTGAAAATTTTGTTGCGGGTTTCGTGGTCGGCGGCGTTGAGTTTATGTTGCGCTTCGGCGAGTTGTTGTTTGACCTGTTGCAACTCCTTTTGTGTGGCACGGTATTCCGCTTCAAAATTGGGGCCGCAGGCGCTGACCCCGATTACCACAAATGCCAAACCTAGCGCTCGGTACATATCTCATTCCTTTATAGAGACGGGCCGTTGCTGTTTATAGCAACTTCGTCACTAAGCATAGCGTACCGGGCATGGTGCGAACAGTGGCTTATTAACCCGGCTTTAGCGCCTCTTTGAACCAGTGCGAGACGGTCTCGACGGTGATCTCAACCTGGTCAAAGGGCAGCATATGCGCCGCGTTACTGACCTCGAACAGATCAAACGGCTGGGCGCTCTGCTTGATCAGCCTGCGGATATATGCAGGAGGAAGTACATCATCGTGCTCACCGACGATGATGGCCGCCGGTATGCCGAGGGGTTTTTCAAGGATCTGGCTCGGCGCGCTGTACAGGCTGTCGAGGGTGGCGATCGGATAGTTCCAGACAATGCGGGTGTCGTGACGGGCAAACTCGCCCATCGGGTTGTGCTCGAGGATATTATCGATATCGATAAAGGAGCGGAAATCGACAGTCATCCCCGGCATCATCCAGCGGCTCATCGACAATGCTTGCCAGCCCATATCATGAAACATATCCGGCGGCACCTCGTTAAGCAGCAGAGTGTGGCACATTAGGGCTTTGATGCGGGCGTCATGTTCGGCCAGCTCCAAAGAGATCCGGGAGCCGATCGAGCAACCGAATAGAGTGATCGCGCCCGAATAGTTCTGCTCAATGTAATCGAACACCTCGCCAAACTGAGTGACCAGGGTATCGAGTTGATATGCCCCCCGCGGGCCCCCGGAATAGCCATGGCCGGGGAGGTCGATGCTCAGCGTGTTGAAGCCTTGTTGGGATAGCTTGCACAGCATCTCGCAATACAGCTCGCTGTAGGTGCCGATGCCGGGAATAAACACAATCCAGGGCGCATCATCACTGTGGTGGTAGCACTCGCCATTTAGGGGCAGAGTGCCGAAGGATAATATCTTCCGTTGCTGCAGATAAGGGATCAGGTTTAATTGCTTAAAGATGCGCAGACGTTTTGCAGACATCGATGTGGCAGTGTGGGATGGAGCAGGCATACAACAAATCCTCAGGTGAGCCGCATCATATAGCGCTGAGAGGGCGCGGTGCAAGGGTCGGGCACGGTGTAAGGGCCGGGCGCGGTGAAAGGGCAGGGTGCAAAGACCGGCATGTTTACTTTTCAGCGACGACCAAAGTCGTTACCCTATCGGCTCATTTACTGATATGGGACCGGGATATGCAAATCTCTGATAATAAAGTAGCGCTGATCCACTACACCCTCACCAACGCCGAAGGCGAGGTGTTGGATAGCTCCGATGGTGCCGAGCCGCTTTCTTACCTGCACGGACATGGAAATTTGATCCCCGGCCTGGAGAAGGAGTTGTTGGGTAAGCAGCAGGGAGATGCTCTGGAGGTTAGTGTTGAGGCAGCAGACGCTTACGGTCCTGTGGTTGCAGAGATGATTCAGACGGTACCGCGTGATGCCTTTGATGGGGTTGATGATATTGATGTAGGGATGCGTTTCGAGGCTAGCACCGCCGGAGATCCGGTGTCCGTCATCGTAACTGCGATTGATGCCGAGAATGTCACGGTTGACGGTAACCATCCGTTAGCCGGGCAGGCCCTGAATTTTAAAGTTGAGGTGATGCAGGTGCGCGAGCCGAATGAAGATGAACTGGCTCATGGCCATGTTCATGGTGCCGGCTGCAATCACTGATTAGAGTATCAGGGATGCGCGCTGCCGGTTTCCCGGCAGCAGCTAGAGCGGCATCCGGTGCGGATCCAGTTTGATCGATTGGATCTGCTTGCCCAGCACATCGATCGTGCCGCAATAACGTTCGTCGCCGGTGGAGGAAAACTCGAACCGGTAGCGGCGTCTGAGACAGAATAAGCCCGCAGTACTTCGGGCAATCCGCACCCGACTCAGCACCAACCCTTCATCCAGTAGTTGCAACTGCTGTTGATCGCAGTAGCGTTTTACCACCACTAAGGCACTGTCCTTGAGTCCTCGCCCGTGCCACCAGAGGTAGGCGACGATCCCCAGGAATAAAAATCCGATCAGGTCGGTCAGGGTCAGATACACGATGACGTACGTTGCTTGTTAATAGTCATTACCACATCAGATCATCAGGAATCTGGAAGTCGGCATAGGGGTCGTCTGCGTCGCTCTCCTCCACCTGGGTATGCAGTACCAGTACCATGCTGGGATCGCGCTGGGCGATACGCGTCGCCACCTTGCTGGGTACCAGCTTGTAGCTCTCATCCTGTTTCACGATCGCCAGTAGACCGGCGCTGAGTTGGTTGATCAGCAGTTCGGTCAGATACAGACGTTTGATCTTGGTGCCATCGGTAAAGTTGTAGGCCACCTCACCGTTGTCGCTGCTAACCTGGTTGGTATCGATCAGCTGGCGGATTTGGGCGATGATCGCTTTCTCCTCAGCCGCCGCCTGGCGCTGTTTATTGAGCTCACGGTCGCGGGCGATCTTTTCAGCCTTGACCTGCTCGGCATGGGCGCGCGCCTCCTGGTCTGCAGTGGCCTGGCCGCTCTGCTTCTGCTGGTGCTTCTGTTTTTTTGCCTGCTGGACCTGTTTCTTATTGACCAGTCCGGCATTGAGTAGTTGATCTTTTAGAGAACTCATTACGATGACTCGTTAGCGAAGGTGGGGCTACAGGTAGGAGCAGCAGTAGTCGGTGGTTTGTTTAACCCGCAGGCTAAAGGAGGCGTTGGCCGGCACATTGAATGCCTGACCGCCGACAATATGCTGCCACTCGCTTTGACCCGGCAGACGGACTTCCAGATCGCCGGCCAGTATCTCCATCAGCTCTGCCTGCTCGGTGCCGAATTCGTAGTCACCGGGCATCATGATTCCCAGGGTTTTGCGGCTGCCATCAGCAAAGAGAATGGCGCGGCTGGTAACCTTGCCTTCAAAATAGATATTGGCCTGTTTGACGATGGAGACATTATCGAACTGGGACATCGGAGATTCCTTGAACAATCATGTAAAGATAAAAGTGCTGCCAATCATAGCGGGTTGGGGCGATGGCGTCAGCTGAGTTGGTTTGGGTTTTTGCAGATATTGCACAATCGGGTCGGTGCCGCCTTATGCCGAGCAGCGTTTTTTCGGCACGCTTAAGAGATTGTGGGTAGGTTACTATGTCGCTGGGCGAGGCATGTCGGACGCTATTGGGTCTGGCAATTAACCCGTCGAGTAAATAGGATAAATCATCCTGCAGATATTTTTGATCCTTTAAGGAACGGCCAACGATGAATTTAAAACGCTTGGAAACCTTTGTCTGGGTCGCCACCCTGGGCAGCTTCAGAAAGACCGCCGAGCGCCAATTTACCACCCAGCCAGCGATCTCTTCACGCATCGCCGCCCTTGAGGCGGAGTTGGGGGTGAAGCTGTTTGAGCGCGAGGGTGGCCCGGTTACGCTCACGGCTAAAGGGCAGGAGTTACTGCCCTATGCAGAGAAAGTGATTTTTATGTCAGAGCAGCTGCGTAAGCGGGCCGATACCTCCTGCTCGCTCTCCGGCATTCTGCGCCTGGGCGTATCCGAATCCATCGTCCATACCTGGCTGCCTGAGCTGTTCAGCCGACTGCATACCGCCATGCCTAATCTGGATGTGGAGTTAACCGTAGACACGACCAGCAGCCTGCGGGGGGGCTTGCTGGACCGGTCGCTGGATATCGCTTTCCTGATGGGGCCCATCTCAGCCCCCGCTATTGCCAATCTTGAGTTGTGCACCTTTCCACTGATCTGGGTCGCCAGTCCTGCGCTGGCGTTGCCGGAGCGGCCGCTGACCCCCGAGGATCTGGCCCGCTGGCCTATTATTACCTACGCCCGCAACACCAAGCCGTTTGCAGAAATCAGTCAGAAATTTAGAGAGGGTGATCTGCCGCCGCGCTTTTTTACCTCCAGCTCGCTATCCGCCTGCCATCGACTCACCCTGGATGGCGTCGGTATCTCCACGCTGCCCCGGGTCATGATCGCCAAGGAGTTAGCCGCGGGGAGCCTCAAGGAGGTTCAGGCGACCTGGGTGCCCAGTGAGCTGGATTTCACCGCATCGTACGCCATGCAATCCTCCAGCGCGCTGCTGGAGCCGGTAGCCGAACTTGCGGTACAGGTGGCCAAAGAGTACACCGCTGAATAGTCGATAAAATATCGTCTACCGCAGCGGCTGCGTGGATTGTAGTGGGAATGCAGCGGGTATAGCAGTGGGTCTATCTGACGCATCGGTGAGTAGCGCGGGGCTGCTTTTTTGATGGTATCCAGGTGGTGGTTCTGAGCGTTGCCATAGTGTGGCCGATAGTGGAGTAGTCGGGGATCGATCGGCGCTGCATGCACAGATCGGCGGATTCACATGCCCGCGAGCCCCGTAGCCGTCACACGGAGTCTGTCGTTTCGAGCGCTCGCCAACGTCAGTAATCGGCCCAAAACGGTCACTGAAGACCTGGGGAGTAGTGCTTGGAGCCAATCACCTTAAGATCGGAAAGCAGACACTGGCTGAGCCGTTCTGAGTGTCTGCTGCTGGCAGGTCACAGGTCCCATATACGGACGTTAGTTTGGTGCGGAAGGCGTGTCGGCAACAAGCAACTACTGACACAAACCTGCCGCTCAATGAGAGAGCTTCGATGGCTAAGCGGAGCATCAAGGTTCTGAATCTCATCCTGCATTTCCCACATCGCCAGGTCGTGAGTTAAGCGCCCGCTGTAACCAGAGAGGTGCGATGAACGGCTGACTCTGATCCCTAGAGTCAATAGAGCCAGTCTTTACAGAACACGCATTCTGTAAAATTTTTCTGCTCACATTGTAAATGCGCTATAAAACCCTCAGTTGGCGCTTTCATGAATCACCTCTCTCATCAGTGGACTCAGCTCCTTTTCCTCGTAGCAAATGTTCTTGACGATCTCTTTCGCTGTTGCAGAAAGGCGGCGATAACCCCAGAGGGATCGCCGCTTGGTCTCCGCCCAACCCTCGCGCTGGTAATAGAGTGGCAGATTAACGTCGAAATAGGAGATGCTGTCCGCGTCCTTGAGCAGATCAGCGCGCCGGTCGCCGCCCACCTCATGGACCGTTACCAGGCGACAGGTCTCGTCCACGATAGCCGGTTCTACACCACATGCAGTCAGTATCGGACGCAGTAATTCCGCCCCGTGGCGGGCGTGGGCGGCCTTGAAGGCGTCATAATCATCGAAGTCAGCGCGCCTAACCTTGATCTCCTCGATGGCGCGGTCAATATCATGGGCCAGCGCCGCCAATTGCAGAGTCTCATCGGCATCCGGAGCCAAACGCAGCAGCCAATCCAACGTGTTGTCGGCATGACGCGGGTCCTCCGGCACCTGTGAGCCTGCAATAGCCCGCCGGATTTCCTGTTTGGCACACTCGAGGCTATCCATAGCGCGCAACCTTAACCCGACGCAGGGTCTCGAGATTCATTATCACGGCGATCACCACCAGCACCGGCAGCACCAGATTAGTCGCTGCGCCCAGAAAGATCAGAAACACTCGCACATCTCGCCCCATCCGCAACCCGGCCCGACCTCCGGCTTGGAGTCGCTCGCGCATCAGGTGGTCGTACTTGTCCGCCGTGTAACTGAGCATGAACGAGCCGATAATGGCCATGAAACCGATGAACAGGACCCCGCCGCTCGCTTCCACCGCCAGCAAGTGCCAGGTCAAGCCAAACAGCAGAAAGGCATCGGCATAGCGGTCCAGTACCGCATCGAGCCAGCCGCCGTAATCGCTACTTTGGTATTTGAGCCTGGCCACCTCGCCGTCGCATCCATCGATAATGGACGCGAACTGGGCCAGCACACCACCGAGGAGCAGGGCAGGATAACCGCCCAGTGCAAAGAGTCCGGCCGCCAGCAGGGAACAGAGGAACGAGAACACAGAGATTTGATTGGGGGTAATATTCAAGCTCGCCAGTTGACGGGAAAATCGCACCGAGATCGGACGGTTCAAGTAACGTGCGACCGGCCCGTCGTTCGGCTTGTCACGGAGGCGATCCAATAGGGCCTGCTGCGCCCGCAGGAAGGTTGCATTATCGTCCACATCGATCCAGAAACTGTTCACAGGGATCGCGTTGGCGCGCCCTTCGGCGGCTAGTATCCGGATTGCCGCGGAGAGGCTGGTGTCACCCTGTTCTTTTTCGCTTTGTTCTAAGGCATCAAAAATCGCTGGGCTACACAAGAAAATACCGGTATCAAAGCCGTTGAAATCGGTCAGTTGCTTGCCGATATCACGGATCTTGCCGTCTGCCACCTGGACCCGAGTCACATCCTCCATGTCAACGAGCGGATTGCGAGTGTCGCCGTCAATCCCAAGTGCGATCTCTCCATCCGCCAGGGAGTGTGCTATCAACGCACGGGCCAGGGTTGGCTCGAACAGGTGATCCGCCATGAGCAGCAAAAAAGGCTCGTGCAGATGCGCCCGCGCCCGAAGTACCGAAAGCCCGTTTTCCTGATCCCAGTCGTCATTCACCAGCGGCGTAATCCGCACCGCCAGACGCGCCGCCAGCAGCGCCAGAAAATCACGGACCCGGTCTCCCTGGTAGCCGATAACGACATAAAATTCATCCGCACCGGCCTCCAATGCTGAGCGGATGACGCGCTCGATCAAGGGGATACCCAGGAGGGGGGCCAGGGGCTTGCTGTCCCCCCTCTGATGCAGCCGGCTTCCCTTGCCTGCCGCGATAATCAGGCACTGCATGCCTTTTTCCTCAGCCACCGGCGATGAATTCCTCCACCATCTGGAAGGCTTCATCGTCGGTGAACTGACGCAGTGGATGTTTGCAGAAATAGGCCGAGGGTCCTTCCAGTATGCCACCCTGTCCCCGCTCCAAGGCCAGTTTGGCACAGCGGATAGCGTCGATCACCACACCTGCCGAGTTGGGCGAATCCTCCACCGACAGGCGCAGCTCAAGGTTCATGGGCACATCGCCGAACAGCTTGCCCTCCATGCGGATGAAACAGAGTTTGTTATCGTTCTGCCAGGGCACATAATCGCCGGGGCCGACATGGATGTTGTCATCATCCAGGCGCTGGGCGGCCACGGCCTGCACCGCCTCGGTCTTGGATTCCTTCTTGGAAGCCAGGCGGCTGCGGTTGAGCATGTTGAGAAAGTCGGTGTTGCCGCCGGTATTGAGCTGGTAGGTGCGCTCCAGTTTGACCCCGCGCTTGGCGAACAGATCGGTCAGCGTGCGGTGGGTAATGGTCGCCCCCAACTGGGCCTTGATATCATCACCGATAATCGGGAGACCGGCCTCTTCAAATTGCTTCGCCCACGGGCCTTCAGGATCACTGGCGATAAACACCGGGATGTTGTTGACTAAAGCCAGTCCGGCCTTCAGTGCGCAGCCGGTATAAAACCGAGTCGCTTCCTCGGAGCCGACCGGGAGATAATTCAGCAGGATTTCAGCGCCGGATGCCTTGAGCACCTTAACGATCTCTTCTTCGGAGGGCTCCGGTTCAGCGGCCAGGAGAAAAGTGCGCTTTTCGTCGTAATTCGCCATGTGGTCGGAAAACCCGTCCAGAATCCGGCCCATCTGCACGCTGACGCCAGACGAGGGAAGACCGGGACAGAAAACCGCTGTACAGTTGGGGGCGGAAAAAATGGCCTCATGCACATCAACGCCGACTTTACGTTTGTCGATATCGAAAGCCGCGACAACCTCAATGTCGCCTGGCTTATACCCACCAATTTCCCAATGCATAAGGCCGATGGCATTCCCGGAATTTTTGTCCCGGTAGTATTGGATACCCTGCACCAGGGAACTGGCGCAGTTTCCGACTCCGACAATGGCAATTTTGATTTTAGTCATACCGTTACTTGCCTCTTCTGTGCGCTCAACAAATGCGTCTTTTCGAAAACGCTTTCGGTTCGTTCAATCGCTTTCAGGACGGGTCCGAACCTCAATTAGGTGCGCCGTTCACCGCCATCCAAACAAAAGATGTTCCGGTCACGTCGGCTTTTTGCATGGTTTTCCTTACTACACCCTCTGGCGGGAATGCCGTTATTCACCACCTCCCCACACATTGAACATAAACGCCGGCACCTACGCGTTTGAGTGCCTGTGGTTGTCGCTGAGGCAACGACTTGCTCGCGTCATCATCGTTCCCCCCCTTTCTCATCGTTGTCTGGCTCATTGCGCTGACTGGCGGTGCCACCCCGCCTTTGGCTTTTCATCCACGCATCAATCTCCTCCCGGTCAAAACGCCACTGGGCTCCGACCTTGGAGGCCGGGATCTCCCCTTTTTGCGCCATCCGGTACAGTTTGGTTTGGCTCAGCTTCAAGTACTCGGCCAATTCATCCAGTGAGAGCCATTTGTGGGTTGCCACGATCACCTCTCCGAAGAGGACGTATTTGCAGGGGATAATTTGGCTAAAAGGTACTAATAGATCCTACTAGCTACTAAAAAAGACTAGTAGGCATGGGCTCAATTGCAAGACAGACCCTCTCCATGAGTGCCAGAGACTCGACTTATATTTTGAGAAAAGGGGTGAGGTCTTGCGTTTTGCCTTTAGGGAGGGGCTACTTAATCATTTTGAACGTCATTTTCACTTTTACGAATGGCTGTTTTTGGCCTGACTGCTGCCCACCGCCCTGATCATCTGGCTGCCAACGTCTGCTAAGGGCACATAGGGGTCTATCCTTGCTGCCGAAGCGAGTGTCCGCTATAGAGAATCTGAATCGATGCGGGTAAGCCAACCCAAGGGGAGCGTGAGTGTCGCCTGTGTGTCGACTTCAGCCTCTCGCTGATGTCCAGACAAGCCTGATTCGTGCGTCTGCTATCGGGAGGGACCCCGGGCGCCCTGGCTGGAGAGCCGTTAGTTCGATGGGCAGGGTCTGTCTGGTACCGAGGCTGCTCTCTGTGCCACGGTATGGCGCTGTATTTCTAGGTATTCTGACTTCACTCGCTGAAGCCCCTCCTCTGTATGATTCTTTATTCTTGGCAGGCCAATATGGGTAACGTGGAACACAGCCTGCGAGAAAAATAAGGATAAGACTTTATTGCTCTGCTGCGCAGGAGTAGTGGAAAATGATTGGCGATGAATTATGAGACGTTATTAGCGATGAGTAATCAGGATATTTATGCCTTGGCCGACATAGCAGAAGCGGCGCAGGTTGAGATTCAGGAAAATTTTAATCAAATCGATCCGATTATCGGCGTGAGTCGAAGATTGCGCCAATCTGGCTTCCCGGTGGATGTGATGACCATCGATTGCTTACAAAGCGGTAAGCGGATTACGTTGCTGGTTAACGATGAGAAGCCGGGGCAGGTCTCCTATCAGTTCGGTTTCAAGGATCGAGCGCCGGACAGGGTGTTTACCGATGTTGCCTTTCAGCAGCTGACCCGCTCGCAACTCTGTCGCTGGATACAGAGCTATTTTTCAGAAGATAAACTCTAGGAGCCTGACCGAGAACAGACAGACCTACTCGGCAACAGCTCCTGCGTTGCTCTACCTCCTGCATCCATGCAGTCGTGCGAAACCCGACGCTCTTAAGTTAGAGAGGGGCCAGGTTTGACGCTCATTTTTGTCAAATAGAACCACTATTCTTCGCAAATGACCGATTAATCTGACTCAAAATGCGTCTCTCTCGCTACGATCGCTATTCTCGGTCAGCCTCCTAGCCGCTAGTCTGAATGGGAGTGAATCGAATAAGGCTCGCTCTGCTCTGGCTATCGTTGCGGTGCTGCCAGCCAGGCTTGCAACCGGTTCTGATCGGCGCGGGTCAGTAGCAGGTCGTAGTGGCTGGTCGGGGTCCAGGGGCGGATACAGATGCTGCGTGTGGTTGTTGGCGCCAGCGGCCTGAGGTCGCATTCATTCAGGGGATCGCTGTGGGCGCGTTGCAGTTGCAGCACCGCCTGCGGTGACAGTTCGGCCTGGAAGGTTCCGTCCGGGATCGGCTCCAGCCAAAGCGCAGCGCCGAAACTCTGTTCCAGTGCCAGGCCTAGATTGTGCCCATAGCGCGCCTGGGGCAGTACCAGCCACTCGTGCTGATTCAGCCACAGGATCAGCACCTCGGCCAGTTGCGTCATGCCGATGGGGCTGATGGGACGGTTGCTGCCGCAGACCTCACCTAAAGCGATCAGTAACCGAGAGTCGTCAGGCTGTCGCCCTAACTCTAACGCGGCGGTGAGCGGGTTTTCGTTCAGCCGTGCGCCCGTCGCCGTGGCAACCAGGTTCAGGTAGGCCCGCACGGGTGCGGGGCTGTTGTGGCTGCAGTTTTGCGTGCTTGTTGGCATGTTTGCTGGCATGTTTGTGGGCAAGAGTGGCGCTCCCTGTACAGTCTGGCTAGCGCACGCCCTGGCCATCGGCCTGACGATCTGCGTGGTAAGAGGAACGCACCATGGGGCCGGCGGCGACGTTGTCGAAACCTAAATCGTAGCCGATGCTTTCCAGTTCGGCGAACTCTTCGGGGGTGACGTAGCGCTCAACCGCCAGGTGGTGGCGGCTGGGCTGCAGGTACTGGCCGATGGTGATCATCTCGACGCCATGCGCGCGCAGGTCCTGCATCACCTCGACGATCTCGACGAGGGTCTCGCCCAGGCCAACCATCAGGCCCGACTTGGTCACGACCGCAGGGTGGTTTTGCTTATAGCGTTTGAGTAGCTGCAGCGACCCCTGGTAGTCGGCACCAGGGCGGCATGTGTCATACAAGCGCGGAACCGTTTCCAAATTGTGGTTGAGCACGTCGGGCAGGTGACTGGCCAGCGCGTTGAGAGCCGGGTCCACCTTGCCGCGAAAATCGGGCACCAGGATCTCGATCCGGGTGGTCGGATTGCGCTTGCGGGTCTCGCGTACGCAGGCGGAGAAATGCGCCGCACCGCCGTCACGCAGGTCGTCGCGGTCGACCGAGGTGATCACCGCATACTTTAAGCCCAGGCTGCGGATGGTGCGTGAGACTTCTACCGGTTCATCTGGATTGAGTGCCATCGGTTTGCCGTGCGCGACATCGCAGAACGGGCAGCGGCGGGTACAGATGGCGCCCATCACCATAAAGGTGGCGGTTTTTTTACTGAAACACTCGGCCAGGTTGGGGCACGACGCCTGTTCGCAGACGGTGTGCAGGTTTTTCTGCCGCAGTTCTGCCTTGACCGCCGCGACATTGGCGTTGCTGCGGGCGTCGATACGGATCCAGTCGGGCTTACGCAATCGAGGCCGTTGCGGGTCCGGCTTCTGTTTCAGCCGGGCCATTTTTGATTCGCCTTTAAGTTGTTGTAACTCGATGGTTTCGATGAGCTGCATAGGGCCTCCCAGGGTACAGATGCGGGGCATGAGAGGTTCGCTGGTGCACGAACCCCGGTATCGCGTAGTGGTGGTTTTGTGGGTCGGTTGTTAGCCCGGTGTTAAGCCGGGCTGGGCTTAACGCCGGCCTTAGCCTCGGCTTTAAATAACAGGCATTAACCTCGACTCTTAACCCGCCCTTAACCTCTAAAATAACGCTGCGGTACGAAGGGGGCCTTGGCGACATTCATCGGCAGTTGCTTGCCGCGAACCAGGGCGAATACTTCGGTTTCCAGCGCTGCGTAGTCGATGCCAACATAGCCCATGGCGACAGGCGTTCCTATGGTAGGACCGAAGCTGCCGCTGGTGACGATGCCGACTTTCTCGCCCTGGGCATTCACCAGTTCGGCGCCTTCACGGATCGGAGCCTTGCCCTGGCCGATCAGGCCAACGCGCTTGCGGCTGACCGCTTTGGTTTGAATCTGCTCAAGGATGATGTCGGCGCCGGGGAAGCCGCCAGCACGCTCGCCATCGGCGCGACGGTTCTTGCTGATCGCCCATAGCAGGGCCGCTTCCACAGGGGTCGTGGTCGGGTCGATATCGTGACCGTAGAGACAAAGACCTGACTCCAGGCGCAGTGAATCACGAGCACCCAGGCCGATCGCCTCTATTTCGGGTTGCGCCAGCAGCAGCCGGGCGATCTGTTCGGCTTTATCGGCGGGAATTGAGATCTCAAAGCCATCTTCGCCGGTGTAACCGGCGCGGCCGATCAGGCAGTCAACGCCGTCGATCTGGATTTCGCGTGAATCCATAAACACCATCGTGGCGACTTCGGGCTGAATCCGGGCTAGCGCTGCAGCGGCCTTGGGGCCTTGCAGGGCCAGCAGAGCACGCGTTTCGAGTACTTCGATCTCTACGTCGTCGCCCAGGTTGGCACGCATGTGGGCGATATCTTGCTCTTTGCAGGCGGCGTTAACCACGACAAACAGCTTGTCACCCAGGTTGCTGACCATCAGGTCATCCATGATGCCGCCCTGTGGGTTGGTGAACAGCGCATAACGCTGTTTGCCGACGGGCAGGTCGATGATATCGACCGGTACCAGCTTCTCCAGTGCGGCCGCGGCGTTTGCGCCTTTGAGCACGACCTGGCCCATGTGGGAGACGTCGAACAGGCCAGCGCTGTCGCGGGTCTGGAGATGCTCTTTCTTGACCCCAAGCGGGTACTGAACCGGCATCTCATAACCGGCGAAGGGGACCATCTTGCCACCCAGTTCCAGGTGCAGGTCGTAAAGGGGCGTTTTGGCCAGTGTTTGGTTGGATTCAGTCATGGAGCTCTCCTGATCTATCAACGCCCTGGTGCTGCGTTGCGCGTGCTGATTGAGTGGTTGGGCGTGCTCGAAATCCTGGTTGTACGTCCATTTGTACGTTCTGATCGGTAATCAGGGAATTGCGGGTTCCTGTGCTCTGCTCGACGGCTGCCCGAACCGTACGCGTCAGCTTTTTTGCGGGGATTTCTGGATAGGCCACTGCAGGATCGCGGTGGTCTATTCGGAAATCCCGACGGTGAGAGCCACGGCCCTCACCGATCGGGTTTATCTACTCAGGTTCAGTCTTACGACCGGCTGCTTGAAGCATCAGAGCTCTGTGCCTGACGTTCGAAGTACTCGCGCGTCAGCTTGAACACAACCGGGCTCAGCAGCGCCAGTGCGATCAGGTTGGGGATCGCCATCATCGCGTTGAGGGTGTCCGCCAGCAGCCAGACGAAGTCCAGGCTGATGATGGTGCCCACAGGGACCGCCAGGATCCACAGGATGCGGAACGGTACGATGATCTTGACACCGAACAGGTACTCAGCACAGCGCTCGCCGTACAGGCTCCAACCCAGGATCGTGGTGAAGGCGAAGATCGCCAGCGAGATCGCCACCAGGTAGTTACCCACACCCGGCAGGGCATCGGCAAAGGCTGCCGAGGTTAGAGATGCGCCAGACTCGCCACCGGTCCAGAGGCCGGAGGTGATGATGACCAGGCCGGTGATGGAGCAGATGATCAGGGTGTCGATAAAGGTACCCAGCATCGCGATCAGACCTTGACGTACAGGGTCTTTGGTTTGTGCTGCTGCGTGTGCAATCGGCGCACTACCCAGACCCGCTTCGTTAGAGAACACACCCCGTGCTACACCAAAGCGGATCGCCATCCACACTGCCGCACCGGCAAAACCACCTTCAGCCGCCGTACCGGTAAAGGCATGGGTGAAGATCAGGTCAAGCGCCGCAGGAATTGCATCGGCGTTGATCGCCAGTACGATCAGACCCGCCAGCAGATAAGCGATCGCCATGAACGGTACCAGCATGCCGGCAACGTTACCGATACGCTTGATGCCGCCGATCAAAACGGCGCCAGTCAGTACCATCAGGACGATACCGGTGATCCACATCGGCACGCCGAAGTTGGACTCGATCACGTTGGCAACGGAGTTGGATTGCACGGTGTTACCGATACCAAAACCGGCGATGGTGCCGAAGATGGCGAACATAGTTCCCATCCAGGCCCATTTCTTACCCAGACCGTTCTTGATGTAGTACATCGGACCACCGACGTGGTTACCGTGCTCGTCGACCTCGCGGTATTTTACCGCCAGAACGGCCTCGGCGTACTTGGTGGCCATACCGACCAGAGCGGTACACCACATCCAGAACAGCGCGCCGGGGCCGCCGAGGAAGATCGCGGTAGCAACACCGGCGATATTACCGGTACCGACGGTGGCGGACAGGGAGGTCATCAGGGCGTTGAAGGGTGAGATCTCCCCCTCTTTCTGCTCCCCCGCTTTGGTGGTACGACCGTCCCACATCAGTTTGAAACCGGTGCCCACTTTGAAAAGTGGCATCAGTTTAAGACCCAGTTGCAGGAATAAACCTACCCCCAGGATGAGTACCAGCATCATCGGTCCCCAGACGATGCCGTTGACGGTTTTGAGTAGCTCGGTGAGCATCTCCATGTGTTTCCCCTCGTTATGACTTCTTATAGTTATACCGGCTGCTGCCGACTTGGTGTGCACTCTGTCCGGGGCGCCACCGCCCTGCTGTTTTGCAACAACTGCGCAGTGTCGATCCAGATAAAATGCGGGGTGTAATTTAACCGCTAACGGAGCGATAGTTAACGGGTTAAATTCGTTTTATTCACAAGTATTTTAGGTTAATTAACTTCATCTTCCAGTGTATGCAGTGATACGGGCTTAATGCTGGTTTTGTTGGTTAAATGTGGGTCGGAACGACTCAACGAGCCGTCCGACCGCCACCTCGCTAGTCGCGATAGCTGTCGATCGACGGACAGCTACAGATGAAATTACGGTCACCGTAGACGTTGTCGATGCGGTTGCTGGCGGGCCAGAACTTGCTGCTCTTTAGGCTTGCGACCGGGAATACAGCCTGCTCGCGGGTGTAGGCCCGATCCCAATCGGCGCCCACTATGTCGGCTTGGGTATGGGGCGCATGTACCAGCGGGTTGTCCTCCAGGCTCCATTGCCCCGACTCCACCTGAGCGATCTCCTGGCGAATCGTCACCATCGCTTCGATAAAGCGATCCAGTTCGGCTTTAGATTCGGATTCAGTCGGCTCGATCATCAACGTACCCGCCACCGGGAACGACATGGTCGGAGCGTGGAAACCAAAGTCCATCAGCCGCTTGGCGATATCTTCTTCGCTGATACCGGACGCTTCTTTGAGTGGGCGGATATCGATGATGCACTCGTGGGCGACGCGCTGGTTACGGCCGCGGAACAGAATCGGATAGTGCGCGGACAACTTCTCGGTCACGTAGTTGGCGTTGAGGATCGCCAGTTCGGTTGCACGTTTTAATCCTTCGGCGCCCAGCAGGGTGCAGTAGGCCCAAGAGATCGGCAGGATTGAGGCGCTTCCGAATGGGGTGGCGGATACCGCGCCCATCTCAGCCTTCGGCCCGTCGATCGGGCTGACCGCATGGTTGGGAAGGAACGGCGCCAGATGGCTCTTAACGCCGATCGGTCCCATGCCTGGGCCACCGCCGCCATGCGGGATGGCGAAGGTTTTGTGCAGGTTCAGGTGGGATACATCGGAGCCAATCAGACCGGGCTTGGACAGACCCACCTGGGCGTTCATGTTGGCGCCATCCATATACACCTGGCCGCCGTTATCGTGAACGATGTCACAGATCGCGGTGATACTCTCCTCGAACACGCCGTGGGTCGACGGGTAGGTGATCATCAGGCAGGACAGGTCGTCCTTGTGTTGCTCAGCCTTGCTCTTGAGGTCGTCGACATCGACGTTGCCGTTGCTGTCGCACTCGACCACGACCACTTTCATCGCCGCCATCGCTGCTGAAGCTGGGTTGGTGCCGTGGGCGGAGCTTGGGATCAGGCAGATGTCGCGGTGGCTTTCACCGATACTCTGTTGATACTTACGAATCGCCAGCAGTCCGGCGTATTCGCCCTGAGCACCCGAGTTGGGTTGCATCGAGACCTTGTCGTAGCCGGTGATTTCGATCAATTGCTGTTCGAACTCTTCGATCAGCTGCATGTAGCCCTGGGCTTGATCGCGTGGTGCAAAGGGGTGGATGTTGGCAAATTCGGGCCAGCTGACCGGAATCATCTGCGCGGTGGCGTTTAGTTTCATGGTGCACGAACCCAGCGGAATCATGCCGTGGGTAAGGCTGAAGTCTTTGTTTTCAAGACGCTTGAGATAGCGCAGCATCTCGGTCTCGGAGTGGTAGCTGTTGAACACCGGGTGAGTCAGGAAGCTTGAGGTGCGACGCAGATCAGCGGGAATGCCATCGCTGAGCCCGGCGCTGATGGCGCTGTCGAGAGTTGCCAGGTCGAGGCCGTTGTCACTGCCCAAAATCAGGCTCCACAGCTGTTCGATATCAGCCGCGGTGGTTGTCTCGTCGATGCTGATGCCCAGTTTGTCGCTGCCAAGCGGACGCAGGTTCACACCTTCAGCATAACAGCGCTCCAGGATAGCTTGCTGCTGGTTACCGACCACCAGAGTCAGGGTATCGAACCAGCTGTTGTGCGCTAGGCTGATCGATTTTTGCTCCAGACCTTTGGCCAGAATCGTGGTTAGGCGCAGAACCCGTTCGGCGATCCGCTTCAGGCCATCGGGGCCGTGGTAGACGGCATAGAATGAGGCCATGTTGGCCAGCAGCGCCTGCGCGGTACAGATGTTGGAGTTGGCCTTCTCGCGGCGGATATGTTGCTCGCGAGTCTGCATCGCCATCCGCAGTGCGGGCGTGCCGTGGCTATCGATCGACTGGCCGATGATACGACCCGGCGTCGAGCGCTTGTAGCTGTCGCGGGTCGCAAAGAAGGCCGCGTGCGGGCCACCAAAGCCCATCGGTACACCGAAGCGTTGTGCTGAGCCGAAGACCACATCGGCGCCCAGTTCGCCGGGTGCTTTCAACAGCACCAGACTAAGCAGGTCGGCGGCAACCGCTACCAACGCTTTTTGATCGTGAGCCTGTTGGATCAGCGGCTCGATATGGTTGACCTGGCCCTGGGTGCCGGGATATTGCGCCAGGATGCCAAAGGCATCGTGCTCGGCCAGCAGTTGACTCAAATCGCCAACCAATACCTCAAAGCCGAAGTATTCGGCGCGGGTCTTGACCACGTCCAGCGTCTGCGGATGCACGTCATCGGCGACCAGGAACAGATTGCTCTTCTTGCGGTTGGCGCGTTTGCACAGCGCCATCGCTTCAGCCGCTGCGGTGGCTTCGTCCAGCAACGAGGCGTTGGCCAAATCCATGCCGGTCAGGTCCATCGTCATCTGCTGGAAGTTCAGCAGCGCTTCCAGTCGGCCCTGTGCGATCTCGGGCTGATAGGGCGTATACGCGGTGTACCAGCCGGGATTTTCCAGTACGTTGCGCAGGATTACGTTGGGGACCAGAGTGTTGTAGTAGCCCGTGCCGATGTAGGATTTGTTGACCTTGTTGCGTGCCGCGATGGTCTTCAGGTAGGCCAGCACATCACGCTCGCTACGACCACTGCTCACTGCCAACGGCTGGGGCAAACGAATGGACTCGGGAACCGTCTGATCGATCAACGCTTCGATTGAATTCAGTCCGAGTTCGGCCAGCATCTGCTGGACCTGGCTATCATCAGGACCGAGGTGGCGGTCGCTGAACTCGAGCGGATGGGTCAACGCAGTCAGGCGGGGAAGAGTCGCGGCATTCATAGGCAATCCTGTTATCACAGCGGGCCCTCAAGGGCAGCAAGCTTGGGTATTCGCAGCAGCTAAGTGGCTGGCCGCTGCGCTATTAGAGCAGTTACTCGCTAGCAGCGACGATCTCTGCGTAGGTTGTAGCGTCCATTAAGGCCGCGATTGCAGCGCTATCGCTGGGGCGGATTTTGGCGATCCAGCCTTCACCGAAGGGGTCTTCGTTGATGGTCTCTGGGGCGTCTTCCAAGGCTTCGTTGATGGCGATGATCTGGCCCGCGATGGGGCAGTAGATATCGGAGGCGGCCTTGACCGACTCGACCAGGGAGAACTCTTCACCGGCTTCCAGCTCACGCCCAACCTCGGGAACTTCAACAAAAACCACGTCGCCCAGCAGCTCCTGGGCATGGTCGGAGATGCCCACGGTAACGGTGCCGTCACCGTTGTCCAGTACCCACTCGTGGCTCTTGGCAAAACGCAGGTTGCTTGGGATATTGCTCATAATCGTCTTCCTGAATGTCTGTTTACTAATGTCTGAACGGGGGGGGGGTAGCGGCCGTTGACCGGCTGCTAACCCGGTCTTATCGGTATCGCCGCGGTTTATCGATACAGCGGGAAACGTTTGCACAGGTTTTCGACTTCGTCGCGCACCTGGTTTTCGATCTTGGCGTTGTCGTCCGGATTTGCTGCCAGACCGTCGAGTACGTCGCTGATCAGGTGGCCGATGCGCTGGAATTCATCAACGCCGAAGCCACGGCTGGTGCCTGCCGGGGTGCCGATACGAATACCGGAGGTGACCATCGGCTTTTCCGGATCGAAGGGGATGCCGTTTTTGTTGCAGGTGATACCGGCACGCTCCAGGCTCTCTTCGACCGCGTTGCCTTTAAGGCCCTTGGGACGCAGATCAACCAGCATCAGATGGGTATCGGTGCCACCGGTGACGATGTCGCAACCGCGCTCGACCATCACTGCGGCCAGTGCCTTGGCGTTGTCCAAGACCTGCTGGATGTAATCGCTGAACTGGGGCTGTAGCGCTTCACCGAAGGCCACGGCCTTGGCGGCAATAACATGCATCAACGGGCCGCCTTGCAGACCGGGGAATACGGCGGAGTTGATCTTCTTGCCCAGCTCCAAATTGTTGGACAGGATCATGCCGCCACGAGGACCGCGCAGGGTCTTGTGGGTAGTGGTGGTCACAATATCGGCATACGGCAGTGGGCTGGGGTGCTTGCCGGTAGCGATCAGGCCGGCGATGTGCGCCATGTCGACCATCAGGTAAGCACCGACCTTATCGGCGATGGCACGGAAGCGGGCGAAGTCGATCTCGCGTGGAATAGCAGAGCCACCGGCAATGATCAATTTAGGCTGGTGTTCAACCGCCAGCGCTTCTACGGCATCGTAGTCGATCCGGCAATCGCTTTCGCTGACGCCGTACTGAACCGCGTTGAACCACTTACCGGACAGCGCCGGACGGGCACCGTGGGTCAGGTGACCACCGGCGTCCAGTGACATGCCGAGGATGGTATCGCCGGGCTGCAGCAGTGCCAGCATCACCGCGCCGTTGGCCTGAGCGCCGGAATGGGGCTGAACATTGATGTACGCGCAGTTGAACAGCTGCTTGGCACGATCGATCGCCAGCGCTTCCACTTCGTCAGCATACTCACAACCACCGTAGTAGCGCCGACCGACGTAACCTTCGGCGTACTTGTTAGTCAGTACCGTGCCCTGAGCTTCCATGACCGCTTTGGAGGTGATGTTCTCGGAGGCGATCAGTTCGATCTGGCGCTCTTGACGGTCAAATTCTCGCTCAACCGAGGCGTTGATGGCGGCGTCGATATCGGACAGTCCGGCAGTGAAAAAGCTTTCACGCTGTGCATCGTTGGCATACAGCTGGCTGATAGTCATCTCAATTCCTCTTGCTATGGTTTTTATTTGTAATGTTTATCAGCAGGCGACCACGTTAACCGCCAGTCCGCCTTCTGAGGTTTCTTTGTACTTAGTCTGCATGTCGGCACCGGTCTGGCGCATGGTTTCGATCACGCTATCGAGCGGTACGTGGTGGGATCCGTCACCGCGTAGCGCCAGCCGGGCAGCATTGATCGCCTTGACCGCACCCATAGTGTTGCGCTCGATGCAGGGCACCTGAACCAAGCCGCCAATCGGATCGCAGGTTAGACCCAGGTTGTGTTCCATACCGATCTCGGCGGCGTTTTCGATCTGTGCGTTAGTACCGCCCATCACAGCGGCCAAACCGGCTGCCGCCATCGAGCAAGCCACGCCGACTTCGCCCTGGCAACCGACTTCGGCAGCGGAGATCGAGGCGTTCTTCTTATACAGCATGCCGATGGCGCCGGACGTTGCCAGGAACGTGAAGATGCCCGCTTCGTTGGCGCCGGGAATAAAACGGTGGTAGTAGGCTAATACGGCTGGAATCACCCCGGCAGCACCGTTGGTGGGTGCGGTCACAACGCGGCCACCGGCGGCGTTCTCTTCGTTGACCGCCATGGCGTAGAGGTTGATCCAGTCCATCACGCTGAGCGGATCGCTGAGGGCCGCCTCAGGACGATCGGTCAACTCTTTGCGTAACAGGTAGGCGCGGCGTTGCAAACCGAGACCGCCGGGCAGTACGCCGCGTTCACGGCAGCCGCGCTCGATGCTGGCTTCCATCACTTGCCACAGCTGGCGCAGGTTGGCTTCTACATCTACTTCGCTGCGCATCGCTTTTTCATTGGTCAACACTAGCTCAGCAATGCTCAGGCCGCTCTCTTTGCAGCGCTCAAGCAGCTCCAGACCGGTTTCAAACGGATAGGGGATCGGCAGGTTGGCCGATGCGTTGGCGGGTTGCGAGATCTGATCTTCGCAGAGCACAAAGCCGCCGCCGATAGAAAAATAGAGTTTGCTGATCAGTCGGATACCGGCCTGGTCGAACAACTCGAAGCGGATGCCGTTGGGATGCTGGGGCAGCGTTTCGCCAAACAGGAAACAAAGATCGCGGCTTTCATCGAAGGGGATCTCAATTTTTCCAGCCAGTCGTAGTTTATGGGCGCTGCGGATCGCGGAGATCTTGCTGGGGACGGTATCAGGGTCGATCTGGTCGGGTACGTCACCCATCAGCCCGAGCATCGAGGCGATGTCGGTTGCGTGACCCTTGCCGGTCATCGCCAGCGAACCGTACAGCGAGACGCGTACCCGACCTGCCTGGACAAGTAGATCGTTGGATTCGAGCAGGGCTAGAAAGCGCTGGGCGGCCCACATGGGTCCCACGGTATGGGAACTGGACGGACCTATGCCGACTTTGAACAGATCAAAAAGACTCAGTGACATCTTGTTGCTCCGGGGCGAGGCGTTTGCCTGCGGTTTGTTGTTATAACGCACGGGTTGCTGTCTCATGCTGCCGGTGCGTTTTTTGATCGATTTTGAAAGATTACCCCTAGATGGAAACTCAGTCAACAAATATTTCCTATACGAAACTTGTGTCTTGATCTGTGGCTGCTAGGGTTGCCGGTGGGTAATTGGTGCTCTGATGGGATTGCTGTATCATCGACAGTGGTCCTGGCGGCGCCCGCTGCTGTGGAGTGTTTCAATGTTTTTCTGAGTTTACTTTAGGAAACTCACGGAGTAGACGCATGTCGGATAGCCAGGTTCCATTATCGATGCTGGATAAAGAGCGGCAAAAAGAGCGCGCTTCTGAATTAAAGGGAGGTCGGGATGAGTGGCAGGCAGGCGTCGATGCCCAGATGACCGAGCTGCAGCTGGGGAAGCGGGTTCGGGAGATCCGGCTGAGCCATAACCTGACTCTGGAGGAGGCCAGTCAGCGTACCGGCCTGGCACGCTCCACGCTGTCCAAGATAGAGAACGAGCAGCTCTCACCCACCTTTCAGGCAGTGCAGAAACTGGCCAAAGGGCTCAATATTGATATCCCTCAGTTGTTCAGCAGCGCCAAAGAATCGCGCAGCGCCGGCCGCCGTGATATCACTCGGGCGGGTCAGGGCCGGACGCATCCAACGCCGACTTATGAGCATGAGATGCTCGCCAGCCAGTTGACCAATAAGCGCATGCTGCCGTACCGGTCCACGGTTCGATCGCGCACGTTCGATGACTACCCCAGCTGGGTGCGCCACGACGGTGAAGAGTTTCTGTTGGTGCTCAGCGGCCGGGTGCGCTTTTATACCGAGTTTTATGAACCAGTTGAGTTGGATACCGGCGATAGCAGTTATTACGACGCCAGCATGGGGCACGCGCTGGTTTCGATCAGCGAGGAGGATGCTGAGGTGTTATGGGTGACCTCGAGTTAAACCCCGGCGCCGCAGTTATTACCCTTAAGGCCGCTGGAGGCCTGTTATTCTACCGTAGCAGGCAGGCTGCGCGCTGTTTTCAGCGATCACGCCATCATGGCTGCAATATCTTCAGCAGAGGGCATGCTATCGAAGTGCGGCAGATCAGCATTGATCTGGCTCCAGCTGACCGCATTGGCTGCGTAGACAACCATTTGCGGCTGAAACACCTCCGGTGTATCCAGGCTGGACGCACGCACAAATACCATCCCGGGCATAGACGAATTCTTAGAGTAGATCGCTGAGCCGCAGTTGGGGCAGAAGCCGCGGCTAACCAGGTTGCCACTGTCTGCGGCGGAGTCATAGAAGCGCAGCTCACCCGTAAGCCGAAAATCAGACTCGGTCACAATCATATGCGAGCAGTGGCTGGTGCCGCTGGACTTACGACAGGCGGTGCAGTGGCAGTGACCGCCCCCCAGCTCCGCTTTTCCTTGATAGGTTACCGCTCTGCATAGGCAGCTGCCGCTAAATGTGGGCATGATCAGGCTCCGGTTAATTAATTGTATTATCCAAGTACTAGTCTCTTGGTTGCGTATTGCAAGTAATTGATGGTCGAGACGTGGTGACGGGATCCTCAGGCTCTCGCACAAACTGACACCATGCCCGCACTCATGTCTGTGCTCTGGCAGAGATAAACGTTTTCAGAATTGAAATATCAGGGAGATCGACGTGATTGGGTCCATTATCGAGCAACCATCCACGCCCGCTTTGGATCTTCTTGCTCAAGGCTTTGAGCATGATTTTGCAATTTGGTCGCAGCAACAGGGTGGTCGAACCCTCGGCGGTTATCACAGTAAAGTCCCTGATTCTAAGCAACTGCAGATCTGCTGGTTACACGGTAATGGCTTTAATAGTCTGGCCTATGCCCCGATTCTCAGCGACTTGGCCAAGCCTGGCGCGGGCCACCCAGGTTACTCTGTGTTTGCAACCGACATCCCCGGGCATGGACTGTCGCACCCCCCCGAACGCCAGTGGCCACACTGGCGTTCTCTGGCCAAGGCGGTTGACCAAGCCATGGCTAAGCAATTTGTTTCTCAACCGGTGCAGCGGCGCATCGGTGTCGGCCATAGTCTGGGGGGCATTGTTACGCTGTTGCAGGCGCATCAGAACCCGCAGCGTTTTGAAAAGATTCTGCTGCTCGATCCGATGCTCTTGCCGCCCAGTCTGATACTGGCTCAGCAGTCCCTGCAGACCTTTAAACTGTGGCCATGGGCGCCCTTGCCCAAAGCTGCCCGGAGGCGTCGCCGTCACTGGGAGAGTTCCGCAGCAATGCGTCAGCAATTGGGGGCAAAGCGGTTCTATCGGCGGTGGCATTGCGACGCGTTCAGTGGTTATGTGGCAGGAGGGCATCGATCTGTCGCCGCAGGGGTCGAGTTAAGTTGTGCGCCGGAGTGGGAGGCTAAGATTTTTGCCAGCTATCCCACCCGGCTGCTGCAAGCGCTGCAAGAGGTGAAGATCCCGGTACACATTATCTGCGCGTTAGATAGTTTTCCGTTTTTGCTCAAAGGCGCCAAGCGTGCCGCCGCATTGAATCCGAATATCAGCTATCAGCAATGGGGCGCAGGGCACTGTTTCCCGATGGAGCAGCCCTTGCAGACGGCGGTGCTGATTCGCGGCTTGCTGCAAGAGCCTGGCTGAACGTCGGCGTCGATAAGAAACACGAGCAGCTACCCCGGATGTTTTATAAACCCTCCACTTGCCTCAATTTTTCTCCTTCAGCCTCTGCTTCGCGGCTCCTGATGCATTGTATTGGCTCTTGGCGGCGATTACGGGCTAGAGTTAACGAATAGTGAAGTTACAGGAGACGGTGTGATTAGGTGTAGTGCCCGGTGGGGGTTGATGCTAGTTGTCGTGCTGCTGTTCGTGTCCGGTTGCAGCAGCTACCGTCTCGCTTACAATAATTTGGATTGGTTATTGTTTGGCTGGGTTGACGATTACGTCGAGTTGACCTCGGCTCAACATGCTGAACTTGAGCCCCTGGTGCGGCAATGGCACGCCCAGCACCGACAAACTCAGTTGCCTCAGTATCAGGCGCTGTTATTCGCTATCCGGGTCGGGGTGCAATCTCCGCCGCTGGATCCCACGCTGTTTGAGGCGTGGCGGGTTGAGGTTGAGCAGCGCGGGTTGGCGCTGCGATCAAGCCTGGCTCCGTTGGCGGTTGCACTGCTAGAGCAGATCGACCAGGACCAGCAACAGCAGCTGCTGGGCGCGCTGCGCAAGAAGATCGAAAGCCAGCGCGAAGCCTATCTTGAGCGCAGTGCATCCGAGCGGGTAGGGCATCGCTATGATGCTTATCGTGAGCGTATGCTGCGCTGGATCGGTCGCCTGGATAGCGCTCAGCGTAACGCCTTAAAGCAGTTGGTGGCCCTGGCGGATAGCGAGTTGCAGTGGTTAGAGTATCGCAGTCTCTGGGTCGATGAGTTAGAGCAGGCGCTGATGCTAAGGTCGAATAAGCAGCAGTTTCATGCACGAATTCAAGCGCTGATACTCAGTCCCAGTAGCTTCCGCATTGAGGCGCTGCAGCATCTGCTGGCAACCACGCAACGCCAGCGCAGCGACTACCTGGTAGTGCTTATCAACGGTCTGTCAGCGCAGCAACGCGCACATCTGTTGAGTGAATTGGATGTGCTGATCGATGTTATCGGGCGGTTGATCCGTCAGCAGGATTAGCCTACTTGGAGTCAACCCTACCTCTTGATCGGATAGGCGCTAAACCGCTGAGCCTGCAACAGCGCTGGCTTGGACTATATTGAGCTTTGGAGCTTTGGAGCTTTGGAGCTTTGGAGCTTGGAGCTTGGAGCATGGAGATTGAAAGATTGAGTTTGAAATGGTTTGAAATAAGCGTGGCTGATATAAAGCGGGTCTACTCGGGGTGTTATTTATCTGCTCTGAGTTACCGCTCAGCCGAAATAGTCGTGGAGACGGGGATATGAAAAAAACAATAATTGCTGTTGCGCTGGGTGCCAGTCTGTTGCCGGGGGCGTTCATGTTGGAAGCGGCAGAGCGGCCGATGGGTTTTTTTGTCACCAGTGTTGGCATGGGTAATGGCGGCGATCTGGGCGGTTTGGAAGGCGCCGATGCGCACTGTAAAAAGCTAGCAACAGCCGCAGGTGCAGGTGATCGTGATTGGCGCGCCTATCTGAGTACCGAAGCCGCAAATAAGCGTGGCGTGTTTGCCCGCTCCCGGATCGGTAACGGCCCTTGGTATAACGCTAACGGGACGCTCATCGCCGTCAACCTGACGGATCTGCATCTATACAATAAGAGCATCACCCTGGAGACTGCGCTGGATGAGTCAGGACGGCGAATTAAAGGCCGGGGTGATAAGCCTAATGAGCACGATATCCTCACTGGTGCTCCGGAAGACGGCACCGGCTACTTCCCGGATGTGCAGGACCACAGCTGTAAAAACTGGACCAGCAGTGGCGAGGGTAGCGCCCAGGTGGGGCATCATGACCGCCATGGCGGCGGTAACACCTCCTGGAACTCAGCGCATGCATCGCGCGGCTGCAGCCAGGAAAACCTAACTAAAACCGGCGGTGCGGGTAAGTTCTACTGCTTTGCAGCGAATTGATAGTTAACGGGAGGGTCAAAAAAGGCAGCCATTGGCTGCCTTTTCTATTAACCCGGCGGGTTAAGAGAAGACGCAAGGATGCGTCATCATGGGTCGAAGGCCTATGTGAGCCCGGAAAATCAAGCAGTTCCACGCAACTGCGCCAGATTTCCGGGGCGATGGACAGATAGGTATGGAACCTATTTGTCCACCAGGTTAATAGTTCCGATTTAATGCGCTAATCGCAGAGCGCATCCAGCTTGGCTTTGAGCAGTGCGTTGACCTGGCCCGGATTGGCGGCCCCTTTGCTAACCTGCATCACCTTGCCCATAAAGAAACCCAGCATCTTGCCACGTTTGTCCGGTTCTGCGGCCTGGTACTGCTCAACCTGTTTCGTGGCTGCGGCGATCACCGTATCGACCATAGACTCGATAGCACCGCTGTCGGTAACCTGCTTCAGCCCCTTGGCATCGATGATTTGGTCTACGCTGCCTTCGCCGTTCCACAGTGCCTCGAACACCTGCTTGGCGGCGTTGCCGTTGATAGTGTTGTCTTTAACTCGGACCAGTAGCTGACCAAGGAACTCGGCTGACACCGGGCTGTCCTTGAACTCGATGTTGTTACTATTGAGAAACTTGGACAGCTCGCCCATCACCCAGTTGGCGGCCAGCTTGGCGTCGCCGGAGGCGTTGACGACGGTTTCAAAATAGTCGGCAGTGTCGCGGTAGGCGGACAGCACGCTGGCATCGTAGTCGCCCAGGCCATACTGGGTCATAAAACGGGCATGCCGGGCGTCGGGAAGCTCGGGCAGGGTTTTACGCACCGCCTCGACGTATTCGTCGTCGATGATGATTGGCAGCAGGTCGGGGCAGGGGAAGTAGCGGTAGTCGTTCGCTTCCTCCTTGGAGCGCATCGAGCGGGTTTCGTTTTTATCGGCATCGTACAGACGAGTGGCCTGGATCACCCGTCCGCCCTCTTCGATCAGGTCGATCTGACGCTCGATCTCGCCCTTGATCGCCTTCTCGATAAAGCGGAACGAGTTGATGTTCTTGGTCTCGGTGCGGGTGCCGAGCTCTGTTTGACCCTTGGGGCGGATCGAGACATTGCAGTCGCAGCGGAACGAGCCTTCGGCCATGTTGCCGTCACAGATACCCAGCGTGGTGACAATCGCGTGGATCTTCTTGGCGTACGCCACCGCTTCTTCGGCGCTGCGCAAGTCGGGTTCGGAGACGATCTCCAGCAGCGGTGTCCCGGCACGGTTGAGGTCGATGCCGGTCATACCGGGAAACAGGTCGTGGAGGGATTTACCGGCATCCTCTTCCAGATGGGCACGCGTCACGCCGATACGCTTATGGACGCCATTCTCCAGTTCGATATCGATATGGCCGACACCGACGATGGGATGGAATAGCTGGCTGGTCTGGTAGCCCTTGGGCAGATCGGGGTAGAAGTAGTTCTTGCGATCGAACACCGAGCGATAACCGATCTCGGCATCTATCGCCAGACCAAACATCACCGCCATCCGCAGTGCTTCGGCGTTAAACACCGGCAGCGTGCCTGGCAGCGCCAAATCAACAGTGCAGGCCTGGGTGTTGGGCTCGGCACCATAGGCGGTGCTGGCGCCGGAGAATATTTTTGATTTGGTGGCTAGCTGGGCGTGGATCTCCAGCCCGATAACGGCTTCCCATTGCATATTAAGAGGTCTCTGCGTGATTGGTGGCTGCGAGAATGGCTGCGGGTGCTTGGCGGTGCCAGTCGGTTGCCTGCTGGAACTGGTGGGCGACGTTAAGAAGTTTGGCTTCGGCGAAATAGTTGCCGATGATCTGCAGCCCGACCGGCAGCCCTTCTGTCGTCCCGCAGGGGATCGACATGCCCGGCAAGCCAGCCAGGTTCAGCGACAGGGTGAAGATATCCTCCATATACATATCGATCGGGTTGGAGGTTTTCTCGCCGATTTTGAAGGCCGGATGTGGGGTGGTGGGTCCCATGATCACGTCGACCTGTTTGAGGGCATCGATGAAGTCCTGGCGAATCAGCCGGCGGATCTGCTGTGCTTTCTTGTAGTAAGCATCGTAGAAGCCTTCGGACAGCGCATAGGTGCCGACCATGATGCGGCGCTTAACCTCGCTGCCGAACCCTTCACCGCGGGAGCGCTTGTACATATCTTCCAGGTCGACCGGATCGGCGCAGCGGTGGCCGTAGCGAACTCCGTCGAAGCGCGACAGGTTAGACGACGCTTCAGACGGGGCGATGATGTAGTACGCCGGAACCGCCAACGCGGTGTTGGGCAGGCTGATCTCCTGAGTCGTGGCGCCCAGTGCCTCGTACTCTTTGATCGCGGCCTGAACGCTGGCGGCAATGGCAGGATTCAGATCGGCGCAGAAGTACTCTTTTGGCAGGCCAATCTTGAGGCCTTGTAACGGTTGGCTCAGATCGGCGCAGTAGTCGGGTACCGCGTGCTCAAGGCTGGTGGAATCTTTGGGGTCGAAGCCTGCCATCACATTGAGCATTATCGCCGCGTCTTCGGCGCTGCGGGCCATAGGGCCGCCCTGGTCGAGCGAGCTGGCGAAGGCGATCATGCCGAAGCGCGATACCCGGCCGTAGGTCGGTTTGATCCCGGTGATGCCGCAGAGTGCCGCCGGTTGGCGGATCGAGCCGCCGGTGTCGGTACCGGTAGCCGCAGGCGTCAGGCGCGCTGCCACGGCGGCGGCAGAACCGCCGGAGGAGCCGCCGGGGACGCAGTCGGTATTCCAGGGGTTGCGAACCGGGCCGTAAAAACTGTTCTCGTTGGAGGAGCCCATCGCGAACTCGTCCATGTTGGTCTTGCCCAGGCAGACCGCTCCGGCGGCGTTGAACTTTTCGACCACGGTAGCGTTGTACGGGGCGACAAAATTGTCCAGCATCTTCGAGCCGCAGCTGGTGCGAACGCCTTCGGTGCAGAAGATATCTTTATGCGCGATCGGCAGGCCGGTAAAAGGCCCGGCACCGCCCGTAGCGCGCCGGGTGTCAGCGGCCTTGGCTTGAATCAATGCCTGCTCTGCGGTAACGCTGATAAAACTGTTATAGCGCGAGTCTTCGGCGTTAATTCGGGTCAGATAGGCCTGAGTCAATTCGACGCTGTTGTAATCGCCGGCGTCGAGCCCCTTGGCCAGTTCGGCGAGAGTCTTGTCAAACATGGAATAGATTTTCCTTCGAAGAATTTTTTTCGATCAGTGGCTGCTCAATCGAAGCCATTGCCAGCGGTTTATTCGACCCTCTATTCGGCCTTTTATTCGGCCCTTTATTCGATCACCTTGGGAACCTGGAACAGGCCCTGTTCCACCACCGGTGCAACGGTTTGCAGTTGGTCGCGCTGGTTGCTCTCGGTAACGACGTCGGCGCGTAGCCGTTGTACCGCATCCAGCGGGTTGGAGAGGGGTTCAACATTGGCGGTGTCGACCGTCTGCATCTGGTCGACTAGATCGAGAATATTGGAGAGGTTTTGAGCGTATTCAGGAATGTCGGTGGCGCTGATCTGGAGCCGGGCCAAATGAGCGATTTTTTGCACATCGGTAGAGTCAAGAGACATGGGGGAAATCCTGATTGTAAGTGGCAGCAAGAGTAAACAGCTAATGATAATGGCCTGGGTGGGGGAGAGCAAACCTGTCGTGCTATCGTGACGCGGCTGCCGGGTCATTTAAGCGTAAGGGTGGAGCGGTTGCTGTGTTGGCGGGGCTTAATCCGCGCCAGGGGCGAATAATACCTTATAAAGGCTATTGTTCCTTGCTGAAAAGTGCCGCCATTGCTAGAGTTGGCTGTTTATGTGCACAGGCTGCCAGCGATTGCGTCATGGGGCGTCTGGATGCATGCTGATAACAGTCAATAAGTAGGCGAATCCGCTCAATGTTTAAAAAATTACGTGGTATGTTTTCCAGCGATCTATCTATCGATTTGGGTACCGCCAACACCTTGATTTACGTCCGTGACAGAGATGTCGTACTGAACGAGCCGTCGGTAGTGGCTATTCGTACTCTGGGTAACCATAAATCGGTGGTTGCGGTGGGAACCGATGCGAAGCGAATGCTGGGACGCACGCCCAGTAATATCTCTGCCATCCGGCCGATGAAGGATGGCGTTATTGCCGACTTTCATGTGACCGAAAAGATGTTGCAGCACTTTATTGATAAGGTGCATGAAAATTCCTGGATGACCCCTAGTCCACGGGTGTTGGTCTGCGTGCCTTGCAAATCGACGCAGGTCGAGCGCCGCGCGATCAAGGAATCGGCCATGGGGGCCGGTGCCCGCGAGGTTTACCTGATCGACGAACCTATGGCAGCAGCGATCGGCGCTGGCCTGCCGGTAGAAGAAGCGAGCGGTTCGATGGTTGTGGATATCGGCGGCGGTACCACTGAGATTGCGATCATCTCCCTCAATGGCATCGTTTATGCCGAGTCGGTCCGTGTCGGTGGCGACCGTTTCGATGAAGCGATCGTTGCCTACGTGCGGCGCAACTACGGCAGTCTGATCGGGGATGCTACCGCCGAGCGGATCAAGCAGGAGATCGGAACGGCTCATGCCTCCTCTGATGTGCTGGAGATCGATGTGCGCGGGCGCAATCTGGCCGAAGGGATACCGCGCAGCTTTACGCTCAATAGCCGCGAGATTCAGCAAGCACTGGAGGAGCCGCTAAAATCTATCGTTCAGTCGCTCAAGAGCGCGCTGGAGCAGTGCCCGCCAGAACTGGCCGCCGATATCGCCGAGACCGGTATCGTGTTAACCGGTGGCGGTGCGCTGTTGCGTGATATAGACCGGCTGTTGTCCGAAGAGACCGGGTTGACGGTGATTGTTGCCGAAGATCCTCTGACCTGTGTGGCCCGTGGCGGCGGCAAGGCTTTGGATATGATCGATAAGCACTCCTTCGAGTTGTTGGCGTCCGAGTAAGATCATAATCAGATTGCTACCAGGGTGTGCCGGGCGTTGAGCGTGCGGTTAGGACAATCCTTATTACAGTGGCGGTCTCCGGGCAGGGAGGTGCGCCATTAAGCCTATTTTCAAGGGGCGATCTTCGCGCGCCCGTATCAGTGCGATTGTGCTGCTGTCGCTGGCATTGATGCTGACGGACCTGATCTGGTCACCGATGGCCTACTACCGCGGCTATCTGAGCCTGGCGGTAACCCCTTTGCGCTGGTTGATGGATCTTCCGCCCCGCGTTATGACTGTGATCGATCAATCCCTGAGTGAGCGTGATGCGCTGCAGGTCGAGAACGATACGCTTCGTGCCGACCTATTATTGATGGCGCGCAAGCTGCAGCGTTTCGATTCCATGGATAATGAGAACGGCCGGCTGCGGAACCTGCTCGGGGTTAGCAAGCAGTTGGACCTGCGGGTCCTGTTGGCCGAGCTGATCGGTGTTAGCGCTGACCCGTTCTCGCATCAGGTGGTGATCAATAAGGGCTTGCACGACCAGGTTTATCTGGGGCAACCGGTGTTGGATGAAGGTGGGGTCATGGGGCAGGTGGTTGAGGTGGGTCCCTATACATCAAGGGTGCTATTGCTGACCGATGCGCAGCATGCGATTCCGGTTCAGGTGAGCCGCAGTGGTTTTCGTGCGCTGTTACTGGGGCGGGGTAATGACCAGGAGTTGTTGCTCAATCATGTTGCCGATACCGCCGACATCAACGTCGGTGATCTGCTGCTAAGCTCCGGGTTGGGCGCGCGTTTTCCTAAGGGTTATCCGGTGGCCAAGGTGATTGACGTTATTCACGATCCGGGCCAGCCCTTTGCCATTGTTCGTTGCCAGCCCACGGCACAACTCGATACCAGTCGCCATCTGCTGTTGGTGTTCTCTCAATCCGCGGAGCCAGCGTTGTCGCCCGAGGCGGAGACGCTAACGCCTAAGGCGAGCACCCCGCTCAGTTCTGCGGAGGATTCATGATGGTTGCGTCATCCGGACGGGGTGGCTGGGTGATTCTGCTGAGCTTCATGCTGGCATTAATGCTCACGGAGATTCCGCTCCCCGAGGTCTTCGAGTGGGGGCGGCCGCAATGGGCCGCGCTGGTGCTGATCTATTGGGTGGCGGCGTTGCCGCATCGGGTGGGACCTTGGTATGGCTGGATGGTCGGGCTGCTGCTGGATATCCTGCAGGGGAGCTTATTGGGGGTGCATGCACTCTCGCTGGCTTTGATCGCGGCCATTATCAGCTCGTTGCATCAGCGTTTCAGGATGTACCCGCTGTGGCAGCAGGCGCTGCTGGTGATGGTGATGGTAGGGCTCTATCAGCAATTGTTGAACTGGGGCCAATCGCTGCAGGGCGGGCGTTCTGAGTCGCTACTGTTTTTACTACCCGCGCTGGTTAGTGCGTTTATCTGGCCCTGGGTGTTTGTGTTGTTGCGCAGCATTCGTCGTGCGCTGTCGGTACGTTGACGTGATGACCTCAACGGCACTGATCCTGGCATCGGCTTCACCACGGCGGCGCGAATTGCTCGCCCAGCATTCGTCGTGCGCTATCGGTACGTTGACGTGATGACCTCAACGGCACTGATCCTGGCATCGGCTTCACCACGGCGGCGCGAATTGCTCGCCCAGCATTCGTCGTGCGCTGTCGGTACGTTGACGTGATGACCTCAACGGCACTGATCCTGGCATCGGCTTCACCACGGCGGCGCGAATTGCTCGCCC
>JBALTG010000017.1:0-50985 GCA_036964625.1 Motiliproteus sp.
CTTTACGTTCAGGGTAGAGCAGCGTACCGCAGGCGGTTAGATTCAACAGCGCAACGATGCACAACACTGTCGTTATCGGCTTTAACAAACGTCTATTTTTCAAAATACCACCTTGGTTGGGTAACAAATTACTAGGAGCCGGCTGGTTGGGGATCGCCACAACCACGCAGTTGACCGCTTAGCTTCCTGTTTAGCCTGCCGCTTCACCGACTGTTTAGCCAGCCGTCTAGCCAGCCACTTGAAGCAATAACAGCACTTTGCTCAGATCAAAAACATCACCCTCCGCTACCAACACCTCAACCACCGTTCCCGCGTACGGTGCAGGTAGTTCAAAGGCCGATTTATCCGCCTCCCAGCTTAGCAGGGGGTCGTAGCGATGCACCCGATCACCCACCGCGACCAGCACCTCCACCACTTCAAACTCTTCAGCACTGCAGTTACCACAGCTCTCCCAGCACTCGGGCAGATCGACTAACCGCACCTTAACCACTTCACTCATAGCCAGCACTCATAGCAAGCACTCATAATAAGCACCCATCACCCATCACTCATCACTCGGCGCTGGCAGCCTCGAGCGCAACCAGCAGTTGCTCAAACTGGGTATAGATTTCACCACCGCTGGCCTGGATAAAATACTCCACCTGCAGATTAACCCTGCTTCCGAGATTATCGCAGCTAAGCCGAAAGTCACCCCGGTAGCCGAAGATCCGCTTGCCCCTGGCAAAACCGTAACCGATCTCCGCAGCGGTGCCAGAATCCACATCCACCCCATCCAGATTGGCAACGATCCAGTCGCAACGGTCGATCGCTTCGGCATTGATGCGACCGATAGCGGTATTGAGGCGTGCCAGCTCTCGGCGCTGCGCATTCAGATCGGTCAGCGCCAGGGCGGTCTGCAACTCAGCCGTATCATTGAGCTGCCAGGGATCGAGTAACTCAAAGCCGCGCTGCTGCAGCGCGGGAATCAGCTGCTGGTAGTAAAACAACCGCCCCACTTCGGAGAATCCCAGCGGGCTGGCAAGGTAGATGCGATGCGACATAACGACTCCTAGGCGGTCTGAGTTAACGCGAATCCAATTACTCAATTCCAACTACGCGAATCGGCGCAGCGTTTTTAAACCCTGCGATATTCTCGCCAACCTGAACCAGGATCCGTTGCCGCGCCTCGACACTCCCCCAGGCACAGTGCGGGGTCACGATCAGATTGGGAATATCTGCGGCCAGTAACGGGTTATCTTCAGAGGGCGGCTCGACCGACAGCACATCCATCGCAGCACCACCCAGCCGCCCGCTACAGAGCGCATCTGCCAACGCCCGCTCATCGACGATACCCCCCCGGGCGGCGTTGATCAGCAGTGCGCCAGGTTTCATTAATGCCAGTGCGTCAGCATCGATCAGGTTACGGCTCAGGCCGGTCAATGGGCAGTGCAGCGTCAACACATCGACCTGAGACAATAGCGCAGACAGCTCGATCCGGCCGTCACTCTGCGTATCCAGCTGTTCGCTGCCGGGTCTGGCTGCGATTAATACGCGCATACCCAAGGCCCTGGCGAGATTAGCAACGCCACGCCCTAACTCGCCATAGCCGATAATGCCCAGGGTCTTACCCTGCAACTCCATGATCGGGTAATCCAGTAAACAAAACTGCTCGCTGCGACTCCAGGCACCACGCTTAACCGCCGCACTGTAATCCTGCAGCCGAGTTGCCAGGGCCAGCATCAGGCTGAGCGTATGCTGCACCACCGACGCGGTGCCGTAACCCTGACAGTTACTGACCCTGATCCCGAGCCGTTGCGCGGCCTCAAGGTCAACATTATTGGTTCCGGTGGCGGCGATGCAGATCAACTTGAGTTGCGGATGCTGGGCCAGGGTGCGTGCATCCAACACCACCTTGTTAACGATGACCACCTCAGCCCCTGCCAGATGCACAGAAAGCTGTTCCGGCGAGGTCGTGGGGTGTAATGCCAGCGTACCAGCTTGCTGCCTTATCGGCGTCAGATCGAGGTCATCAGGCGCCAGGCTGGCAACATCCAGGAAAACCGTTTTCATTACTACTCTCCAAAAAAAGGGCCCTGTTCTGACGCCAGAACGGACCCACTTCAACCGCTTTAACATTAAGCCCTTTAACATTAACCCGCCGGGTTATTAATAGGTTGGCGCATGGATGTGCCACCCGGTTTAATAACACGTTAGCTTGCTGGCATATTCTCTTTCAGGGTCCAGAGAATATCCTCGGCCACCAATTTTTTAGCCGCGGCACCGCTCGGCAGCAGCACAGAAACATACACGCCACTGCTACGACGGCTCAATTTGATCTGGTACTGGCCGGTAAACGTAGCCGCACCAGTGTCTGTATCAACCGCGATGCGCTCATCCGCCCTGCCCCCGAAAACATAGATAACCTTGTCGCCCAACCAGATCTTATAGCCGTCAGACTCAACCCTCTGTTGCTGTGTAACAACCGCGGCCTGCTCCTCACTCAACTCGTCAACAGGCGTGGCTTGGGAACCCACTTTAGAACTATAGCGCGGTGCATTTTCATCCGCAGCCACACCCAATACAGCCCCGATCCCACTGGTATCGAAGGTGATCGCATCACGCTCGCCATGCAGCCAGGCAAAGAAGCCAACGGATGTTTCGTTATCGACCGGTATGCTGGAGGTATGGGTAATGTAATACTTACCCAGGCTCTTGTCCGCCGAACCCACATCAACCCGGGCCTGCAGCAGCGCCTGCTGAATCCGCCCCCAGGCGTCATCGACCGAGGTGGTCAGTTTCAGCACCGGCTCCCCCTGGGAACCGCGCCCCAGATAAACCCCGCCATGTAGGTTCTGTCGTTCACGCACCGCACTGGCAGTCGACTCCAGGCTCGAACTGCTGAGGTAGTGCAGGATCTCGTACATCACCTGTGATTTGTAATCGACATCCTGAAAGCCGCCGGACCAATCCGCAGCCTGACGATCATCACTAACCGAGCTGCGTAGATGACGCAGGCGGATACTGGTCTTGCTACTGTCACCTTCGACCGATTTAACATAGGCTCGTAATTTATCCTGCGCCGGGCCTTTAACCTCACTAAAGGTCAAATCAGCTACCAAGCGTGAAAAAAAACCGGGCGGCTCCTCGCCACTGTCGATCCAGGCGGTTTCCATCAACCCTTGCTGCGGATCAGTCAGAACAATTTTTTGGTTAATCTGATCCCAAAATGTTTGCAGCTTGTCCCACACCTGAGGCAGCGACTCATTGACAATGATCAATCGCTCTTGACCATCCCGGGTCAGATTAACGCGATCACTGCCTGCTTCGACGATAAAAAAGTCCGGCCTTGGAATCTCGAACTCCCGATCCGATGCGATCGCAGCCATGCCTATCTCAGGCACCACTAACAGATCCCTGATTTTATCCGAATCAAGCCCAGAAGGAATCACCAGCGCCTTGGCAACCCCAGACATTTCATAGTCTTGACCACGATCACGGAGCACAGCATCCTCCCCTCCGATCAGATCATTATCGGTCAGGGCACTACAGCCACTCAGTAAAATCACTGAGATAGCGACAACAGGGCGGTATGAATATATCGACACTTACAGCAACTCAGCAGCTTTTAAGCTTTCACGGAGTCGCTGGTGGCAATTGTCAGACAGCGGGGTCAGCGGCAAACGGATACCCGTATCAATCAGCCCCATCTCGTGCATCGCCCACTTAACCGGAATCGGACTCGATTCTACAAACAGGTCACGATGCAGATGATCGATGCGGCGATTAAGAGCACGGGCTTCATCCGCCTTGCCGGCCAGTGCCAGCGCGCACATCTCTGCCATCTGCCGGGGCGCCACATTGGCCGTCACCGAGATATTGCCCTGCCCGCCCAGTATAATCAGTTCAAGCGCGGTGGCGTCATCGCCGGAATAGATAGCAAACCCAGCAGGGGCATTTTTGATCAGCAGCTTGGCCCGCTCAAGATCCCCCGTTGCTTCTTTGATACCGATGATATTGGAGATCTCGGCCAGTCTCAGTGCGGTCTCTGGCAGCAGATCACAGGCGGTTCGTCCCGGTACGTTGTACAGAATCTGGGGCACATCTACCGCTGCGGCGATCGCCTTGAAGTGCTGGTACAAGCCCTCTTGGGTAGGCTTATTGTAATAGGGTGTGACCAGCAAACAAGCATCGACACCTGCTTGTCTGGCAGCTTCCGTCAGCGCAATCGCTTCTTTGGTGGAGTTGGCCCCGGTGCCAGCGATAACCGCAGTACGCCCCGCAACCCGCTGCACCACATGCTTGATCACACGGCAATGCTCGTCACAATCCAGGGTTGCCGATTCACCCGTGGTACCTACCGCCACGATGGCACCGGTGCCCGAGTCGATGTGAAGATCTATCAGTTTATCGAGGCCAGCCCAATCCAGCTCCCCGGTCGGGGACATAGGGGTAACCAACGCAACCAGACTGCCCGTAATCATCGCTCTTCTCCATCACACTATCGAATGTATCCCCAAAAAACGGGGGTAAAAGCCCTCTAACGGACTCTCCACAAGCCTGCTATTCTAACCAAGCGAAACGGTCAGCGTAACTAGCGTTTCAATTAATTACTGCTAACGGCCACCCTGTTAGCATTTTCCCTACACAAACCGAAGCATCGTTCTATGCTAACCACCGGAGATTTATCATGACCCTAGCCGTTGGCCAAAAAGCCCCGGATTTCAGCGCTATCGATCAACAGGGTGCGCCAATCTCACTGTCACAATTCAACGGCCGCAAGGTGGTTCTCTATTTCTACCCCAAAGACTCAACGCCTGGCTGCACCGCTCAGGCCTGCAACTTACGGGATAATCACCAGCAGCTTGTCGATGCTGGCTACGTGGTACTGGGAATCAGTACCGACTCACCCAAGCGTCATCAAAACTTCATCGCCAAAAATGCACTGCCCTTTGCTCTCATTGCCGACGAGGATCACAGCGTTCATGATCTTTACAGTACCTGGCAGCTGAAAAAGTTCATGGGCAAGGAGTATATGGGCACGGTCCGCACCAGCTTCATCATCGATGAGCAGGGCACCCTTATAAACATCATCAACAAGGTCAAGACCAAAGACCATAGCGCCCAAATCCTGCTCTAACCTAAGCATGAATAATTGACGTAAATGGTCCGTTTAAACACCTAATGTGGATCCGAGCCACGTACCGATACAAACGGCTCGGAGCTATTCTGCCACCCGCTCTAACATATTTTTTTGCGGCCAGGCGTGCATCACCGCCTTTAGCAACGTCGCTAGCGGAATCGCAAAAAACACCCCCCAAAATCCCCACAACCCACCAAACACCAACACCGCAACGATAATCGCGACCGGATGAAGGTTCACGGCTTCCGAAAACAGCAACGGTACCAGCACGTTACCATCCAGCGCCTGAATAATGCCGTAGGCCGCCATCAGGTAGAAAAACTCGTTAGTCCAACCCCATTGAAAGAAAGCGATCATTGCAACCGGAAGCGTAACCAGGGCGGCACCTATATAGGGGATCACCACCGATAACCCCACAATCAGCGCCAGTAACGCGGCATAATTAAGCCCCAGGATGATAAAGGCGACGTAAGACACCGCGCCGACTACGCTAATCTCCACCACCTTGCCACGGACATAGTTGGCGATCTGAATATCCATCTCGCTGCCGACCTGAGTCAGAATCCTGCGCTTTTCAGGCAGAAACGAGGTCCACCAGCGCGCAATCAAACTGCCGTCTTTCATAAAGAAAAAAACCAAAATCGGCACCAGAACAATGTAGATCAGCACCTGAACCAGATTGGCAATCGACGACATCGACGAGGTTACAACCGCCTGCCCCAGCCTACCAATTTCAGCGCCTGCCTGCTCGGTCAGGACCGCAACCTGGTTCGCCGAGATCAGGTCCGGATACTGCTGGGGAAGCAGCATCAGCACCGACTGCCCCTCTTTCAACATCCGCGGTAGCTCGTTGAGCAAGCTCGCCAACTGACGCCAAACCTGGGGAATAACGATCAACAACAGCGCCATAAACGCGCTGATGAAGGCGATAAACACCAGGGTCACGGCAAGCGTATGCGACATACCAATATGCTTGCATTTCTGAACCAGCCCCTGCATCAGAAACGCGATGATCAAACCCGCAAAAACAGGTGCCAGAGTCGATCCAAGGGTCATGATGATGACCAGTGCCATCGCCAAAAAAACAAACAACAACAACGCTTCTTCATCACTGAAGTACCGTTCTATCCAGCTATTAACCACCTTGAACATTAAGAATTAGCTCTCTGTAAACCGTCTGGTTATGCGCCTGGCGACAGGCAATTAAGCCGAAACTAGCAGTTTCGTCGGACTTGACCGATCGTAGCGAGGGGAAGACCGATTTGAGACAGTTTTCGAACTCTTTTGAGGCTAATAGTGGTTCTATTAAACGAAAAAGAGAGCGGAAAATGGCCAAAGTCGGCTTTCTCGTAGTAGATCAGCGTTAAGCCCGACGGGTTGCTAGGCCCCGGCTTTACGAATTAAATAGGTAAATTGACCCTCGTCCTCACTGGCTTGCAGCAATTGATCACCCGACTGATCGGTAAACGCCTTAAAATCCCGAACCGATCCTGCATCCGTGGCGAGCACCTGCAACACGTCACCGGGCTGGAGTCGATTCAAAGCCTGCTTAGCTTTCAACAGCGGCAGCGGACAACTCAGGCCACAGACATCCAATCGCTGTGCAACCGTACAATCGCGCTCGACTTCAACTGACATTTGAAAACTCCAGAGGGTATAGTAGCCGGACCGTTATACGCGACGGCTGGAACGTATTTAAAAACTAACCGACTTTATACCACATGCGACGCAGGGATCACTATAAACTGCCGGGCTGTTGGACTTAAACCGATGAAACACACCATTAAAGCCCGCTGCCGTGCCCTATGCCTTAGCCTAGCATTGCTGAGCCCGGCGCATGCAGATCAACTCCCGCTATTGGGTGACAGCAGCTCCGGCATTGTCTCCCTGGACGAGGAACACCAGCTTGGCAACGCCTGGGTAAGAACCCTGCGCGCCCAGGCCCCTCTGCTGGATGACCCCGTTACCTACAGCTTCATCAAAACGCTACTGCAACGACTGTCGGTTTACAGCGCCTTATCCGACCGCCGCCTGACTCTGGTTGTCATCAACAACAACAACCTTAACGCATTCGCGGTCCCCGGGGGCATCATCGGTGTCAATAGCGGACTGTTTCTGTTCTCCGCCACTGAGGGCGAATTTGCTTCGGTACTGGCCCACGAACTGTCTCACCTGAGCCAGCGTCATTACGCTCAGCGACTGGCAGAGGAACAAAAAAATCTGCCGCTACAGCTGGCAACGACCCTGGCCGGTATTTTATTGATGGCCACCACAGACAACCAGGCAGGCATGGCGACCATCATGGGGGGCCAGGCCGCTGCCGTTGAGCGCAGTCTGGCGTTCAGCCGCAGTAATGAGCAGGAAGCAGACAGAATCGGTATGCAAGTATTGGCTGATACCGGTTACGATCCGGCAGCGATGCCGCGGATGTTCTCACAACTGCAACGCTCCAGCGCCAACCTGGGCAGAAAACCGCCGGAATTCCTACTGACCCACCCGGTGACAGAGTCCCGGATTGCAGACGCACTGAACCGCTCATCACAACTCAGCACAAACGGAACGGTTAACAGCCTGAGCTACCAGATCATCAGGACCCGCGCTCAGGTACTGGCGCTAAACAACAACTCCGCTGCCTACCTAAAATACAGTGACGCGGTTGCAGCCGATCCCAGCGTTGCAAACCGGTATGGACTGGCCTTCAGCGCGCTCCGGAGCAGACACCTGCCGCAAGCGCAGCAGCAACTCAATCTACTGCTTGAACAGGCGCCAGATCGGCTCAACTTTCAACTCCTCCAGGCTGAACTCTGGCTGGTAGCCGGACACCCCGAGCGGGCCAGCCAGCAACTTCAGCAACTGCTTGAGCTCTACCCCGGCAATCATCCGATCACCATGCTGCTAGCGAAGGCTTACCATCAGCAGGGCGCACAGCAACAGGTGGTTGACCTGCTCCAGCAGCACAGCAGGGCCTACCCAGACGACATTCAACTCTGGTATCAACTGGCGGAAGCGAACGGCCTGATCAACGATATAACAGGCGTGCACTTGGCGCGTAGCGAGTATTTTCTGCTGATAGGCGCCGTTGTTAAAGCCAAGCAGCATCTGCAACTCGCCTTGAAGCAACCCGACATCAGCGAGCACCAGCGTGCGCTAATCGAACAGCGCCTTAAAGACACGGAGCAGATCCGCAAAAGCCTGGAGAGATAACGCACAGAAAACCGCTAGCGCTGCTGCGGTAGCGGTGTTAACGGCAACCCAGCGTTGTTCGCCGGTGTCTCTCAGGTGGTTATTTTTGCCGCCTTAAGCTGCGCGGAAAAATCCAACATACGCTGCAGCGGAAGCAATGCGCGCTCGCGTAACTGCGCATCGACCTTGATCTCTTGATCGCCACGTTCCAGCACCGTAACCAGATTTTCAAGTTCGTTCATCGCCATCCACGGACAATGCGCACAACTACGGCAGGTTGCTCCGCTGCCAGCAGTCGGCGCTTCTATAAAATTCTTGCCGGGTGCCGCCTGCTGCATCTTATAAAAAATACCGCGATCGGTAGCCACTATAAAATCAGGATTAGGCAGTGTTTGAGCCGCTTTGATCAACTGGCTGGTGGACCCAACGCAGTCGGCCAGCGCGACCATCGCAGCCGGTGACTCAGGATGGACCAGAATAGCGGCATCGGGATAAACGTGCTTCAGAGCGCTAAGCCCCTGGGCTTTGAACTCCTCATGGACGATGCAGGAGCCGTCCCACATCAGCATCTGCGCACCGGTCTGATCCTGAATATAGCCACCCAGATGTTTATCAGGGGCCCAGATGATTTTCTCGCCTTGATCGGCCAGATACTCGACAATTTCCAGTGCACAACTGGAGGTTACTACCCAGTCGGCCCGAGCTTTCACTTCCGCCGAGGTATTGGCGTATACCACCACTTTATGGTCGGGATGGGCATCACAAAATTCAGTGAACTCAGCAACAGGACAACCGATATCCAATGAACAGGTTGCCTCTAACGTCGGCATCAATACCCGCTTTTCCGGATTCAAGATCTTCGCGGTCTCACCCATAAAACGGACCCCTGCGACGATCAGCGTCGATGCCGGGTGTTCATTACCAAAACGCGCCATCTCCAGAGAGTCCGCGACACAACCACCGGTCTCTTCAGCCAGCTCTTGGAGCAGTGAATCAGTATAATAGTGCGCAACCAGACAGGCGTCCTGCTCCTTTAACAGGTGTTTAATCCTGCTTTTGTACTCCAAGACCTGATCAACACTTAGATCCGCATGCTTGAAACTATGAGCAAGGTGCTCCTGCACCAGAACTCGCTCTGCAATCTGTTGGTCTGTTAGCATAATAATCTTCATTGGGTAACTGTAACGGCAACCTTGTAGTGATAACTAGCGATGCCAGACGTTGTCGATATAAACCTAAGAGGCTGACCGAGAATTTGGCTGGACTGACCAAAGCCAATACTATCCACAGAAAGCAGCCTGCGCCGTGGCGGAGACTATGATAGCGCCCTATAATCAAAAATCAAACGCGCTATCGACAACGACTACTGATCGCCCGCTACTGATAGCGCGTAGGGTCTGCCACCGATGCGTCTGCAAACCCCTGGGCTCTTAACCGACAGCTGTCACAGACAGCGCAGCCACGCCCTTGTGCATCCGCTTGATAACAGGACACAGTGAGACTGTAATCCAAACCCGCAGCAATCCCCTGTTGAATAATCTGCGCTTTGGTCAAATCGATCAGTGGCGTCTCAATGCGAATCGGCTTGCCATCAATACCGGCCTTGGTCGCAACATTGGCCATCGCCTGAAACGCCGCAATAAATTCAGGCCGACAATCGGGATAGCCGGAATAATCCACCGCATTAACCCCAATAAAAATAGCTTGCGCCTCAAGCACCTCGGCCCACCCTAGGGCCATCGACAAAAACAGTGTATTGCGTGCGGGCACATAGGTGACCGGAACCCCCTGCCCGAGCTGGTCTGGAACATCAATACTGTGGTCAGTCAGTGCCGAGCCGCCAATGTCACCCAGATCAAAGCGAATGGTCTTGTGCTCAACCACACCCGCATGAGCAGCAACCTCCTCAGCCGCCTGTAACTCAGCCAGCGCACGCTGACCGTAATTGAAACTCAACGCATAACATTGATAACCCGCTTGGTGAGCCAGCACCAGCGTCGTGGCGGAATCCAAGCCCCCGGAAAGCAGCACTACGGCTTTTTTTGCAACAACAGACATGAACGACTCGACATCAATCAGAAATAGGAACCGCTCTGCAGCCTCCAGACAGACCACATGCGGGTTAAACAGTTAACGGTATTGCTGTAAGAAATCCCGGGCCATGCCCGCAGGCGCTTGATCGGGGAAGAGTTCGATCACCTTGGACATAGCGTCCTTAGCATTATCGAGCTGCCCCATCTCTTGGTAGGAGAGACCCAGCTTATAAAACGCTTCAGCAGCCTTAGGGTGGTCAGGATAACGCGCTAGCAGCTGCTCGTAAGCAAGGCGCGCGCGCTGCTGATCCGCCGCGGGCTTAGCCCGATGAACCTCTCCAGTCCAATACAACACATTAGCGGTCAAGCTACTGCCTGGATACTGCTGTAAAAACCCTTCAAAGGCCGCCAGCGCCTGATCAAAATCACCCTCCCGAACTAATGAAAAGGCCGCTTTATAGGCCTGAGCAGCGGAGACATCCGCAGACGCTAGCGCACCCGTCGCAGCAGAGGTCTGTGTACGACTGGCAGGAGTCACAACCGCCGAACCGGTAGCAGAAGCAGAATGTGTCGAAGGTAACGCCCTGGGTAAAGCCGCAACCGAAACACCAGACGCATCAGCAGGGCGCTGATTTAACAGACTAAGACGGCGATCCAGATCACGATAACGATCCCGCTGATTGACCTGTAGCCGCCGTAGCTGATTCTGCTGCTCCTCAACCTGACCCCGCAGGAAGCGCACCTCCTCCTGCAACTGATCAAGCATCATCAACAGCTCGGCATTGGCAGAAACGGAGATACCCGGCACGACGGCAACAACAGAGCTGGAGGGACCAGGCTGATACGAAGCGCCTGCGCCAGCTACCGGTAATGCCACCGGCTCAGCTACCGAGCTTGGTGATGATTCAGTCCGATCAACCACAGGTACGCCGCTGGCGGCTAAGACTAGAGGGACATAGAACCCACCCAGCAGCACAGCGACTATTTTAGTTACAGGTCTGATCATAGTTTAGCGACTGTACTTTAACTCAACACGGCGATTCTGGCTCCAAGACTGGTTGTCATTCCCCATCGCCGCCGGACGCTCTTCACCGTAGCTCACCACTTCAATCTGATTGCTACCGGCTCCCTGTACGGTCAGAAAACGACTGACTGATTTGGCACGCCGCTCGCCCAGGGCCATGTTATATTCGCGGGTTCCACGCTCATCGGCATGACCTTCCAATACCAAACGCGCATCAGGATTAGCGGACAGGTACTTGGCATGGGCACTCAAGTCCTCAAAGGCATCAGCAGGCACCACGGCCTTGTCAAAATCAAAATAGAACACGGTCTGTAGATCAGCAATCGCTGCCTTGCCCATGCTGTCATCGGTCATCTGACCACTCTGCATGCTGCCATCGGCTCCTGCACCTATGGCTTTAACAGGTTCGACAACCGGCTGCTGAACAACAGGCGCCTGAGCGTCGGTGCTAGCGGTACTGTCAGTGGAGGTACTGGTTGAGCTACAACCGCTCATCCACACGATGGCAGCGGCCACTGCGACTACTTTGCTGAAATTTACAACGCGCATTATAAGCTCCTAAAATTAATACCCAGATTATTTTTGACCTAAAAGTACTGCTTCGAATGATTTATTGCAAGCTTCAGGACCAGACCCGTGATTATAACCCATGCCAACCAGGGATTGTACGATCGAACCTGACAAACCCTTATTTTTCCGCTCTTTGCCAATTACAACGCAATCGGACGCCTGTGTAAGCCGCTCAATTGAGATAGGGCGACCAGGAGGGTTCGCGAACATTACCCCGCGTGGATGGAAGTCGGAATTTGACCTGACCATCCAGTGACACGGCAGCCAGGACCTCCTTGGAATCAATTTTAGTCGCATACATAACGATACTGCCGTTGGGCGCAATGCTCGGCGACTCATCCAACAAGGTGTCCGTTAAAATATCTAAGCGACCGGTTTTAAGGTCCTGAACGGCAATATGGAACACCCCATTATTGCGATGCACCATTACAAGTTGATGACCATCATAGGTCAGATGGGCCTTGGCATTATAATCACCTTCAAACGTCAGCCGCTCTACCCAGCCCGACGCCAGCTCCTTTTGGTAGATTTGGGGCGGGCCTCCCCGATTGGAGGTGAACAGAATGGACTTGCCATCGGGCGCCCAAGCCGGCTCGGTATCAATACCGTAGTGACGGGTTATGCGGGTCAACTTACGACTCGAAAGTTCCAGCACGTAGATCTCTGGATTACCATCTTTTGAGAGGGTCAGCGCTAGTTTTTTACCATCAGGCGACCATGCGGGCGCACCGTTAAGACCCGGGTAACTAGTGACCCGCTCGCGGGCGCCGGTTTGCAAATTTTGAATATAGATAGCCGGTCGATTAGTCTCAAAAGAGACATAGGCCAGGTTCTTACCATCGCGAGACCACGAGGGCGACAGAATAGGCTGCCTGGACTTGAGAATGGTTCGGGCATTCGCACCATCCGCATCGGCTAACTCCAGTTGATAACGATAATCATCCTGGCTCAGCCGTTGGGCGCTGATGTAGACAATTTTAGTTGCAAAGGCGCCGGGGATTCCGGTTAACTTTTGATAGATTGAATCGGCAACACGATGCGACATCAGGCGCAGCTGGGCAGCACTGCCACTGATATAATCCGCCAGTATCCGCTGCTCTTTAACCACATCAAAAAGCTCGTACTGAATCCGGAACCGATTACCAGGCTCAGGCTCAACCTTACCGACCAGCAGATACTCCTGATTGGCCAAGCGCCAGTCGCGGTAATAAACCTCACTGGGCTGACTGGGGAAACTAAGCATGGTATTACGCGGCATCAACGCAAACAGACCACTTCGGTGCAGGTCAGCCGCGACAATTCCAGCCACATCCTCCGGCAACGACTGGGGCTGCTGCCAACCAAAAGGCACCACCGCGATCGGCACTGGCGCATCGATGCCCTGAGTGATTTCGATGGTCAACTCCGCCCGTGCCAGCGACGACAGCAGCATAATCAGCAGAAATCCTACTCGTCTCATCTGGTTTCAATCCTCTGTTTAACAACTGTCATAGCGACCCGCTAGCATACCTCACCGACGCAGATCTTCCGGCCGGAACGTTAGTGTAACCTGGCGCAGATAACGATCGAACACCACCGGATCGATCACCTGTAATTCGGGGAAACGTTCGGCTTTCAAAACGGCGTTAACCGCACTCCGATCGAAGGCCTCGTCGCCACTGGGATCAATCACGTAAGCATCATCCACCTCACCCGTTGGCAAAAGGTGGATCCGCACCCCAACGACCATGCCGTTACGGGCCGAAGGCGGTCTACGCCACTGTGACCGTACCCCCCTGGCAATGACATCTTCTGCAGACGCAACTAGTTGCTCTGCCTTGGCGTTCCAGGCCTTTTCGGCCTCCGCCTGCGCTTGCAACTCACGCTCAACCTGCTGTTGTACTTCGCGTTCCGCCAGCCGCTGCCGCTCAAGCTCGACCTGCTCCGCCAGTTGCTTCGCTGCCGCTTTTTGGCGGGCATCGGCAGCCTGCTGCTTAGCCTTTTTAAGCGCCGCAGCTCTGCTCAACTGCTCCTGCTTAGCTTTCTGCTCAGTTAGCTTTTTCGCGTCGGCCTTTTTCTTCGCGTCGGCCTTTTTCTTCGCGTCGGCTTTTTTCTTCGCGTCGGCCTTTTTCTTCGAACTGGCTTTCTTCTTCGCGTCGGCTTTTTTCTTCGCGTTGGCTTTCTTCTTCGCGTTGGCTTTCTTCTTCGCGTTGGCTTTCTTCTTCGCGTCGGCTTTCTTCTTCGCGTCGGCTTTCTTCTTCGCGTCGACCTTACGCTGACGATCATCGTTAGCCGGGTTCAAACTGCGCAGGTCTACCAATTCCGCTTGCACATGTCGCGGGATGACCCGGCGGTGATCACTACTGCTATCAAACCAGGTCGATGCCGTTAACAGCACAATCCCGCCGTGCAGTAACAGCGCCATCAAAACCGGCAGAATATAACTCTTAGTGCCCGTGTTCATCGTTATTCGGTTACCAAGCCGACACTGGAAGCCCCGACGCCCTGGAGCCCCGCCATCAGTTCAACCACTTTACCGTAGCTGACGCTACGATCACCCCGCACCAGAACCCGCTTCTTGGGGTTACTACTGAGGATTTTACCGACCCGCTCAACGGCCAGCGCCAGCACCACCGGCTGCAGCGGATCGCCGCCAACATCAACAAAATACTGGCCTTGAGCATCGACAGATACGATCAGCGGCTCCTGATCCCGACTGTCGACAGGCTCTGCGCCCACCTTCGGCAATTGCACATCGACCCCCTGGGTCAACATAGGCGCAGTGATCATAAACACAATCAGCAACACCATCACCACGTCGATATAGGGCACGACATTAATTTCGGCATTGAGTTTACGCTTGGGCTTGGGCATACGAATCATTTGCTAGCCCTCAACCTGAACCATGCACGCGACGGTGCAGAATGCTGGAAAACTCCTCGGCAAAGGTCGCATAGCTATTCATCATGATCTCGACCTGGGACGCATAACGGTTGTAAGCGATAACTGCCGGGATAGCCGCAAACAATCCCATCGCAGTCGCGATCAACGCCTCTGAGATACCGGGGGCCACACTGGCAAGCGTTGCCTGATGCATATTGGCCAGCCCTCGGAAGGAATTCATAATCCCCCAGACGGTGCCAAACAGACCGACATAAGGACTGGTTGAACCCACGGTAGCCAAGAACGACAGATGGGTATCGAGCTTCTCCTCTTCACGCGACAAAGCAACCCGCATCGCTCGCTGAACCCCGTCCATCACAGCATCCGGATCGGCATCGGTCTGCTGCCGCAGGCGGGTAAACTCCTTGATCCCCGCACGGAAGATATTCTCCAACGCACTGTCGGGGTTGGGATTGCTGTTTACATCGCGAAACAGCGTACTCAGATCGATACCCGACCAGAATTTCTCTTCAAATTGACGCAGCGTACGCCGCGACTTAGCCAGATAACTGCGGCGCTGGAAGATCATCACCCAGGAGACCACAGAGACCAGCAACAGGGCTAGCATCACCAGCTGAACAACGAGACTGGCATTAACCACCAGACTCCACATCGACATTTTATCTACCACCAAAAACTCTCCTCATTGGCGTGTTCGCACGGTCCTGCCCGTCTAAGACAGAATCCGATAGCGGGTCAATTGTTGGGTTAACTGAGCGGGGATCGGTACCGGCTTAAGTGATTCGCTGTCAACCGAGGCTATTTTAACCTCGGCACTGCAGAGCAGTGTGCCATCATCGGACCGAAGCACCCGTTGCTCGAAAATCAAACTGGCTGCCGACTGGCGTTGGATAGCGGTTTGGATAATAAGTTCATCATCCAGTCGCGCCGGTTGCCGATAACGCGCGCTGAGGCTATGCACCACAAAGACTAACCCTTGTTGCAGTAGCGCCTGCTGCTGAAACCCCAGCGAACGCAGCAATTCGGTACGGGCACGTTCCATAAACTTTAAATAGTTGACGTAATAAACTATTCCTCCCAGATCAGTATCTTCGATATAGACCCGAAAGCCACACCGATGCGGGGCAGAATCAGTCATGCTCGCCCCGATGCAGCGATTCCATACCAAAGTGCTGATAGGCAAGCTTCGTCAGCACCCGTCCGCGTGAGGTACGCATGATATAACCCTGCTGTATCAGGAAGGGCTCGATAACATCCTCAATCGTATCCCGCTCTTCGCTGATCGATGCAGATAGACTATCGATGCCCACAGGCCCGCCATCAAACTTTTCGATCATCGCCAACAGCAAGCGTCGATCCATATGATCGAATCCGTGACTGTCAACATTCAGCATGTTCAGCGCAAGGTCTGCGACGGCTCCGGTGATATAGCCATCCGCTTTAACCTCGGCATAATCACGGTTACGTCGTAGCAGCCGATTGGCGATCCGCGGGGTACCCCGAGAACGACGCGATATCTCACGGGCGCCCGTCTCATCGATACCGACCCCCATCAATCCGGCCGAACGGGTGACAATACTGACCAGATCTTCAACGCTGTAAAACTCCAGACGCTGAACAATACCAAAGCGGTCACGCAACGGCGAGGTCAACAAACCGGCCCGGGTAGTCGCACCGACCAACGTAAAGGGCGGAAGATCCAGTTTTATCGAGCGGGCAGCAGGCCCTTCTCCGATCATAATATCAAGCTGGTAGTCCTCCATCGCAGGATAGAGCACCTCCTCGACCGCAGGATTCAAGCGATGAATCTCATCAATAAAAAGCACATCGCCCGGTTCAAGATTGGTCAGCATCGCAGCCAGATCGCCCGCCTTCTCCAGCACCGGACCGGACGTCGACTTCATATCAACACCCATCTCGTTGGCAATAATATGTGCCAACGTGGTTTTCCCCAGCCCGGGTGGTCCGAAGATCAACGTATGATCGAGCGGCTCAGAGCGATTACGGGCAGCGGGGATAAAGATCTCCATCTGCTCGCGGACCGCCGGTTGACCTACATACTCGGCCAGAGAGCGAGGACGGATAGCGCGATCCTGAACCTCTTCAACGCGAGAACGCGGTTGAGGAGCGATAAACCGGTCGGTTTCAATCATTTCAATCTCAAATAGACAACAACAAGATCAGGGGTGCGAATGATAGTCTATCGCAGCCTTAAACCATACTCTTGAGTGATTGACGGATCAGCGCCTCCGCGCTGCCTGAACCCAGCTGCTTATGCGCCTGCGCTACGGCCTTGGTGGCTTGAACAGGCTTGTAACCGAGCGCAATGAGCGCACTCTCCGCCTCCTGAATCGCACTAGCAGCGCTGCCGGCCATTGCATCTCCGGCCAGCTCAAAACCACTCCCCAGGGGCAACCAGTCACGCATCTTGTCCCGCATCTCCACAACCAAGCGCTCTGCCGTTTTTTTCCCGACCCCCGGTATCCTAACCAAGGCGGCGCTGTCGTCGTGGTTGACGCAGCGGGCAAAATCATCGGCACCTATACCCGAGAGTATCGCGATAGCCAATTTGGGACCTACTCCGCTGACTTTAATCAGAGTCCTAAACAACGCCCGCTCCTCCCTGGTGGCGAAACCGAATAACAACTGCGCGTCCTCTCGCACCACAAAATGGGTATACAACTCAACGGACTGACCCAACACCGGAAGATTAAAAACGGTGCTCATGGGCGCCTCAACCTCGTAACCTACACCCTGCACATCGATCAACAAATGAGGTGGCTGCTTTTCAACCAACGTGCCTTTGAGCCTACCGATCATCTACCTTTCTCCTGGCGATCATTTTTTTTGGGGGGGGAGGAGCTTACTTTATCGACCGCAGGCTTGAACGCGCACTCGCATAACGCACCTGTCCCTGACGGGTATAGGCATGACAGAGCGCGATAGCCAGCGCATCGGCGGCATCTTCTTGCGGCAGGCCCGGCAATTTAAGAATAGAACTGACCATATGCTGCACCTGCGCCTTCTCCGCCGAGCCCTTGCCCACTACGGCCAGCTTTACCGCCCGCGCCGCATATTCAGAAACCGCCAAGCCCTGCATCGCACCCGCAACAATTGCCGCTCCCCGAGCCTGGCCAAGCTTTAAGGCCGAGTCGGCATTTTTAGACATAAACACCTGCTCAATTGCCATCTCTTGCGGCAGATACAGGGTAATAATTTCCACGACCCCTTCATAGATCTGCTGCAGCCGATCCGGCAGATGATCGCCTTTAATCCGGATACAACCACTAGCGACATATTCCTGCCGCGACCCTACCAGGCTGATCACCCCAAAACCGGTGATACGCGATCCGGGATCAATCCCCAATATAAGACTCATGATAAAACCCAGCAGAATGGCTTAACAACACCAGCTCTAACACCAGCACTAGCAAAAAAGGGAGCCCTAGGGCTCCCTTAGGCTTCGCACCGAGCGCTCAGCGCTCAGCGCTCTACCTCGGCGCTGGATTTCAAGCTTCGGATCAGAGACGCATAATCGGACTGGCCATTTCGGTTAGCCAGGTAACCCGACATCGCCTGCAGCGCTTCCGGCTCGGGCTCCGCGCCCGGATTTACGGCGGTAAGCCCCATGACCGCGGCACTACCATCTGCCAGCTTGGCCAGGGTCCAACTCACCCCCCCCGCGGCAGGCTTGGGCATTTTGAACAGCGCTGCGACCTGCTGCGGATCAAGATTCGATGCCGAGCGGGCGATGTTATCCTGCTGCTGCCAAGGCGCGGAAAGCAACGCATCGGCACCCAACCCCTTCGCTTCGGCCAAAATAATCTGCGCCCGCTCCTGCACCAACTGCTCGGCTTTCTGCTGCTTAAGTTGGGCTAGAATCTGATCACGAACGTCTGCCAGAACTTGCGCGGCTGCCGGGTTGTGCTGCTTAAGACGAATCACCACCACCCGATCCCGACTCAACTCGATCAGCTCAGAGTTATGACCCTGGTTCAACACATCATCCGAATATGCGGCCCTGAGCACACGAGGATCCGCAGTAAGCGGCTCCGCACCGCCCTCTCGACCGAACAACTGTGTCGCTTTTATCGCTAACTGCAACTGCTCCGAAGGCTCGAGAAGATCAGAGGCCGAAAAGCTCAGGTCTGCCAACTCCTCAGACAACTCGACAAAACGCGCCTCCGATTTCTGATCACGCTGCGCAGCCTCAAGCTCTCCGCGCACACTGTCAAAGCTGGGCGGATCCCCCTTGTCGATACTGTGGAGCTTGATCAGATGATAACCAAAGTCAGTCTCCACCGGACCTGAGACCTCACCGGACTGCAGCGCAAACAACGCCTCCTCAAACTCAGGGACCATCACCCCTTGCTCAACCAGACCAAGCGCCCCGCCATCGGCAGCAGAGCCCTCATCGTCGGAGTGCTGTCTGGCCAACTCAGAAAAATCAGCGCCTGCCGCAAGCTCCAGGCTGAGCCGCTGAGCTTGCTCTTTAGCCTTTTCCGTATCACGATCGTCTGTGATCGCAATCAGGATATGCGCTGCATCACGCGCTTCCTGACCCTCAAAACCCGCCTGTAACTGCTGGAACTGGGTCTGCAGTTCAGCCTCATCAATCTCAATATCACCGCTCAGATCGCTGCGATTAAGCTCAATATATTCAAGCGCCAGCTGTTCAGGGGACAGGAATGCAGCCTGATTGGCCTGATAGTACGCCTCAACTTCGGCATCACTGACCTGCGCACCTGCGAGCATATCGTTCAACGGAACCAGCTGAAACCGGGCATCCCGGGTCTGCTGATCAATCGCCGCAATGGTTTTCGCCTCGGCTGCCAAGGTAAAAGCGGTAGCCGCAATGGCACTCTGCTCCTGCCCCATCAACAACTCTTTACGCAACAGAGCGCGATACATCATAGGGGTCAGCCCGGCGTTACGCAGCACCGCAGAAAACTGATCCCGATCAAAACGATCCTCTATCATAAACTCACGGGTATTGAGAATAATCTGATCCAGCGCCTGAGTACTCACCGCTAGTCCCTGCTGTTCAGCGGACTGCAGCAGCAACGACTGTTCAATCAACCCCTCAATCACCATGCGCCGTAACAAACTGTCATCCAGCATAGAAGGGTCAACATTTTCACCCATCTGAGAGATCAGCTGACGGCGCTGCATCTCAATTCCATTTTGAATTTCAGCCTCGCTGATATCGACACCATTGACCGTTACCGGTGCGCCAGGATCTGATGCGAGCCCCATAAGGGAATCGACCCCCCACAGGGCAAATGTAAGAATGATAAAGCCGACGATCACCCTGGCGATAATCCCCTGGGAACTCTCTCTGAGATTCTGAAGCATGCAGTCCTCTGCCTGTAAATATGCTCAGATGCTATCTCATCCAAGCTGTAACTAACGGAGTTGTTTAAAAAAAAAGCGCATCCATTGATGCGCCCTTTCATTTGACGGAACGAACAGGATTAAAACCCGCAGCCCCCAGCGTGACACGCCTTTATTCTAACCGAATAGACGACCACCCCTGTACAATTTTGTTATAACAGACAAAAAAACAGGCACCAGACCAATAGTTAATTCACTGCATCCTTCAGAGCTTTACCCGCTTTAAACGCCGGTACAGTAGCAGCAGCAATCTCGATCGGGTTACCCGTCTGTGGATTACGACCCGTGCGCGCAGCACGCTGCTTGACAGAAAACGTGCCGAAACCAACCAGCGCTACGCTGTCGTTATCCTTCAACGCACCGGTAACAGCGTCTAGCGCCGCATCCAAAGCGCGGCCTGCAGACGCTTTAGACAGATCTGCAGAAGCAGCTATCGCATCAATTAACTCAGACTTATTCACTCAGATTCCCCTTCTTAAAAAAAAATTTTTTTGTTTTGCACCTATGCCAACAGCACTCGCTCGACGCACTTTATACCAACTGGTCAAAACCACTGTCAAGCGACTAAACCAACAAAAGACGCGGTTTCCAGCCTAATGAGTACTTACTTGACCTCGCCCAGTCTTAGTGGATTTTTTCTTTTCAGGCAGCTCTTTTTCCACTTGACTCTCGAGCGGTTTAGGTAGACTTGCCAAAGCAATAGCCAAGACCTCATCGATCCACTTCACCGCCTTAATCTCAACCTCTTGTTTAATATTGTCCGGAATTTCTTTCAGATCACGCAGGTTTTCAGCGGGAATAATTACCGTTTTGATACCACTGCGATGCGCCGCAAGCAGCTTTTCTTTAAGCCCACCAATCGGCAACACCTGACCACGCAGGGTAATTTCGCCGGTCATTGCCACATCAGAGCGTACCGGAATATTGGTTAATGCGGAGACCAGCGCCGTGCACATACCAATACCGGCACTAGGCCCATCTTTCGGCGTCGCCCCTTCAGGGACATGAATATGGATATCGTGCTTTTCATGAAAATCTGATGCGATACCCAGCGCAGCTGCACGACTGCGAACCACAGTCAACGCCGCCTGAATCGATTCCTTCATCACATCTCCGAGCGACCCGGTATGAACCTGGCGCCCCTTGCCGGGTACCACCGCTGCTTCGATGGAGAGGATCTCACCGCCGACCTGGGTCCAGGCAAGCCCCGTTACCTGGCCAACCACGTCCTTATCTTCCGCCATCCCGAAACTAAATTTGCGCACCCCGCTGTAGTGCTCTAAATCATCCACATCAATGATTTTGGAGTCACCGGAGAGCTGACCCAGCGCCTTCTCTTTCACCACTTTACGCAGCACCTTGGCAATCTCACGCTCCAAACTGCGCACCCCCGCTTCGCGGGTGTAATAACGCACAATATCGCGGACAGAACCCTCAGTAAGGATCGCCTCACCCGGCTTGAGCCCATTGGTCTTAATCTGCTTGGGCAGCAGATAACGCTCGGCAATCTTGACCTTTTCATCCTCGGTATAACCCGGGATACGGATGATTTCCATACGGTCCAATAATGGGCCGGGGATATTCATCGAATTGGAGGTACAGACAAACATCACATCCGAGAGATCATAATCAACCTCGAGGTAATGATCGTTGAAGGTATGATTTTGCTCGGGGTCAAGCACCTCCAGCAATGCCGACGCCGGATCACCGCGCTGATCCATACCCATCTTGTCGATCTCATCGAGGAGAAACAATGGGTTCTTAACGCCGACCTTAGAGATTTTTTGCAACAACTTACCTGGCATGGAGCCGATATAGGTCCGTCGATGACCACGAATCTCTGCCTCATCACGCACGCCACCCAGCGCCATACGCACATATTTTCGATTAGTCGCACGCGCGATAGACTGACCCAATGAGGTCTTACCCACCCCGGGCGGCCCAACAAGACAGAGCACAGGCCCCTTGAGCTTACGCACCCGCTGTTGCACCGCGAGGTACTCAAGAATCCGCTCCTTAACCTCTTCCAGGCCGTAATGATCGGCGTCCAGCACCAACTCCGCCTTGGCCAGATCGTGACGTACCTTACTCCGTTTATTCCAGGGCAGACTAACCATCCAGTCGATATAACTGCGCACCACCGTCGCCTCGGCAGACATCGGCGACATCATTTTCAACTTGTTATATTCATTAACAGCCTTATCCTTGGCCTCTTTAGACATGCCCACTTCTTCGATACGCAGTCGCAGCTGCTCGATCTCATTGGGGCTACCGCCCTCATCCAGATCGCCCATCTCTTTCTGGATCGCCTTCATCTGCTCGTTGAGATAATACTCGCGCTGGCTCTTCTCCATCTGCTTCTTGACCCGGCCACGGATCCGTTTCTCAACGTTAACCAAGTCGATTTCCGACTCCATCAATGCCATCAAGCGCTCAAGCCGATCGCGAGTATCGGTCATCTCGAGAAGATTCTGCTTCTCATCTAATTTCGCCGTGACATGGGCAGCAATGGTATCACCCAGGCGAAGTGGATTTTCGATGGCCGCCAGCGACGCCAAGACCTCCGAAGGGATTTTTTTATTGAGCTGAACGTACTGCTCAAACTGTGACAGCACCGTACGAACAAAAACCTCACCCTCCTCACCCAGATCGGTGACTGGCAGCTCCTGATAGGTTGCCATCCAACCATTATCTGTTTCGGATACCGCATCTATCGAAGCACGGTACGCGCCCTCAACCAGCACTTTGACCGTACCATCGGGGAGTTTCAGCAACTGCAAAATATTAGCCACAGTACCGATTGAAAAAACATCCGCAGCGCCGGGCTCATCGACAGACGCATTTTTCTGCGCTACCAGCAGTATTTGTTTGCCCCCTTCCATCGCCAGCTCCAACGCCTGGATCGACTTCTCACGCCCAACGAAAAGCGGAATAACCATGTAGGGATAAACCACCACATCACGCAGAGGCAGCAGTGGCAATTCTAGAGCGGTGGAACTTTCTGACGAGTGATCAAGACCCATATGCAACGCCTCTGAACATTAAAACCCGAGCCACAGCCAGACCCGGGCGGGTGAAAACACAACAATAACAAGCTGCAACGAAACAATGATGGGGGCGTCAGACTCATTTACAAGCCTGCAGAACAACATCCGACAACAAAAAGGGCCGTTGCGGCCCTTTTATCAGAAATCCCTATTCGCTGGACGCGGCACTCGCAGGCTCCGCATTAGCATAGATCATCAGCGGTTCAGATTCCGCATCAATTACGCCTTCGTCAATCACCACCTTGCTGACATTTTCCAGTGACGGCAATTTAAACATGATATCCAGCAGCGCCGATTCCATAATCGACCTCAAACCACGAGCACCGGTCTTGTGCTCCATCGCTTTCTTAGCGATAGCCTTGAGTGAATCCTCGCGAAAATCAACCTCAACCCCTTCCATCTCGAAGAGCTTATGGTACTGGCGTGTCAGCGCATTCTTAGGCTCGGTCAGAATCTGCAACAACGCATCCTCATCCAGCTCAGTCAGCGTCGCAATCATGGGTAAGCGGCCAACAAACTCAGGAATCAGACCATATTTAACCAGGTCTTCGGCTTCAACACTCAGCAGCGTTTCACCAACACTCTTACCATTCTCCTTAGAGCGCACCGCTGCGGAGAAGCCGATACTGCTCTGCTCGGAACGCGCCTCAATCACCTTCTCCAGGCCCGCAAAAGCCCCTCCGCAGATAAACAGTATGCTTGAGGTATCGACCTGCAAAAACTCCTGCTGCGGATGCTTACGACCACCCTGAGGAGGAACGGAGGCCACCGTGCCTTCTATCAGCTTCAACAGCGCCTGCTGCACCCCTTCACCCGAAACGTCCCGGGTAATAGACGGATTATCTGACTTTCGCGAAATCTTATCGATCTCATCGATGTAGACAATGCCCATCTGAGCCTTTTCAACATCATAGTCGCATTTCTGCAGCAACTTCTGGATGATATTTTCGACATCTTCACCCACATAACCCGCTTCAGTAAGCGTCGTCGCATCGGCAATAGTGAAAGGGACATTCAGCAACCGCGCCAGCGTCTGAGCCAACAGCGTCTTACCGCTACCGGTAGGCCCGATCAGCAGAATATTACTCTTGCCCAGCTCGACATCATCCTGAGCGCTTTGATAACGCAATCGCTTGTAATGGTTGTACACCGCTACCGCAAGGACCTTTTTAGCCTTTTCCTGACCGATAACGTATTCATCAAGGGTCAGTTTGATCTCCTGCGGCGTTGGCAGCTGATCACCAGCCTCCTCGGAGCTGGCCTCCTGCACCTCTTCACTGATGATATCGTTACAGAGATCAACGCACTCATCACAGATAAAGACGGACGGGCCTGCAATCAGCTTGCGTACCTCATCTTGGCTTTTGCCACAGAACGAGCAGTACAGCAACTTGCCATCACCACCCTTACCGGTCAGATCCTCAGACATTAAACTTCCTCACAACAACCAACGGGCACACATCTCGCGATCAAATACCGATGCATACCGAAATTTTTAACAACAATACGGAGTATCTTAGCGTGCTACTCGCTAACCCGCTTGTCAACAAACGCATCAATTAGGCCATATTTGACCGCCGTGGCGCCATCCATAAAGTTATCGCGCTCAGTATCCTGGGCGATCGTCTCAATATTTTGACCTGTATGGCCCGCAAGAATTCGGTTTAACTTCTCACGAATGGTCAAAATCTCACGGGTATGAATCTCAATATCACTCGCCTGGCCCTGATAGCCGCCTAGCGGCTGATGAATCATCATCCGCGAGTTCGGCAGACAATAACGCTTGCCTTTAGCCCCGCCAGCCAACAGCAACGCACCCATACTGGCTGCTTGGCCCAGACACATGGTACTGACGTTCGGCTTAATAAACTGCATGGTGTCATAGATCGCAAGCCCTGCAGTGACCGAACCACCGGGAGAGTTGATATACAGATGAATATCTTTATCCGGATTCTCTGACTCGAGGAATAACAGCTGCGCCACCACAAGGTTAGCCATGTGGTCCTCCACCTGCCCCACCAGGAATATCACTCGCTCCTTCAACAACCGCGAAAAGATATCGTACGACCGCTCGCCACGCGCCGTCTGCTCAACCACCATCGGCACCAGAGCCGATGAAGTAACGATGCCGCTACCGCCGAAAATATCGTTCTGCATAGTCTGTCCTTACTGTTGTTCTGCCATCTCCAGGCGCTGCTCACTCACGCTGCACAAAACCTGAAATGCTAAAAACGGCAGACGGCGGTTAGGCCGACTACCGTTTATATAGATATCAACCGTATCGATTCCGGTCAATGACTAATATCGCTAAGTTACTCTGCTGCCTCAGCCGCTTCTTCAGCGTCTACGGACTCATTCGCCGGCTGCGCAGGCTTGATCGCATCCTGATAGCCTACCGAGATCTCGGTAATAGTCGCCTGTGAAACTAACAGATCAACCACCTGATCTTCTAGCACCAGCGCCTCAACCTGAGCCAACTGCTCTGAATTGCTGTAATAATAGTCGATCACTTCCTGAGGCTGCTGATAGGTCTCAGCCATCTCTTCAACCGTACTACGGACGCGCTCAGCATCGACTTTCAAGCCACTGGTCTGAATCAACTCACCCACTAACAAACCAATAGCGACACGGCGCTTGGCCTGCTCAGAAAACAGTTCTGCCGGAAGCGCACTGGCATCGATACCCGAACCACCACCGAACTGCTGCACTGCCTGCTGGCGCAAACGGTCGATCTCACCGTCTGCCAGCGCGTTAGGCACGTCAATCTGATTAATTCCAACTAACTCGTTAAGAACCGTATTTTTTAGCTTGGCATGCAGCGCCTGCTTAACTTCACGCTCCATATTCTTACTAATTTCGACCTTAAACCCTTCAACATCGGTCTCATCGATACCAAACTTGGCAAAGAACTCAGCGCTCAGCTCGGGTAACTCAGGTGCAGAAACACTGTTTACTTTGACTTTAAAGCTAACAGCCTGGCCAGCAAGATCTTCAGAGTGATACGCCTCGGGGAAACTCAGCTCGAGATCCAACTCCGCACCGGCAGCCTGACCGATCAAGCCATCTTCAAAGCCTGGAATCATGCTATTGGAGCCCAGCACCAACTCGTGCCCGGACGCGGTACCGCCTTCAAAGGCGACGCCCGCTTTAAAACCTTCAAAATCGATATTAACCTGATCGCCGTCCGCTGCAGCTCGCTCAACCAGACTCCAGTTGGACTGCTGCTTACGCAGCGTCTCAATCATTTCATCGACGTCTGCCTCCGTGACAGCAGAGGTTTCTTTAGTCACTTCAACCGCACTGAAGTCGGCCAGTTCAATAACCGGATACACTTCAAACGTCGCTACGAATTGAAAATCCTCACCCTCACCAGCCTGCTTAGGCTCAATACTAGGGCCACCCGCTGGCTTCAACTTCTCCTGCGTGACCGCCTCATAGAAGGAACTCTGAATCACGTCACCCAGCACCTCTTGACGAACACCCGCACCATAACGGCTCTTAAGCACCTTCATCGGCACTTTACCAGGGCGAAAGCCGTCGATACGAGCGGTGCGCGCAGTCTGTTTTAACCGACTAGTAACATCATTCTCGATCCGCTCAGCGGGCACCGTGATCGTCATCTGGCGCTCAAGGGGAGAAGTCGCTTCAACAGAAACTTGCATGGATTTTCCTCACAAAAGAGTTAACACGTGGCCGATCAACATCAAGTAAACCACGCTCATGACTATAAACAGCCAAATTTAAAAGGACGAAATTCTCAGCTATACAAGCGATAGAGTCAAGCACCGCAGGCACAATTAACACCTACTTAAACGCGATGACTACAGCGATAGCAAATACAGAACAATAGAGGAGGTATCACCAGAAACAGGCAATACTAGTAGAAACAAGCACACAAACAGGTAAATGTAACACTAAGAGATATGTTTCGAAACTTCGAAAAAAGAAGAAACACTGAGAGAATTAATACAAATGGTGCGGACGGAGAGACTCGAACTCTCACACCTTTCGGCACCAGAACCTAAATCTGGCGTGTCTACCAATTTCACCACGTCCGCAAAACGATACAACTACATTGAATGGGGTGGACGATGGGGCTCGAACCCACGACCACCGGAATCACAATCCGGGGCTCTACCAACTGAGCTACGCCCACCATAATTCAATGCTTCTGGGATGCCTATGGCACGCCCTACAGGACTCGAACCTGTGACCTACGGCTTAGAAGGCCGTTGCTCTATCCAGCTGAGCTAAGGGCGCACAGAAAGACCTGCATACACCTTATCACACTAAGAAAATGGTCGGGGTAGAGAGATTCGAACTCCCGACATCCTGCTCCCAAAGCAGGCGCGCTACCGGACTGCGCTATACCCCGTCATCTCTTGTTGCAACTGCTTGTCGCCTCAAGGTGGTGCGGATATTACAGATGACCTTTTAGCAGGTCAACACCTTTCCTTCGCCTTTTTTATATCCACCCGCAACAGACTACAACACCCTATAAACAGCCACCCTGAACTCTCGATACAGGACCAGCCTGAAGAAATGCGCACTAATCACTTCTGCCAGCTTTGCCTACTCCGACATACGTGCGAAAATCGCCTCCTCTTGCTCCAGTCACCACTACCAAGGCACGAAGGCACGCTTCATGAGCGCACAGATCATCGACGGCAAACAGATCGCCTCTCAGGTTAAACAGAAGGTCAAGCAGGGCGTGCAAGCGCGGCTCGCTCTAGACAAAAGAGCTCCGGGACTCGCCGTGATACTGATAGGCGCAGATCCCGCCTCGCAGGTTTATGTCAGCCACAAACGCCGTGCCTGCGAAGAGGTAGGCATCAAATCAACAGCTTACGACCTGCCTGCATCCACCTCCCAGGATGACCTACTGGCACTTATTGACGCGCTTAATGACACGCCCGAGATTGACGGCATCCTGCTCCAGCTGCCGCTCCCGGAACACTTGGATTCAAACCCACTTCTTGAGCGCATCCGCCCCGACAAAGATGTCGACGGCTTCCACCCTTACAACCTGGGTCGACTAGCGCAACGCATGCCCCTGCTTCGCCCATGCACACCCAAAGGGGTAATGACCCTGCTGGAGTCCACCGGCGTCGCTATTCGCGGCCTGGACGCCTGCGTTGTCGGCGTTTCCAATATTGTCGGCAGACCCATGGCGCTTGAACTACTACTGGCCGGCGTTACGGTCACCACCACCCACCGCTTTACCCAAAACCTCGATCAAAAAGTCGGCCAGGCCGATATCGTCGTGGTAGGCGTCGGCAAACCGGGACTGGTTAAAGGCGAATGGATCAAGCCAGGCGCCATTGTCATCGACATCGGCATCAATCGCCTGGAAAATGGAAAACTGGTGGGGGATATTGAATTCGATGTGGCCGCAGAAAGAGCTGGCTGGATCACCCCCGTGCCAGGTGGGGTCGGCCCGATGACGGTCGCGACACTGATGGAAAGCACACTTTATGCGGCAGACGTGCTTCATAAAGACTAGCCGCCCTCAGCAAGGATGAGAGCCGCATCGCGCTGCTCTCATTTAACTCTTTACCCTTCCCGACTTACCCCTTCCAACTTACCCCTCCCGACGCCAAGTCGTGCCCGCACGACCATCATCCAAAACAACTCCTTGCGCCTTAAGCTCATCACGAACCGCATCGGCACCGGCAAAGTCGCGGGCTTTTTTGGCCTCTGCACGTTTTTGGATCAGCACCTCAATCGCTTCCGCCGAGAGGCCATCATCACCTTGACTACCCTGCAGGTAAGCTTCCGGATCCTGCTGTAGCAACCCCAAAACAGCCGCCAGGCGCTTGAGCTGCGCAGCCAAGCGAGCAGCAAAATCCAGATCCTGCTGCTTTTTAGCGCGATTAATATCGCCCACCAACTCGCGCAGTACCGATAACGCCAGCACCGTATTAAAGTCGTCGTTCATCGCCGCATGAAAGCGCTCTTCAATATCGTTGCTCAAAGCGCCTTCTTCGACCGCATCCAACCCACGCAAAGCATGATAAAAGCTATCAAAGATCGCTCGCGCCTCCTTAAGACTTCCTTCCGAATAATCGATCTGACTGCGGTAATGACCCATTATCAGAAAGTAACGCACCACCTCGGGGTCGTACGAATCGAGAATTTCTCGAATGGTAAAAAAATTACCCAGCGATTTGGACATCTTCTCTTTATTAACCCGAATCGCACCGGCGTGCATCCAGGTATTGACGAACTTTGCACCGTTGGCCGCTTCCGACTGAGCGATCTCGTTCTCGTGGTGCGGAAATTTAAGGTCCGGCCCACCGCCATGAATATCAAAGGTATCCCCCAGGCAGCACTTTGACATCGCCGAACACTCGATATGCCAGCCCGGACGCCCCTCACCCCAGGGTGAACCCCAACTCACCTCGCCAGATTTAGCCGCCTTCCAGAGCACGAAATCAAACGGACTCTCCTTCTGCTCATTCACCTCGACCCGGGCACCCGCCTGCATATCGTCCAGGTTTCGATTAGTCAGCTTACCGTAACCTTCAAACTTCCCCACCCGGTAATAGACATCGCCGTTATCTGCCGCGTAAGCAAACTCCTTTTCGATCAGGGTTTGTACCATCTCGATAATCTGCTCCATATGCGCAGTCGCGCGCGGCTCCTCGGTGGGTGAAATAACCCCCAGACGTGCTTCGTCTTCATGCATCGCGGCGATAAAACGCTCGGTCAGACTGTCACAACTCTCGTCATTCTCGTTCGCCCGTTTGATAATCTTGTCATCGACATCGGTGATGTTACGCACGTAATGGACATCGTAACCGCTGGTGCGCAGGTAACGGGTGATCACATCGAACGCCACCAACACCCGGGCGTGCCCCAGATGGCAGTAGTCATACACCGTCATGCCGCAGACATACATGCGGACCTTGCCGGACTCAATCGGGATAAAACGCTCTTTCTGGCCGGTCAGGGTGTTATAGATCTGTAAACTCATGTCGCTGTAGATTCCGTTGATTCGGTTATTACTGCTGCTATGTACTACTAGCCCACTTACTTACCGGGCAAAGAGTCGCGCAGGCCGATGGTCATATTAAACACCGGTTTATCGGCGCAGTGTTCATAGCGATCGGCGACAAAATAGCCCTCGCGCTCAAACTGAAAACAAGACTCGGGGGCAACCGATGCCAAGCCCGGTTCGACCCAGCAGTTATCCAACACGCGAATTGATTGACTATTAATGTACTGCATAAAATCGCTGTTACCGTTCTCATCCGCAGATTCAGGCGCAGGATGAGCAAACAGTCGGTCGTAAACCCGTACGCTGGCTTGTTTACCTTCGGTGGCAGAAACCCAGTGAATCACGCCACGCGGCTTCATTCCCTCGGGTGGATTTTCACCCACCGTGCCCGGTACCAGGCTGGCTTTAATCTCGACGATCTCACCCGCAGCGTCTTTAACAACTTCGTCGGCCTTGATCACGTAGGCATAGCGCAGGCGTATGTAATCCCCCAACACCAACCGCTTAAATTTCTTGCGCGACAGACTACTGTCTTCGCTAAAATCAGCGCGATCGATGTACAGCTCGGTAGTGAACGGTAATCGCCGCTCGCCCAGATCGACACTCGGATGCGCGGGTGCCGTAAGCACCTGGACAGCACCTTTAATGTGATCCGCAAAGTTAGTCACGGTCACCTTGACCGGATCCAGCACACACATAGCCCGCGGTGCGTTCTGATTGAGATCTTCGCGGACAAAAAACTCGAACTGTGCCACATCCACAACACCGTCGGTCTTGGCCACCGCCAGGCTGTTACAAAAATTGCGGACTGCACGGGCGCTATAGCCCCGACGGCGCAATCCAGAGAGGGTCGGCATGCGCGGGTCGTCCCAACCATTGACCACCTGGTCGTCCACCAACTGCTTGAGCTTGCGCTTGCTGGTCATGGTATAGCTGAGGTTAAGGCGACCAAACTCATACTGCGCCGGCTTGCAGGGAACCGGCAGATTCTCCAAAAACCAGTCGTACAACGGCTTATGATCGGCAAACTCCAAGGTACAGATCGAATGGGTGACGCCCTCGATTGCATCCTCCTGGCCATGAGCAAAGTCGTAGGTCGGATAAATATTCCACTTATCGCCGGTCTGGTGGTGATGCTGCTTGCGAATCCGGTACAGCATCGGATCACGCAGATTCATGTTGGGCGAGGCCATATCGATCTTGGCCCGCAATGCCCGCGAGCCCTCGTCGAACTCGCCATCCTTCATCCGCTCCAGCAGATCAAGATTCTCCCCGGCCGAGCGCTGCCGAAACGGACTCGGCTTGCCCGGCCTCGTCGCCCAACCGCGATACTCACTGGCCTGTTCGGCCGACAGATCACAGACGTAGGCTTTGCCTGCGCGGATCAGATGCTGCGCCCAGGCATAGAACTGATCGAAATAATCGGAGGCGTACCGCACCTCGCCACCCCACTCAAAGCCCAACCACTGCACATCGGCCTTGATCGCATCGACGTATTCCTGCTCCTCTTTGGAGGGATTGGTATCATCAAAACGCAGATTACAGCTACCACCAAACTGCTCGGCCAGGCCGAAGTTGACGCAGATCGACTTGGCATGCCCGATATGCAGATAGCCGTTAGGCTCTGGCGGAAAACGGGTCACTACCTTGCTGATTTTTCCGCTGTTTAAATCGTCATCGATAATCTGAGCGATAAAGTTTGATACCGGGGAGGGAGTTTCTTGAGAGCTCATAGCGCCTTCTACTGATCCACACTCTAATTAAAAAAAAAGTCCGCACATTGGCAAACCAGACAAAAATAGAAAATTATACCCTCCCTCAAGCCAACAAGGGAGCCGAACTTCTCTTTTCAACTACAATTACCCATAACCTCTGAGCCTTAACACCAACACCACCCACGCCAGCAGCGGGGCCTCTATCATGCAATTATCAGCGCACACAGTCAGTGGCCATTACCACGCGAATCGGCGCCACCAAACCAACCGACGCGGCGGACACGAGCAGAGACAAGATATTCGCTTCGAACCCAACACCACCAACAGGCGCATTATCATTTGTCGTCGCCTCTCTGATACAGACCCCTGGCAAGCCGCCTCGCACGAACACTAGCCCAGACAGCCAAAACCCGGACCTGCGAACCTCTGGCCAAAAATGCTCCGCACCCGCCCCTCAGCGCAACCCCCAGAATCGTCTTTGCTCAGGCGATTTGACAGAGGCTGGATTCTTGGCATCAAATAGCACCTACCTCAACTTAGAACCGGACGACTCTTGTGAAAAAACTGCTTTGCTGCCTAATACTCTGTATCAGTACGCCGCTTTTTGCCGAAACCAGCGCTGACGAAGCCATAAAGACCCAACCCACCCAGGTCAAACTCGAAACCAACCTGGGCAACATCGTGATTCAACTCGACCCCGAAAAAGCCCCTGTTAGCGCCGCCAACTTCCTCAGTTATGCTCAGAGTGGGTTCTACGACGGCACCGTATTCCACCGCGTGATCAACGGCTTCATGATCCAGGGCGGCGGCTTTGGTACCGACATGTCGAAAAAATCGACCCAACCCGCCATTCGCAATGAGTCGGACAACGGCCTCAAAAATCGCACCGGCACTATCGCGATGGCCCGCACCAACGCCCCACACAGCGCGACCGCCCAGTTCTTTATTAACGTTAACAACAACGCCAACCTCGACTACGCATCCGGTCGCTGGGGTTACGCCGTATTCGGCGAGGTGATTGAAGGCATGCATCTGATCAACCAGATCAAGCAGGTCCCGACTACGAGCAAAAACGGTTATCGCGACGTGCCGGTAGATCCCATCGTGATTCTCAAAGCCACCACCCAGCCTTAAGCCGACACATCGATAACCACTCGCCGTCGCGTCGATTCGCCATCCGCGCAGCGGCGACATATAATCCCCACTTAGCCTGCCAGCTGGGCGGCTTTGATTCAGCTAACGCGTCAAACCAGAAGGAATGAGCCAATGATCACCCTGCATACCAATTTTGGTGATATTAAAATCGAACTCGATACCGAAAAAGCACCCAAAACCTGCGCTAACTTCAAAGAGTATGTGCGTAGCGGCTTTTACGATGGCACCATATTCCACCGCGTCATCGATGGCTTCATGATCCAGGGCGGCGGATTTGAACCCGACATGCGTCAGAAAGAGACCCAAGCACCGATCGACAATGAAGCCGATAACGGACTCACCAACGTCACCGGCAGCCTGGCGATGGCTCGCACCATGGACCCCAATAGCGCCTCATCTCAGTTCTTTATCAACCTGTCTGACAATGCCTTTCTGGATCACCGCGCCAAAACCAGCGAAGGCTGGGGCTACGCTGTATTCGGCAAAGTCGTAGAAGGGATGGACGTCGTCAATCAGATCAAAGCCACCAAAACCACCAGTCGCGCAGGCCATCAGGATGTTCCGGCCGATGATGTGATCATCAACTCTGCCGAAATCGGCGAGTAAACAGCCGCCGCATGAGCACACTGTTCATCTCAGACCTGCACCTGCAGAGCGAGCGCCCGCACATTACGCGGGCGTTTTACGCTTTTCTTGATCAGCACGCCAGCCAGGCCGATGCGCTCTACATCCTGGGCGACTTTTTCAACGCCTGGCTAGGTGATGATGATCAAACAGCGCTAACCCTTGAGGTCGCCTCACAGCTAAAAAACCTGAGCGCCCGAGGCACCCCGGTATACCTGATGCATGGCAATCGGGACTTCCTGATCGGCAAGCGCTTTTGCCGCCAAGCCGGCGCAAAACTACTGCCCGATCCCACGGTGATCGACCTGTACGGAACCCCAGCACTGCTGATGCACGGCGACAGCCTGTGCCTGGACGACACTTCCTACCAACGCTACCGCCGGATCATCCGCAGCCCATTGATTCGACTGCTGCCCCACCTGCTGCCACTCTCACTCCGGCAGCGCATCGCCAGTAACATCAGGAACCAGAGCGGCAAAGCCAAGAACCATAAGTCCGCCCGAATCATGGATGTCACCCCAGACGAAGCCGCCCGGCAACTGCAAGCACACAATCTCAGCTTATTAATTCACGGGCATACACACCGACCCGCGATTCACCGTCAGCCGCAGCCTACTCAAGACCCGCAGCGCATCGTGCTCGGTGACTGGGATAATCTGGGGTGGTATCTGCAATGGCACCAGGACGGCCAGCACCAGCTGGTCTCATTTTCAATCCCAGAGCTTGAAGCCCCGGAGCCCCCTCCCCGATCAACCCCCGGTTAATCTTGCTACCTACACCTCCTGATAACAGCCACTCTGTGTTATAAGTCAGTAAAAAAATCATCGACGGAGTGAACCATGACCCCAAAAGAACTGATCGACGGTATCGACCATCTGGTCTCACTGCCCGACGCGGTAATCAGGGTAAACGAACTGATCGAATCAGAAAGCGCGTCCATCGATGATATCGGCGCAGTGATCAATCACGACCCGGCGCTCTCAGCACAACTGCTGAAACTGGTTAACAGCGCCTTTTACGGCTTCCCCTCTCAAGTAGACTCGGTCTCCAGAGCCGTCAACCTGATCGGCACCAGCCAGCTGCGCTCACTGATTTTCGCATCCTCAGCCGCGGATACATTCAACAACATATCCTCCGACCTGATCGACATGAATAGCTTTTGGCATCGCAGCGTTTATTGCGGCCTGATCGCCAAAAAGCTAGCCAGCGCAACCCAGAGAAGCAAGGGTGAGCCCCAGTTTTTGACCGGACTGCTCCATGATATCGGCCGCCTGATCCTGATGTCTCGCCTGCCGACCGAATACGAAGAGCTACTACAGGCGTCCAAAGCCCGCGATGCAAAACTGGCAATGCTAGAGCACGAGTGGCTGGGATTTAGCTCAGCCGAGCTGGGAGCCGCCCTTTTAGAGCACTGGCGCCTACCACCGCAGCTGTGGATGCCGGTCAAGTTCCAGCACAACCCGGAGGCCTGTGACGCCTTTGTGAGCGAATGTCACCTGTTAAATCTGGCACTCCAGATCACCAACTGTATGGAGCCCGAGATTAAAGGCGTTGAAGCGGAGCAGCAACTGAATCAACTCAGCTCGATTGCGATCGATGACTTCGCCCTCAGCCTGGAAGACCTGAACATGATCGCACTCGACACCACCCTAGAAGCACTTGATGTCCTTAGCATCATTAATCCGGGCGCCGTATCGATCTACTGACAGCACTCGACGCTCCCAGTAACAACACTCGAAGCACTTGATGTCCTTAGCATCATTAATCCGGGCGCCGTATCGATCTACTGACAGCACTCGACGCTCCCAGTAACAACACTCGAAGCACTTGATGTCCTTAGCATCATTAATCCGGGCGCCGTATCGATCTACTATATCGATCTACTATATCGATCTACTATATCGATCTACTATATCGATCTACTATATCGATCTACTGTAAATAGCACCCGACGCCCCGCCAACAATTGAGAATCTGATAGCGTCGCACGCTCTCCGATCAAAGCCAGCATCGCTATTATCGACACAGATACTTGCTATAGACCCTACAAATACACTTAAGAAACAATTACAAACAACGACACCCAGCCAAAGTATAAGGTCGCGAATTGTCGACAATACTTAACTTTTAGCGCCGCTTCAGCTACAATTCAGCACCGAAAATCGGAAACTGATTGAAACACCAACGGAGCCATTGGCTCAACTCTGACTCCGTTGATAACGAGGGTTTTATTGTGCTTGAAGCTTACCGCAAACATGTCGAAGAACGCGCTGCTGAAGGCGTCCCCCCGAAAGCATTGGACGCAGACCAAACCGCCGCATTGATTGAACTTCTTAAAAACCCTCCTGCCGGTGAAGAAGAGTTCATTCTAGACCTGCTGGAAAACCGTATTCCAGCCGGTGTTGACCAGGCCGCCTATGTTAAAGCGGGCTTCCTGGCAGCCATCACCAAGGGCGAAGCCTCTTCTCCGCTAATTAGCGCGATTAAGGCTATCGAGCTGCTGGGCACCATGCTCGGTGGTTACAACATCGCCGCACTGGTTGACGCTCTGGACGACAACGCCCTGGCTGCCACTTCAGCTAAAGCCCTGTCGCACACACTGCTGATGTTCGACGCCTTCCACGATGTGGAAGAGAAAATGAAAGCTGGCAACGCGCATGCCAAGCAAGTCATGGAATCCTGGGCCAACGCCGAATGGTTCACCAACAAGCCCGCCCTGGCTAAAAAGATCACCCTGACCGTATTCAAGGTTACCGGCGAAACCAACACCGACGACCTGTCTCCGGCACCGGACGCGTTCACCCGTCCTGATATGCCGCTGCACGCCAACGCCATGCTGAAAATCGCCCGCGATGGCATCGTTCCAGACGTTGACGGCACGGTCGGCCCGATCAAACAGATGAACGCGCTGAAAGAAAAAGGCCACCAACTGGCCTACGTCGGCGATGTGGTCGGTACCGGCTCTTCACGCAAGTCTGCGACCAACTCCGTGTTGTGGTTTATGGGCGACGATATCCCCAATATCCCCAACAAGCGTGCTGGCGGCTACTGCTTCGGCAATAAAATCGCTCCGATCTTCTTCAACACCATGGAAGATGCTGGCGCTCTGCCGATCGAGATGGACGTTGCCAAGATGAATATGGGCGACGTGATCGACGTTTACCCCTACGAAGGTGTGGTTAAGAACGCCGCCGGGGATGTAATCAGTGAATTCTCTCTGAAAACACCAGTGCTGTTCGACGAAGTTCAAGCAGGCGGGCGTATTCCGCTGATCATCGGTCGCGGCCTGACCTCCAAAGCACGTCAAGTACTGGGCCTGGAAGCAACAGACCTGTTCGCCGTTCCGGTTGATCCTGTCGACACCGGCAAGGGCTACTCCCTGGCACAAAAGATGGTTGGTAAGGCGTGTGGCGTTGAGGGTATCCGCCCCGGCACCTACTGCGAGCCTAAGATGACCACCGTAGGTTCTCAGGACACCACTGGCCCGATGACCCGTGACGAGCTGAAAGATCTGGCTTGCCTGGGCTTCTCTGCCGACCTGACCATGCAATCGTTCTGTCATACCGCCGCTTACCCCAAGCCGATCGATGTAAACACTCACCACACGCTACCGGATTTCATCATGAACCGCGGCGGTGTTGCGCTGCGTCCTGGCGACGGTGTTATCCACTCTTGGTTGAACCGCATGCTGCTGCCTGACACGGTCGGTACCGGTGGTGATTCCCACACCCGCTTCCCAATCGGCATCTCGTTCCCAGCCGGTTCTGGTCTGGTGGCTTTCGCAGCTGCGACCGGTGTTATGCCACTGGATATGCCTGAGTCAGTACTGGTTCGCTTCAAAGGCGAAATGCAGCCAGGTATCACTCTGCGCGATCTGGTTAACGCGATTCCTTTCGCGGCGATCCAAAGCGGTGAGCTGACTGTTGCTAAAGAAGGCAAGAAGAATGTCTTCTCCGGTCGTATCCTGGAGATCGAAGGCCTGCCCGATCTGAAAGTTGAGCAAGCGTTCGAGCTATCCGACTCGGCTGCCGAGCGTTCCGCCGCGGCTTGCTCGATCAAGCTTAACCCAGCGCCTATCGCTGAGTACCTGAACTCCAACATCGTGATGCTGAAGTGGATGGTCTCTCAGGGCTACGGCGACGAGCGCACCATCAACCGCCGTGTTGCTGCGATGCAAGAGTGGCTGGCTAACCCACAGCTGATGAGCGCCGATGCTGACGCCGAGTACGCCACTGTGATCGAGATCGACCTGGCCACCATCAAAGAGCCTTTGCTGGCTTGCCCGAACGATCCAGACGACGTTAAGACGCTGAAAGACGTTCAAGGCACCAAGATCGACGAAGTGTTTATCGGCTCGTGCATGACCAACATCGGCCACTTCCGTGCTGCGGGTAAGGTACTGGAGAAAGTTGGCACGCAACTGCCGACTCGCATGTGGATGACGCCTCCAACCAAGATGGATGCCGCGCAACTGACCGAAGAGGGTTACTACGGCATCTACGGCCGCGCCGGTGTGCGCACCGAGATGCCCGGCTGCTCACTGTGCATGGGCAACCAGGCACGGGTTGCCCCCAAGAGCACCGTGATGTCGACCTCGACCCGCAACTTCCCCAACCGTCTGGGCGATGGCGCCAACGTTTACCTCTCCTCTGCCGAACTGGCAGCGGTCGGCGCAGTACTGGGCCGCATCCCGACGTTCGAGGAGTATATGGTGTACGCCGAAGACATCAATACCATGGCTGATGATGTTTACCGCTACCTCAACTTCGATCAGATCGACAGCTACACCAAAGCTGCCGCAACGGTAATCCCGACTGTCGAAGTCTAAACAGACGCCAAAGCCGCGTAGCTAGTTCCTAGGAGCCTATTACGCGGCCAGACTCGCACCCAAAGCCTTCGCAAGATAACTTGTGGAGGCTTTTTGTTATTCAGCGCACCGATCCAGTATCATTAGAGCACTCCTCATCCACTCAAGCAGACATGACGAATCGCTATGACAGACCAAACCCCACCCGCACCGATCAAACCCTTCCTGGCACTGGCCTCGAAACTGCTGGTTGGCGAAAAACCCTGCCCGGTACGTTTTATGTACAAAACCGTACCGAGCAACCTCCGCGATACTGGCTGGCGCCTCTACAGCGGCTATGAAGATCCCGAGTTTCTGGCCGACAAGCAGAACATGCTGCCCTACCCCATTGAGACATTGATCAAGATGGACGAGTCCCTGGAAGCCCTGTTTGCCAGCAAGCCCGGCAGCGTCTGGGAAAGAATCCCCGGCGGCGCCTGGAACGAGGTCCAAGACTTCGAGATCCCGACAGAGAACGACGTGGAGACGCTGACCGTACAAAGCTCCGACCAACTGCCGCAGTAACACCCGACACAGACCATGACATCACTGCAGGAACGCTACTCAGCACGCAGCAACGATGCTGACTTCGAAACCGACCCCGCTCAACAGCAGGCTATTCTGGCGCTTAACGCGGCAGCAGAACGCATCCTCCGGGCATCCGCACAGCGTTCTCACAAGCACCCCAGGGCACTCGGCCTATGGCTATGGGGACCGGTCGGCCGTGGCAAAACCCTGCTGATGGATCTGTTCTTCGAGGCGCTGCCCGAAACCCAAAAGCAGCGCCTGCACTTCCACCATTTTATGCGCCGCATCCACCGGGATCTAACCCGGCTCGCAGGCCAGGCAGACCCTCTGACCCTGATCGCGACACAACTCGCCAGCAGCACCCGGGTTCTCTGCTTCGATGAATTTTTTGTCAGCGATATTGCCGATGCGATGCTGCTTGGGCGACTGTTTGAAAAGCTCTTTGCTCAAGGCGTGTTTTTAATCGCGACCTCCAACCAGCACCCCGACCAGCTCTATAGCGACGGCTTGCAACGACAACGCTTTCTACCCGCCATCGACGCGATCAAGCAGCACTGTTTAGTCCATCTGATCGACGGGGATAAAGACCACCGCCTACGCCAATTACAATCGGCCAACCTTTTTTTAACTGACTCAGACCCAACTACTGAGCCCAGGTTACAACTGTATTTTGAGCAGTTTAGCGGCGCAATCAAAACCAATCACAGCGCCCTTGAAATCCTGGGCAGACAGATCCCCTGCAGGGCCTGGAACCAACACGTTGCCTGGTTCGATTTCGCGGCCCTGTGCGAGGGCCCTCGCAGCCAATTAGATTACATGGCACTGGCCGAACGCTTTAGCGCGCTGATAGTCAGCCAGATACCCCCGTTCGCCAGCGAGGGGGAGGCCCTGTGGGTGGTACAGGGCACCGAAGACAGCCCCGCATCGGCAACCAACCAACGACGCTTTCTCGGCAGCAATGAGGATCGTACCCGGCGCTTTATCAGCCTGATCGATGAGCTGTACGACCGCTCCGTGGCGCTGGTCGTAACGTCCAAAGTCAATATCGACGAACTCTATCCCGACGGGCCGCTGGAGTTTGCCTTTGCTCGCACCCGCAGCCGCCTGCGCGAGATGCAAAGCCAGCAATATCTGCTGCGCAGATCTCCATAACCCGTTGATTCAGACCGCATCTCAGCCTGTGATCTGAATATCTCCCTAACCGCAACACAATCTCTTTCAACAACCACTAACAATTGTCAACCACGCACAACGCTGGCAGCCTGTCGGACTTAACGCTGATCTACTCGGCAACTGCTCCTGCGTTGCTCTACCTTCTGCATCCATGCAGTCGTGCGGGAAAGCCGACTTTGGCCATTTTTCACCCTCTTTTTCGTTTAATAGAACCACTATTAGCCTCAAAAGAGTTCAAAAACTGTCTCAAATCGGTCTTCCCCTCGCTACGACCGGTCAAGTCCGACAGACTGCTAGCGCCGCAAAATGCGGTCAATTCTGATTCGACCTTAGACCTAAAATGGTCTTTTTATTCCTCTCTCTAGTAAAAAATTGCTATTATATGGCGCCGCATAAATAGGCGTCGAAAGAATTACTTTTCGCCCTCTCCCGCAACAGTGTCGGCCCACGATAACAACAACACAAAGTTGCTCTTTCTCACTAACCCGCTGATGTAGGAATACAGAATGACCGGTACATTCACCCAAGCCTTGGTGCGCAATTTCCTCGGAAATTCGCCAATGTGGTACAAGCAGGCCATCCTGGCTTTCTTGATCCTTAACCCGATCCTTCTGTTTATCGCCGGCCCTGTCGTTACCGGCTGGATCCTGATCTTCGAGTTTATTTTCACCCTGGCGATGGCGCTCAAATGTTATCCGCTGCTGCCCGGTGGTTTGTTAGCAATTGAAGCCCTGGCCATCGGCTTGACCAGCCCTGACCAGCTGTACCATGAAGTGACACAGAACCTGCCGGTTATCCTGCTGCTGATGTTTATGGTTGCTGGCATCTACTTCATGAAGGGCATGCTGCTGTATGTATTCACCAAACTATTGCTGAACGTACGCAACAAAATTTACATTTCACTACTGTTCTCGTTTATGGGCGCGTTTCTATCGGCCTTTCTAGACGCCCTGACCGTCACTGCGGTATTGATCAGCGCTGGCGTCGGCTTCTACTCGGTGTACCACAAGGTCGCCTCGGGCAAGGACCACCTCCAGGATCACGACTACAGCACTGACGAACAACTGTCTGCCGACAAGACCACCGAATTGGAACAGTTCCGCGCTTTTCTGCGCAGCCTGCTGATGCACGGTGCCGTCGGCACCGCACTGGGCGGTGTTTGTACCATCGTGGGCGAGCCACAGAACCTGCTGATCGGCGAGAAGATGGGCTGGGACTTTGTCGAGTTTTTCCTCATGGTTGCCCCGGTATCCATGCCGGTACTGTTCTTCGGCCTGCTAACCGTCATATTCGTCGAGCGTTTTAAACTGTTCGGTTACGGTACGCTGATCCCCGATAACGTATTCCGCATCCTGCAGGAGTTTGATGCCGCTCAGGAGACCAAACGCACTAAGCGTGATCGTGTTGCTCTTTACGTCCAGTTCGCAGTCTCCGTCTTTCTGATTCTGGCGTTAGCCTTCCATATTGCCGCAGTGGGCCTGATCGGTCTGACCGTTATCGTCCTGGTCACCAGTTTCAACGGTGTTACCGAAGAGCACCAGATCGGTAAGGCATTCGAAGAGTCCCTGCCGTTTACGGCGCTGCTGGTGGTATTCTTCGCCATCGTTTCGGTAATCCACGATCAGCACCTGTTCCAGCCGATTATCGAATCCGTCCTGGCGATGGATCTGGGCGTGCAACCGGCGATGTTCTTTATTGCCAACGGCGTCCTCTCGGCAATCAGTGACAATGTGTTTGTGGCAACTGTCTACATCAACGAAGTCGCGGCCCAATTTGAAGCGGGCAAGATCAGCCGTGAGCACTTCGATGCGCTGGCTATTGCGATCAACACCGGCACCAACCTGCCCAGTGTCGCGACCCCGAACGGTCAGGCGGCCTTCCTGTTCCTGCTGACCTCCGCCGTTGCACCGCTGGTCCGCCTGTCGTACATGAAGATGGTGATCATGGCCCTGCCCTACACCATCGTCCTGAGTGTTGTGGGCCTGATATCGGTCATCCTGTTCGTCTAAACCCGCTAGCACAGCCTAAAAAGCGAGCCAGTGGCTCGCTTTTTTTATTTTAGCCATAGCGTCTTTCAACAGCGAACAAGCGTCAAGCAGCTCCTGGTAACGTAACGGACAGGGACCGTCAGACCGCTCAACACCCCCGCATCGCCGTCAAGATCGCTTTGGATACCGGGATAATCCACGCCAATTACCGAAAAACAGCTCAGCGCTCACTCGGCTCAACCACTGCCTTTTTCCCTCTGACCAGGTAAATAACCAACCCTCTCATTGCGGCCCTTGCTAACCCGGACATTTCACAAAGGCGCTAAAAACTGACCTGTAACCCCGATGTTTACAGAACCTATAGCTTGTTTTAGAAATTACACTTTGTAACCGGTATCGCTGATCGATTTTCCGCATCCACTGCCGTTGCATTTGGCCCGATCTCCCTTAAGCCTTGGAACCACCAAGACCCTGCGGGAGATAGAGCCAACTGCTTAACCAGCGGATCCGGAAATTTCGATCCCTTCATGAAATATTCGGGCTAAATCGAGCCCTCTCAAAAAACAACATGATTAGCACTCCGCTCCAGCGGCAAGTCGATTATGCCGCGGCAATCCCAGCGACAACAACGCCGCCACCAGCACAAAACCACTAGAAACCCACAGGCAAACGCCCAGGCCATACGCTTGAAATAACCAGCCGGACAACAAGGTGCCGAGTAATCGGCCCAGTGCATTAGCCATATAGTAAAAGCCCACATCCAGCGACACCGCATCCTCGCGAGCGTAGCTGACGATCAGATAACTGTGCAGTGATGAGTTAATCGCGAACAGCACGCCAAACAGCGCAAGACCCACGACAACCAGCCAGCCAGCGTTGGCCTGCAGACCCAATTGCCAGCCGAGCAACGCCGGTACCAGCGCCAGCAACGCAGCCCAGCAGGCCGCACTGCGACCATCGGGCACCCGCCCGGCGCGTTTGCCGGTGATCCAGGGAGCCAGCATCTGCACCCCGCCGTAACCGATAACCCAGAGCGCAAGAAAAGCCCCCACCTGCGGGTGCGACCAACCCAGCTCCGTGCTGAGGAACACCGGCACAGCGATCACAAACCAGACATCCCGAGCACCGAACAGGAACAGCCGCGCGGCCGATAGCACATTGACCGCAGGGCTTTTAGAAAAGATCTCTCGAAATTTAACCTTATGCGCGGTCCGGCCCAAATCCTGGCGCAGCCCGAACAGACTGATCAGCAGCATCAACACCAATGCCAGCGCCATCAACAGCAGCGCCTCGCGGAAGCCCACGCTGGCCAACAAGGCCCCGCCCAGAAAAAACCCCACCCCTTTGAGGGCGTTTTTAGACCCGGTTAACAGTGCCACCCAACGGTACAGACCCGCTTGCTGCTGACTACCGAGCAGCAACTTGACGCTACTCTTGGCACTCATTTTATTCAGGTCTTTGGCGATACCCGACAGGGCCTGAGCCGCCATCACATAGGCAATCGTCAGCCAGCCGTCGGGGACGCACAGCATCAGCAGCGCCACCACCTGCAGCGACAAGCCGGCATTCATGATGCGATTAAGACCGATCCGGGTGCCCAGCCAGCCGCCCAGCAGATTGGTGACCACCCCGAACAACTCGTAGAATAGAAACAGCAGCGCAATCGTCAGTGGAGCATAGCCCAGCTGATGAAAATAGAGCACCACCAGCATCCGTAAAGCACCGTCGGTCAGGGTAAAACCCCAATAATTGGCGGTGATCAACAGATATTGGCGCCGCGCCTGTTCGGGATTCACCTGTGCACACCTCTCTGACACAATCACACGCCGTTACAGCCCCAGGGCGGCCATTTTCAGCGCCAGATCAACGCAGCGATTGGCATACCCCATCTCGTTATCGTACCAGGCATACACTTTCACCGAGGTGGCGTTGATCACCAGGGTCGAGAGCGCATCTATAATGCTTGAACGCCGATCGCTGCGGTAATCGATCGACACCAAGGGACGTTCTTCGTACCCCAGAACCCCCTTCAGACTCCCCTCAGAAGCCTGCTTGAACAGCTGATTAACCTCTTCGGCCGTGGTTTCGCGCTGCAGTTCGAACTGGCAATCGGTGATCGAGGCATTCGCCAGCGGCACCCGAATCGCATGCCCGTTCAGGCGCCCCTCCAGCTCCGGATAGATGGCGATAATCGCAGACGCGGAACCGGTGGTGGTCGGAATCAACGACATGCTGCTGGCTCGCGCCCGACGCAGATCTTTGTGAGGCGCATCGAGAATCACCTGGGTATTGGTAACATCATGAATCGTGGTAAATCCGCCATGATGTATACCGATATTTTCATGCAGCACCTTAACCACCGGTGCCAGACAGTTGGTGGTACAGGATGCCGCAGTAACGATGCGGTGTTTAGCCGGGTCGTAGAGATGATCATTAACCCCCATCACTACGTTCAAGACTTCGGGCTCTTTGACCGGTGCCGTCACCAGCACCCGCTTGACCCCCTGAGCCAGATACTGCCCTAGCTGCGCGATCTGCTTATGCGCGCCACTGGCTTCAATGACCATATCGCAGCCGGACCAATCCCCCTCATCGATACTGCGATCCTGACTATAAGCGACCGAGCTGCCGCCAACCCGCAGCCCATCCTGATCAGACCCCAGACCAATATCCCAGTGTCCGTGGACCGAATCAAACTCAAGCAGATGCGCCATGGTAGCGGCATCGCCACCGGGATCATTCACTTTGACGATCTCCAATTCCGGTTGGCTCCAACCATTACGAAACACCAGCCGCCCCATCCGCCCAAAACCGTTGATACCTACTTTGATCGCCATCGTCCAGATCCTCTTACTACGTAGATTCGCACTACCAATACAATAACCTTGGTTATACCTAAATTTACGTCATGGCCACAGCATAATCGCGTTTTTTTTTCAATTCGCTACCGCGCCCAGTGGGGCTAAGCGACACATAAGAGCCTACCGTCCTAGTATCAACAATCGGCCAGCGCTGGTTAATAAAGCCAGACACAATGCGAGAACCGCAACTACACTGAAACATGCAACGCTGTGTATTGAAGGGGGGCTATTAATGAAGGGAACTATTATCGAAAGGGGCTGTATGTTTGACAAAACATGAAGACCCGGATGAAGATAAAGTCTGTATTTTATCTAATAACTAATCCGTAACCACCAACGTTACGGGTATAAAACTAAAAACGACATTGAATAGAGATATTCAATGCCGTTTTCATACAAACTGTCTTGTGTTGTAACCTGACAGCAACCCTCTATTGCTGCACAGCCGTGGAGCCTCCTAGGTACAGGTCCAATGTGTTCGTTGCGGGTTCTGGGCTCCCTTAGTGCAGGGTTACACCAATCAGCCGAACCTGCTTCCTAAGTCCCTCAAAACTGTCGCGCAGTGCGGCCAGCGGTAGCAAACCAAAATCTATCGGGTCCACCGGCTTGTCGTACCAGCTCAGCGTTGCCACCCGAGTCATCAGGTCGAACTCCCCCAGGAGCGCGTCGAGGTAGACCATCACCGCCTCAACCGCCGGGTTGCCGTCCATATCATCGAGACCCTCAAGAAACACCGAAAGATGGTACTCACCGCCATCAAGTCGCTGGCTGAACCAGAACTGATCCAGCGCATACTCATCATCGCCGACACGGATAAGCGCTGGCATCGGGTCCAACCGACCATTAAACGCAATGACCTGCACGCCATCGATCATAGGAGCAGCATCGACCAAGCTTAAAACGGCCGCTATCGATTGCGTATAGCCATCGCAGCCGATCACCATCTCAATCCGATCATCCTCCTCATTGCGCTCAAAATGAAACGTCAGATTATCATCGATCCCTTTTAACTGGTGCTCATACTGGCTCAGCAGACCATGCGCAGACTGCTCGTCCGTCTCCTCCAGCAAGCCGTCGATGGTATTCACCACATCACACCAGAAGGCGGTAATCTTCTCTAGATTCGGAATCATCAGATGGGTCACGTTCGCGGTACAACAACGCCGGTCTGGCCCATGTACTTACCGTTCCGATCTTTGTAAGAGGTTTCACACACCTCATCGGCACCCAAAAACAGCATCTGGGCAACGCCTTCGTTGGCATAAATCTTAGCAGGCAACGGCGTCGTATTGGAAAACTCAAGAGTGACATGCCCTTCCCACTCGGGTTCCAGCGGAGTGACATTAACGATAATTCCGCAACGCGCGTAGGTGCTCTTGCCCAAGCAGATGGTCAGCACATCACGGGGAATCTTGAAATATTCCACGGTACGCGCCAAGGCAAAGGAGTTAGGAGGAATAATGCACACATCGGAGACCACGTCGACAAAGCTCTGATGGTCGAAGTCTTTAGGATCGACAATTGACGAGTTGATGTTGGTGAATATTTTGAATTCGTTGGAACAGCGGACGTCGTAACCGTAGCTAGAGGTACCATAGGAGACAATACGCTGGTCCCCCTTAGTGCGCACCTGACCCGGCTCAAACGGGGTAATCATCCCCTGTTCCTGAGCTGCTTTGCGAATCCAATTGTCTGACTTGATACCCATAGTTTTCTTTGCAACCCTAACGTGTCTGGTGTAGGTACGGATAAACCGGCGTATCATACCTGCTACGCGCTAAAAATACCGCACTAAATAGCGGAGTACCCATACCTAATCTGCGCGCGCTTCAATCAGTCGTTCTGCACCACGATCTCCGGGAACAGATTGGCGTAATTTTTTTCCCGGGCCGCCAGCGCTGCGGCAAGCTTCAACGCGATATCACGGTAATGCCCCGCTTCTTCGGAATCAGGATGACTCACCTGCGTTGGCTGGCCGGCATCAGCCTGTTGCCGGATCGACAGTTTTAACGGCAACCGTCCCAGCAGGTCGACCTCATAGTTGGCGGCGATCTGTTCGCCCCCCCCCTCACCAAAGATCGGTTCGCTGTGGCCACACTGACTACAGATATGCAGGCTCATATTCTCGACGATACCCAGTATCGGCACGTCGACCTTGCGGAACATCTCGATCCCTTTGCGGGCATCCAGCAGGGCGATATCTTGCGGCGTTGTCACAATCACCGCTCCGGTAACCGGCGCCTTTTGCGCCAGCGTCAGCTGGATATCACCGGTGCCCGGGGGCATATCGACGAACAGGTAATCCAGATCATCCCAGAGTGTTTGGGTCAATAACTGCTGTAATGCACCGCTGGCCATCGGCCCCCGCCACACCATCGGCTGATCGTCATCCACCAATAAGCTCATCGACATCAGCTGCAGCCCATGCACAACGACCGGATGCATCGCATTGTCCGCCGCTTGCGGCTTGGTCCCGGCTTCAACCCCCAGCATCAACCCCTGACTGGGTCCGTAAATATCGGCATCGAGAATCCCGACCCGCGCACCCTCTGCAGCCAGCGCCAACGCCAGGTTAACGGTAGTAGTGGATTTACCCACCCCCCCTTTACCCGAGGCCACGGCGATGATGTTACGAACATTCTCTAAACTTTTGAGATTTTTCTGGGCTTTATGCGCGATCAGTTTACTACCCAGCTCCAGCGTCAGCGATTCGATCCCGGTAACAGCCAAAACCAGATCACGTAACTGTGACTCGATCGCAGCCCTGAGCGACTTGAGTGGATAGCCCAGTTCAATCGTCAACTGACAGCAAGACCCTTCTACATGGATCGACTTAATCGCCCGGGCCTGCTTAAGATTCTGCTGACTATAGGGCGGAACATACTCGGCGATGGCCGTCTCAACCAATGCGTGCAGATTTGAACTCATCTATTTCCTCACCAACCGGACTGCGCCGGCATTTACCTACTAGAAAGAACCTACTAGAAAGAACCGACTAGAAAGAACCGACTAGAAAGAGCTAACTAAAAAGAGCTAACTAAAAAGAGCTAACTAAAAAGAGCCTACTAGAAAGAACCTACCGGCAATAACCAACCAATTAACTCAACCATATCTCAGAACCTCGTTGCCGTCACTGATTTAATCTCCAGCCTACACCTCGAGGCAGGCCAATCGATTAACGCCGCACCAACAGCACGGCTGATTCTTTATGCGGGGTATAGGGAAACTGATCAAAAAGCGCCATGCGCTCGATCCGATGGGTCTGATTCAAGGTTTCAAGGTCTCGCTCCAGGGTCTCCGGGCTACAGGAAACATAGAGTATAAAGCGGTAGTTCTGCACCAGCGCGCGAGTCCCCTCATCCAACCCGGAACGCGGCGGGTCCACCAATACCGTGGAGAAGTTGTAGCTATCCAGATCGATTTCACGCAGGCGCCGAAACGGCCGTACCTTGGTCATCGCTTCGGTAAACTCTTCGCTCGAAAGGCGTGCGATACTGACGTTGTCGATACCGTTAAGCTGCAGGTTATAGTGCGCCGAATTGACCGATACCTTGGCGATCTCGGTCGCCAGCACCCGATCAAACTGATCACTCAGCGCCAGGGTGAAGTTGCCGTTACCGCAATACAGCTCCAACAGATCGCCACCACAGCCACGGGTCGCATCCCGAGCCCAGCCGAGCATCTGCACATTCATCGCCGCATTCGGTTGAGTGAAGCTGTTTTCGACCTGCTGATAGCTCAACTCCCGACCGTCGACGTTCAGCTTTTCCAGCACCCAATCGCGCTTCAACACCTGTTTCTGCTTGCGACTACGACCGATCAGGTCGATATCCAGGTCCGCTTGCAATGCGCTCGCGGCATCGACCCACTCCTGCTGCAGCGGTCGATGGTACAGCAGTGTGACCAGCAGCTCACCGCTAAGCGTGCTCAGAAAATCGACCTGAAACAAACGTCGTGACAGCTCAGGGGTAGATTTAATCCGCGCCAGCAGCACAAACATCACTTCATGAATGCGCTCTGATACCATCGGACAATTATCGATCCGAATGGGCATATGTTTGTTGCCCGGGGCGAACATGGCGTAAAAGAGGTCATCACCCTCGTGCCAGATCCTGAATTCAGCGCGCTGGCGGTAATGCAGCACAGGGGAAGCGAAGACCTCCAACTCAGGCGGAGCAAAGCGGTCAAATTGAGTGCGTAGCGTAGCCACTTTCTCGACTAACAGGGTGGAGTACTGCTCAGGACTGACTGCATCTATATTCATGTAACAAACCGGACCGACAAAAGCCGGCATTCTACCAGTCTCAACCGCTACTGAGTATGAATTGTTGCGCTATCTAGCGGCGTAACAGACACAGAGCCGGCCGTATCAATCACCGTCTTGAGCGCTACTCGCCAGCTGAGCCTGGGCCAGCAGCCGCCATACTTCCAGCCGCGGAGTCAAGCCAAGCTGGTCAAGATAGGCTAGATCGATCGCCCCCCCCGGGTAGGGCGCACCGCCGTTTTCATACTCGTGCAGCAGCGCATCGGCAACATGGACGGCACCCAGAGGACTCCAGCTAATGATCGATGACGCACCCGGACGCTCATGCATCAGCACCGCTTCGACCACCACCGGCGGAATTTTCCATAAACCCAAAATATAAGCACCCGCCTCGGCATGGGTAACACCAAACAGCACTTTTTCGACCTCAGACAGGGTTCGCTTCTTGCGGTGACAGTAATCCACCGCCTTGTTGTATTTTTCAAAACCATTAGCTGCCAGCACCAGCATCCCGAAGCTGTGCAGCAGACCTCCGATAAAGGCTTGATCGGCATGATCACGAGCCGCCCCCTCCTCCAGCATGATCGTCCGCGCCAGCTTACCCACCGCGACTGAATGGCCCCTCAATCGCTCAAGATTAAGCCCTTTAGCCGCTTTTGCTTGAGGGAACGATTCAAACACATGCGTGGCCAGCACCATGTCTCGTATCTGCCGTACACCGAGCAGACTAACGGCCTGCTCCAGACTGGTGATGCGACGGCGCAAGCCAAACACAGATGAATTAACCAGCTGCAGCAACTTGGCTGCAATCACCATATCCTGCTCGATAAGGCGGGTAATCACTGCGGCATCAGTGCTCTCTTTTTGCAGCGCCCGGTTCAGCTCATGGTACAGCGTGGAGGGTGATGGCAGTCGACCGACCCGACCAATCGCCTGTTTGACCCGGTCGTTGCTGATCATCGACTGAATATGACAACTGTGGTCGATCGCCTCGCGCAGGGTCTCTACATCGCAGGGCTTATTAAGCAACTGATGAGCCAGATCGGATGCCACGACCGATGAACTCATACTGGCATAGCCTGTCAGCACTAATCGCGCGACTCCGGGTGCCACCTCGACCGCCTGCGCCATAAGCTCAACACCGCTCATTCCCGGCATCTGCATATCGGTAACCAACACATCAAAGGGCTGGGTTCGCAGCAGCTCCAGCGCAGCCTCCCCAGAGTTACTGAAAGTGACGTCCCAGACATCACGCTGGCTTCGGAACAGGCGCCGATAACCCTCCAGGACATTGCGATCGTCGTCGACGATCAGCACCCGTTTCTTGGCGTTTGCCAGCTGATCCTGGTTATCCAGCGACATGGCACCCTCCATCAATCGGCCGAAGCCGGTAAACTCCGGATTTCACGCATCCGACCACACCGCAAGATAAATGTAATCTTGCCGTCCTAGGAGCCTGTCGGACTTAACACTGATCTACTGCGGAAAACCCGAATTTGACCATATTTTCACGATCACCCTCGTTAAATAGCTCGCTATTCGCCTCGGATGATCGAAAAATCTGCCTCAAATCGTATT
>JBALTG010000018.1:0-50084 GCA_036964625.1 Motiliproteus sp.
TGACGACGATCTGAGTAGCCTGATGCCTTGGAATATCGTTATCGACTAAGTCAACGTGGGGCGTATGCCACGTTTACAGGGCTCCTGCAGATGCTGATCTTTAAGGGTGACGTAGTTGCCAGAGGTGTAGCTGAAGTAGCTCATCTCTTTATCGGTCAGAGTCCGGACCTGCTTGGCCGGGCGGCCGACATAGAGGTAACCGCTCACTAACCGTTTACCCGGTGGTACCAATGAGCCTGCGCCCAGGACCACGTCGTTTTCAATCACGGCCCCGTCCATCACCATCGAGCCCATGCCAACCAACACCCGGTCACCGATAGTGCAGCCGTGCAGCATCGCCTGATGGCCGACGGTGACCTCGGAGCCGATCAGCAGCGGAAAACCGTCGGGGTTATAGGGCCCTGCGTGGGTGATATGCAGCACCGAACCATCCTGGATGCTGGTGCGCGTACCGATGCGGATGTGGTGCATATCGCCGCGGATCACCACCAGCGGCCAGATCGAGCTGTCGGTACCGATTTCGACATCGCCAAGCACCACGGCGGACGGGTCAACCAATACCCGTTCGCCTAAGACAGGGGTCATTCCTTGGTAGGAGCGGATTTTCATGCGGGGCGGCCTCCATGTAGACTGTGCGCTTTGTTAACGAAGATCAGGGTTACGAGTGCGTCGCTATTCTACTCCAATCTGTCGTTAACCCAATGTGTCGTTAACAGAGCACCGCGAATTTATCATGAGAGCGATCCATGCCTAACCTGCCGCTAACCCGCTGCTAACCCAATGTGTCGTTAACATAGCACCGCGAATTTATCTTGAGAGTGATCTATGCCTAACCCGCTGTTACAACATCACGACTTTCCGCCGTTTGCACGGATTACCCCTGCCGCCATCGAGCCGGCGTTCGATCAGTTGTTAGCCGAAGCCAGGGCGGAACTGGAGCGCCTGCTCGACAATCCTCCCGCCGGTTGGGCGTTGATTCAGGCGCTGGAGACGCTCGCCGACAGGATCAATCAGGCCTGGTCGCCGGTCAGTCATATGAATGCGGTGGTTAACAGTGATGCGTTGCGTCAAGCCTATAATGCGGTGCTGCCAAAGCTCACTCAGTACTATACCGAGCAGGGTCAGAATGAGCGTCTGTACGGCGCCTATCGGCAACTGGCGGACAGCGAGGTCTTTTCCCAGCTGGACCTGTCCCAGCAGACCCTGGTTAACCATGCGTTGCGCGATTTTCATCTGAGCGGCATCGATCTGCCTGCCGAGCAGCGGCGACATTATGGCGAGCTGAAGCAGCGTCTATCCGAACTCTGTAGCCGCTTCTCGGAGAACGTCCTTGATGCCAGCAACGCCTGGAGCAAACAGCTGGAGTCTGTGGATAAACTCAGTGGCTTGACTGAGAGCGCGATCGCAGCGGCGCGGCAGGCGGCAGATGCTAAGGCGCTGCCGGGGTATCGGCTGACACTGGATTTTCCCAGTTACGCGGCGGTGATGACCTATGCCGATGATCGGGCCTTGCGGCGGGAGGTGTACGAGGCGTTCGTGACCCGCGCCTCCGATCAGGGACCCGGTGCCGGGCAGTGGGATAACAGCGCTTTGATCGATGAGATCCTGGCGCTGCGCTTTGCCTTGGCGCAGCTGCTCGGGTATGCCAACTATGCCGAATATTCGCTGGCCACCAAGATGGCCAGCAGTACCGATCAGGTGGTTGACTTCCTGCGCGACCTGGCCCGCCACAGTCTGCCGATGGCGCAACAGGAGTTTATCGAGCTGGGTGAATTTGCGCGCCACACGGGTGGTCCTGAGGATCTGAGTGCCTGGGATGTCGGTTATTACGGCGAAAAACTGCGCCAGCAGCGTTATGCCCTGTCGCAAGAGGAACTGCGACCCTATTTTCCCGCGAGCAAAGTACAGGCAGGGTTGTTTGCCATCAGCGCCCAGCTGTTTGATATCGAGATCCAGGCTCAGCCGGCGACCGGGCTATGGCACGCCGATGCGCAGTTGTTCCGGATCTGCCGGGCAGGCGCGCCGATCGGCTATTTTTATCTGGATATGTACGCCCGTGAGCATAAACGTGGCGGTGCCTGGATGGATGAGTGCCGGGTGCGGCGGCGCCGCGAGGATGGTTCTATGCAGCTGCCGGTGGCCTATCTGGTGTGCAACTTTACCCCGCCGGTGGGCGAGCAACCGGCGCTGTTGACCCACAACGAGGTGACCACGCTGTTTCATGAGTTTGGCCATGGTCTGCACCATCTGCTGACCCAGATCGATTGGGCGGGGGTGTCGGGGATCAACGGCGTGGCCTGGGATGCGGTCGAGCTGCCGAGTCAGTTTTTGGAGAACTGGTGCTGGGAACCCGAGGCGCTGGCGCAGATCTCCGGGCACCACCAAACGGGTGAGCCGCTACCGCAGCGCCTGCTCGATGCGATGTTGGCCGCCCGGAATTTCCAGGCGGGGATGCAGATGCTGCGTCAGATCGAGTTTTCGCTGTTTGATTTTCTGCTCCATCGAGACTATTTACCTTCACCCGCCGCAGGCGCTTTACCCGCTGTAGGTGCTTCGTCTGCTGCAGGTTCTTCGTCCGCAGCAGGCGCTCAGTCTGTCGTAGGTGGTGAAGCGGCGACCGATGTACAGGCGTTGCTGAATCAGATCCGGGCAGTAGGTGGTGACGCGGCGACCGATGTACAGGCGTTGCTGAATCAGATCCGCGTCGAGACCGCGGTGGTTCCGGTTCCTGCATTTAACCGCTTTCAGCACAGTTTTTCGCATATCTTTGCCGGCGGTTATGCGGCCGGCTATTACAGCTACAAATGGGCGGAGGTACTGTCTGCCGATGCATTCTCGCGGTTTGAGGAGGAGGGGGTGTTTAATCCGGACCTTGGCCAGGCATTTTTGCATGAGGTGTTAGAGCGCGGCGGCTCGCGGGAGCCGATGGCGCTATTTGTCGCTTTCAGAGGCCGGGAGCCGAGCGTCGATGCGCTGCTGCGCCACTGCGGTATTGTCGGGCAAGATCAACCGGTGTCCGAGGAGGGCGCATCATGAAAGTGATCAAACGTTTTGTTGCCGGTGCGGTCTGTCCGCGTTGTGGGCAAGATCAACCGGTGTCTGAGGGGAACGCGTCATGAAAGTAATTAAGCGTTTTGTCGCCGGTGCGGTCTGTCCGCGTTGCGGTGAGTTGGATAAGCTGCGTACCTGGCGTGACGAGGTCAAGGAGTACCGCGAGTGCGTCCAGTGTCAGTACCTGGATGCGATGCGCCTCGATGGTCGTAACGACGCCGAAGAGCTGGCGACCCGGGTGAATCAGGAGCGGCAAGCGCCATTAGCCCAGGGTGAGCAAGTGTTAACCTTTGTGCCGATGAAGCCAGCAAGCGATAAAAATAGCCCAGGGTGAGCAAGTGTTAACCTTTGTGCCGATGAAGCCAGCAAGCGATAAAAATAGCCCAGGGTGAGCAAGTGTTAACCTTTGTGCCGATGAAGCCCGCTGCCGGTAAAAACAACAGCAGCGCGACAGATTGAACCGAATCGATCCAGCATAGGCAATAACAGGTAACGTTAACAGGAATGGCCATGAGCCCTGCAAACATTCAACGCTGCGATTGGTCGCTGTCCAGTGAGCTGTATCAGCAGTATCACGACCAGGAGTGGGGCGAGCCACTGCACGATGAACGGCTGTTGTTCGAATTTCTGATCCTTGAAGGCGCACAGGCGGGATTGAGCTGGATTACGATCCTCAATAAGCGCGCGCATTATCGCAGCGTCTACGATGATTTCGATCCGGTCAAAGTGGCTGCTTATGACGTAGACAAGGTTGAGGCGCTACTGGCCGATCCGGGCATCGTGCGCAACCGGCTCAAGGTCAGAGCGTCGATCAGTAACGCCCGAGAATTTCTGCAGGTGCAGCGAGAGTTCGGCAGCTTTGACCGCTATATCTGGTCCTTTATTGGCCACGCTCCGCGGATTAATCGCTGGAGCTCAATGGCGCAGGTGCCGACCACCAGCGCCGAATCCGAGGCGATGAGCAGAGACCTGAAGAAACGCGGCTTCCGTTTTGTCGGTCCGACTATCTGTTACGCTTTTATGCAGGCTACCGGGATGGTCAATGACCATCTGCTGGGCTGTCACCGGCACCCGCTGCAGTGTTGAGTGGTGCTCCGACCCCGCAGCGCCGTGCCGATCTGTTTGGGCTGAGCGCGGTGCTGTGCTGGTCGACCGTTGCCACCGCCTTCAAACTCAGTCTGGAATACCTTAGTCCGGCACAGTTGGTGCTTTGTGCCAGTGTGGTCTCTTGGCTGTTTCTGGGCGGGCTGCTGCTCTGGCGCGGTCAACTGCGCAGCACCCTGGGGCTATTTCGACAGCATGGCAAGGCCTCGCTGCTGCTGGGGGCGCTGAATCCCACCCTGTACTACCTGTTGCTGTTCCACGCTTACGACCGGTTGCCAGCGCAGGAGGCGCAGGCGCTCAACTACACCTGGGCCCTGACCCTGACCCTGCTGGCGGTTCCTCTGCTGGGGCATCGGCTTAAGGTGGCTGAGGCGCTGGCCGCACTGGTGTGCTACAGCGGGGTACTGGTTATCGCCACCCGTGGCGAGCTGCTGACGCTGCAGTTCGACAGTCTCAGCGGGGTGTTGTTGGCACTGGCCAGTACTCTGATCTGGGCGTTGTATTGGATTTTTAATACCCGCGATAGCCGTGAGCCGGTGGCGAGCCTGTTTATGAATGTCAGTGTAGCGATCGTGCTGCTGGGGATCTATTGCGCGGCCACCGGAGAGCTTACCCACTGGCAGCTCCGGGGTTTATGGGGTGCAGGCTATATCGGTCTGTTTGAGATGGGTGTGAGTTTCGTCTGCTGGTTATTGGCGATGAAGTTAACGCTCAGCACGGCCCGCATCGCCAACCTGATCTTTATCGCCCCGCTGCTGTCACTGGTGCTGATCAGCACGGTGTTGGATGAACAGATTTTGGGCTCGACGCTGGTTGGGCTAGGGTTGATTTTGGGCGGATTGGTGCTGCAGCGCTGCGGGGTTTTTCTGGGTTTGGACCGTTCGACCTAGCACCCAGCCAACGCAGAGGCTGGCCAGGACGAGCGATCAGGATGAGCGTCCATGTCAGCAGCGATAGCGGCTGCTTGGCGGCATCGAACCCGGGTGCGGACGGGCAGAGGCGGATTTGGTTAAAGGCTGGGGCGTCGAGACGACAACGGCACGACATGGATCAGCAACAACAGTACTGCGGCGCAGACGACCACCCTGGGTTTAGTTAAAGGCTGGGGCGCCTGGATGGCAACGGCACGATATGGATCAGCAAGAACAGGACTGCGGCGCAGACGACCCCCCTGGGTTTAGTTAAAGGCTGGGGCGCCTGGACGGCAGCGGCACGACATGGATCAGCAACAACAGTACAAGCGGCGCAGACGACCACCCTGGGTTTAGTTAAAGGCTGGGGCGCCTGGATGGCAACGGCACGATATGGATCAGCAAGAACAGGACTGCGGCGCAGACGACCACCGAGGGGCCGGCAGGCGTATCCCAGAAATACGAGGCGCTCAGCCCGAGGCAGACCGCCGTCACCCCGATAACACTGGCCAGCACGGCCATCTTCTCCGGTGTATCCGACAGGCGTCGCGACGCGGCAGCGGGAATGATCAGCAACGAGGTGATCAGCAGCACGCCGATAATCTTCATCGCCACCGCGATCACGATCCCGACCAGCAGCATCAGTGCCAGCCGTACCTGCGCCACCGGAACGCCCTCGACCTGGGCCAGTTCTTCGTCGATGGTGATCGCCAGCAACGGGTTCCAGAGTTTGATCAATAGCCCCAGTACCAGGATGCCGCCAGCGTAGATCCAGAGCAGGTCATTCTGGCTCACCGCCAGCAGGTCGCCGAACAGGTAGCCCATCAGATCGACCCGTACTTCAGGCAGGAAGCTCAGGGTTACCAGTCCCAGTGACAGGGTGCTGTGGGCCATGATGCCGAGTAGGGTGTCGGTGGCGATGATGCGCCGTCGTTGTAGCGACACCAGTAGCAGTGATAGCAGCACGCAGCAGACGATCACCGCCAGATTCAGGTCGATATCGACCAGAATGCCCAGCGAGATTCCCAGCAGCGCGGCATGCGCCAGGGTATCGCCAAAGTAAGCCATCCGCCGCCATACCACGAAGGCGCCCAAGGGGCCTGCGATAATGGCTACCCCGACGCCACCGAGCAGCGCCCGGATCAGAAAATCGGCCATCAGAGGCTACCTCCGCAGCAGTCGTCTTTGGGTTCATGCGGGTGGTCGCTGATGATGTTGCCGTGATCGTCGTGCTGGTGGTTATGATGGTGGTTATACAGCGCCAGATTATCCGCACCCTTGCGACCAAACAGGGCGATGTAGGAGGGGTCGTTGCTGACCTGCTCTGGATGGCCCGAGCAGCAGATATGTTGGTTCAGGCAGATCACCGTATCGGTGCTGGCCATCACCAGATGCAGGTCGTGGGAGACCATCAGCACGCCGCAGCCAAAGCGCTGGCGCAGCTCGGCGATGAGCGCGTAGAGCTCGACCTGACCGTTAACATCGACCCCCTGCACCGGCTCGTCCAGAATCAGCAGTTGCGGTCGCCGCAACAGCGCCCGCGCCAGCAACACCCGCTGGGTTTCGCCGCCAGAGAGTTGCTGCATTGGGCTGCCCAGCAGGTGGTCGGCACGCACCTGTACCAGCGCCTGCTGCAGATCCTTGTCCTGATAGCGACCGGCGAGCTGGAGAAAGCGTTTGACGGTCAGTGGCAGGGTGGCATCGATGTGCAGCTTTTGCGGCATATAGCCGATGCGCAACCGCGGCTGGCGGCTGATTTGGCCGCTATCGGGTTCGATCAGCCCCAGCAACAGTCGCACTAAGGTCGATTTACCCGAGCCGTTAGGGCCGATCAGGGTCACGATCTTTTCCGCGTCAAGTTGCAGGCTGATGTTACTTAAAATGGTCCGCCCACCCAGTGTCAGATTGACCTGATGGGTCGCAATCAATGCGCTCATAAGGTCGGTTCCTGATGCGGGTGTTGGCAGCCGGGGCAGAGGCCGGATAGCTCGACGATCTGGGTTTCAAGGTGAAAGTTCTCGGCCATGGCGATCTGTTTCAGCTGCGTGCTCAGCGCGTCTAGCGGAAGCTCCTGAGCACTGCCGCACTTGCGGCAGATCAGAAAATAGCCCTGATGGCATCGCTCGGGATGACTGCAGCCGATAAAGGCGTTCAGCGAGGTGATGCGGTGCGCCAGGCCTTGCTCAAGCAGGAACTCCAGGGCCCGGTAGACCGTTGGCGGGGCTGAATTAAAGCCGTCTTGGGCCAAGCGATCAAGAATCTGATAGGCGCCCAGCGGCTTATGGCTTTGCCAGATCAGCTCCAGCACCCGCTCACGTACCGGCGTCAGACGTGCATTATGTTGCTGGCACAGCCGCTTGGCCTTGCTGAGCGCCTGGTCGATGCACAGGTGGTGATCGTGGTTGGTGCAAAAAGCGGGTAACAGATTGGGATCAGAATCGGTAGGCATGGGGCGATCAGAGGCTCGGAGTTGAAAGCGATGTTATGTTATAACTCAAACGTTGCCGTACGGCCAGCAGCCTATCGAAACGGGTCGCTTGATAGAGGGATAAAGATCTGGGGCTGCGGGTATTTATAGCAATAACGGCCAGTGACTGTTAAAGGCTATGGTATTTAGGGATGAAAATTGAGGGTGTTCTAATGCTATCGAGGGTGTTCTAATGCTATCGAGGGTGTTCTAAGGAGTGGTGCAGATGGGGAGACTCGAACTCCCACGTACATACGTACACTAGCACCTGAAGCTAGCGCGTCTACCAATTCCGCCACATCTGCATCGCCATCTCTGGCGTGGGCCGTATTAAACAGGGTCTTGATGTCGAAGGCAAGCGTTATTTTTAAGCCAAGAGGAAATGCTGTGTCTGCCTTCTTTGTAGTGGCACCAGAGTGGCGGTGATATTTGATGGCTGTGCGCGCTCTGTTGATCAGGCTCACTATCGCCTGCTGCCAAGCATTTATAGAGAAGAGGTTCGTCGCCCCATCATATACGCGGAGCGGCAAAACCTTCTCTGAGGCGATGGCCGCTCTCTTGTCTACTCTGCTGCGATCAGAGCATCCCCACGTAGCACATCGACATCCAGCCCCCACTTGGCAAAGTTACTGCGCACACTGTGCTTCTCCTCCATCACCTTGGAGTTGTAGTGGCCCATCTGCTCCTTAGGGAATAATGACTTGCTCAGGTCAAAGTCAGGACGGGGCTGGGCGGTGACGTAGAGAGAGATATCCACCGCTTCCTCTTTGGTCAGATTGGGGTTACCCAGGGGCATGTTGTGCAGCAGGTAGGTCGGCAGTTTTTCGGGCTTGCTTAGGCCTGCGCCGGTGTTGTAGGAGCGGTCACCCCAGACTGGCGGGAAATTTGCCGCAGCCAATCCCTGGCCGTCAGGCTGATGGCAGGATGCGCATTTTTCCGCATAGAGCTTGGCGCCGTTTTGGTAGTTGCTACTGTCAGCCGATTTGATCATCGGCAGTACCCACTTCTTACCCCACCAAGTGTCGCTGAAGTGGTTGTTGACCGGTTTTTTGGGGTTCATATTGATCGGCTGGCCGCTGGACAGCCAGGTGACGTACGTTGCCATGGCAATCGATGCTTCGGTGTCAATGATCGGTCTTTTGCCATTTTGCGAGCGCATAAAGCAGTTGTTGATACGGTTCTGCAGGGTCTGCACGCTTTTTTCGCGGGGAGAATAAGCGGGGAAGGCGGCGGCGGTACCGATAAAGGTGCCCAGGGTCTTGGTTTTGCCGCCATTGAGGTGGCAGCTGCTGCACTTGAGATCATTACCCACCATCTCCCGGGTCAGGGGGTGAGTGTTGGTGTTGAAGATAATATCCTCGCCCAGTTTGACCATCTTTCCGAGCTCTCCCTTGGGGTACTCGGTAGGGGCATCGGGGATATCCTGCAGCTGTGCCGCCAGAACGCTGGCGCTGAATAGGCAGGGTAATGTGAGTGACAATGCTTTATTGAGTTTCATGATGATTCCCGTCCGTAAGTTTGTCCGACACTGACTAGAAGAATAATCCAGCTTATTGATTTTTATAGGTGATATCGTCACCATGGGTGCTATCCGGTTGACTCTCAAGGGCGTTCATCCGGGTTAGGCCGCTGTTGTTTTCAGTCTAGGCTGGGGATGGCTGTACGCGGTATTGTGGTCAACCACATATATTCGGTGGTTATGACATGGGTTCCTGCAGGGATGATGACATGGACAAGGTTAGCCAGCGTTCTAGCAGCCTGTCGGACTTAACGCTGATCTACTGCGGGAAAGCCGACTTTGGCCACTTTCCACCCTCTTTTTCGTTTAATAGAACCACTATTAGCCTCAAAAGAGTTCGAAAACTGTCTCAAATCGGTCTTCCCCTCGCTACGACCGGTCAAGTCAGACAGGCTGCTAGCGCGCGATTAGCCCTGATTCTGGCTTGTTGGCTAGGTTTTTTTCCTTGCATCACGGCAGCGGCGTCCGCTACGCCTGTCGCCAGCGCGGCCCTCACCGTCGAGGTGCGGATTGCGGTACTGGCCTTTCGTGGCACTGCGCGGGCTGAGCGTCGCTGGGCCGCCACCATGGCATATCTGGGCGAGCGCATCCCGGGCTATCGTTTTCGCGCTATCCCCATGGATCTGGCGGAGCTAGACCGAGCGGTGGTGGCGGGCGGCATCGATTTCGCCATCACCAATACCGGCCAGTATATAAGGACCGGGTCCAAGCACGGCATGAGCTGGTTGGCCACACTTAAATCGCGCCGGCACCGGGGGCTCGGGCCGGTAATCGGTTCAGCGCTGGTGGTACGGCAGGGCTCGCCCTATCGGACCCTGGAGGATCTGCGTGATACTCGCCTCGGCGCGGTTAGTCCGCTGGCCTTCGGAGGGGCGCAGATTTACTGGGGCGAGATCGTCGCCCGGGGCTACCGCCCCGGAGCATTTTTCGGCAACATCAGGTTTTCTGGATTCCCGGTCGATGCCCTGGCGTTCTGGGTGCGTGATGGGTTGGTGGACGCCGCAGTGCTGCCTGCTTGTCTGCTGGAAACGCTGGGCGAGGAGGGGGTGATAGCGGCATCCGCGTTGCGGGTGATCGATCCTATCCCACACCCGGGTTTCAACTGTCAGGCGAGCAGTCGACTCTATCCTAACTGGTCTATCTCCACCCTTAAATCGACGTCTGCTGAGCTCGCCGGACAAGTCGTCAGCGCGCTGCTGCTGATGCCTGCCGATTCTGCGGCGGCACAGAACGCAGGCGCGCGGGGATGGACGGCGCCGGTGAGCAGCTACGACATTCATCAGCTGTACCGGCGTCTCGATATTCACCCCTGGCAGGAACCCTGGTGGCAGGATCTGCGCCGCTGGGTGCTGCATAACTGGCAATGGAGCTTGACGCTGCTGGCCGCAATGTTGCTGGGATTGGGCCACCATCTCTGGGTGCAGCTGATGGTGCAACGGCGCACCCGTGAGCTGCAGACGGCCAACGACGAACTGATGGACCGGCAGCGGCAGTTGGAACACGCTCAGCGGGTGGCTATTCTTGGGGAGCTTTCCTCAGACCTGGCTCACGAGCTGAACCAACCCCTGGCAGCGATCAATAGCTATGCCGAGGGCGGCATCGTTAGGTTAAAGACGGCTGGAATGAAGCCGGATCTGTCCGATCTGCTAGGCCGGATCAGCGCCGAAGCCCAACGCGGCGGGCGCATCATTCAGCGCGTCCGAGGGTTTGCGCGCAAGGAGCCCGCCCGCAGGGAGCGGGTTGAGCTGAGCGCTCTGATTCGCGAGACGCTAAAACTTCTGGACTACGAGCTGAAGAAGCAGCACCTGGAGTTGGAGCTGAGGCTGCCCGATGCGCCGCTGCGGGCCAGTGTGGATCCGGTTGAAATCCAGCAACTGCTGGTCAACTTAATCCGTAACGGCATGGAGGCGATGACCGCCAGCCCGCAACCGCACCGGCTGCGCGTTGGGTGCGAACAGCACTCCTCTGGCGAGATCATGATCAGTGTCGAAGACTCGGGGGAGGGGGTCGACGAGGCGCAGGTAGAGGTGTTGTTCAAGCCCTTTTATTCGACCAAGCCCCAGGGGTTGGGGTTGGGGATGTCGATATGTCGCCGGATCGTCGAGGCCCACGACGGCGAGATCAGAATGCTCCGGGGCGTCAATAGGGGCACCCGGGTTGTCTGCGTGCTAAGGGGTTGTGACAATGGATGAGATACTGGCAGTACCGGTGTGTAGTGTTGGCGATAATTATCATTATCGGTATCATTATCATTATCATTATCGAAGAGTCGGGGGCAGGGGTCGACGAGTTGTCAATGGCGGCGCCCGGGTTGTCTGTGCGCTAAGGGGTTGTGGCAATGGATGAGATACTGGCCGTACCGGTGTGTAGTGTTGGCGATCATTATCATTATCATTATCATTATCATTATCGGTATCGAAGACTCGGGGGCAGAGGTCGACGAGTTGTCAATGGCGGCGCCCGGGTTGTCTGTGCGCTAAGGGGTTGTGACAATGGATGAGATACTGGCCGTACCGGTGCATATTGTTGACGATGATGATGCGGTACGCGAAGCGCTCCGCTACGTGCTGGAAGGCTACGGTTTTCGCGTCGAAGACTACTCAAGCGGCGACCGTTTTCTGGAGCAGGCCCCACTGGATGCACCAGGCTGTCTGATCCTCGATAGCCGTATGCCGGGGCTGAGTGGTCAGCAGGTGCATCAGCGACTCAATGCGCTGGCGGCCTGCATCGAAGTGATATTTCTAACCAGTCACGGCGATCTGCCGATGGCGGTGAAAGCCTTCCGCGACGGTGCCTGCGACTTTCATCAGAAACCCGTTAACGCCGCCGACCTGTTGCCCAGCCTTATAAAGGCGCAGCGGAGCAGTCTGCTGCGTTATCGCAAGCGTCTTTATCAGGAGCAGTTTTCCGAATTGACCGAGCGCGAAACACAGCTGTTCCAGCAGGTGGTCAAGGGGCAGATGAACAAGCAGATCGCGGCAGCGCTCTGTATTTCGGTGCGCACCGTGGAGGTGCATCGCGCCAGAATGATGGCGCGATTAGGCGCTAACAGTATCGCCGACCTGGTCAAGATAGCCGAGGCGCTGAAGGTATAAGTCTTCCTGATTACCCACAAAGCTCAGCCACGATGCAGCCGATCTATTCTTTCATTATCCCTGTAGGTCTGGCTGAAATTGCTCCTGCATTTAAGACACATGCAGTTCCGATGTCGGAATAAATTCCGACCCGATCGCATGGGAATTGGATTTTCTGATTACCCACAAAGCTCAGCCATGATGCCTGCCAATCTATTCTCGCGAGCTGGGGTTGTTGGTTTATGTGGGTCGGAATTCATTCCGACAGAACCCAGAGCGGATACCTATGTCGGGATGCGCCGCCTCTCAAAATTCGATATACATGCGTGGATTGGTATTTATTCCTACCAAGGTGCCGTATGCGTCGGGTTGAAACCCGACCCACAAAAGAAGCAGACGTATGCGCATCACATGTCGCTGTGATGGCTGAAGATCATGGGTAATCAGGTAAGTCTTTTATGTTTGGTGGATGGAGGAGGCTCCTAGGGTTCTTCGATAGCTCGGCGCTATTCTCTGCAATCTCTCTGTTCTCTGTATAATGTCGTAAAACCAATTCTGGGGTGATAAAGATGACGCGTATAGCGATTACCGGTGCGGCCGGTCGTATGGGTAAAAATCTGGTGCAGGCGGTGCTGGATGCGCCCGAAACGACCCTGGGTGCGGCGATAATTAATCCCACCAGCTCGCTGATAGGCGCGGATATCGGCGAGTTGGTCGGTGCCGGAAAGCTGGGTGTTACAACGGTCGGGCAGCTGGCCGAGGTGGTCGACGATTTCGACCTGCTGATCGATTTCACCAGTATCGGGCTGACCTTGGCTAATCTGGAATTCTGTCGCCAGCACGGTAAGGCGATCGTGATCGGTACTACCGGTTTTGATGCGGCCCAGAAAGCCCTGATTGCCGAGGCGGCGAAAACTATTCCGGTGGTATTTGCACCCAACATGAGTGTTGGGGTCAATCTGTGCTTCAAACTGCTTGAATTGGCGGCCAAGGTGCTCGCCGAGGATTACGATGTCGAAGTGATCGAGGCGCATCATCGGCACAAGGTTGATTCCCCCTCGGGTACTGCGTTGCGGCTGGGTGAGGTGGTCGCCGAGGCACTGGGTCGCAATCTGGCCGACTGTGCGGTCTATGGTCGTGAAGGCTATACCGGTGCCCGCCCGGCAAAGGAGATCGGATTTGCCACGATACGTGCCGGTGATGTCGTCGGTGATCATACGGTGCTGTTTGCCACCGAAGGCGAGCGGGTTGAGATTACCCACAAAGCGAGTTCGCGGATGACCTTTGCTAAGGGTGCGGTGCGTGCGGCGGGTTGGTTGCGTGGTCATCGTAACGGATTGTTTGATATGCAGGATGTGCTCGGGCTGCGTTAAGTTGGGGGGGGGGCTTAGTTCGTCGCACCCGCCATAGAATGACTTTTGTCAGCAGATGATAATATTCTCGCATCTAATGATGTCTTTAATGTTGACTTGTGCTGGCAAACCTTAGAAGAGAAGACTATATATTTCCTTGCGCTAACAGATTGGCTTGAGTGGATAGAGGTCAAAATAGGGCCGTCGAGCGTGCGTCGGTAGTGTCGGGCAGTATGGCGGGCATTGCTAAATAAAAACACGTAGCCGTTTGAAGGAAGGGGTCAGGAATGAACAAACTACTGGTGATTGCAGCTGTTTCATCACTTTGGGTGTTGTCAGGGTCGATTTTTGCTCATGAGTCTGTCTACGTGACTGTCGCATCGGGCGGGTTTGTAAAAGACGGTTCGGGTAATTGTGTGCGTTCGTCGGGCTGGTTCAAGGGGTCACAGATTGAGGGGTGCGACCTGATAGTTAGGGCACCTGAGCCGGCGCCCGCGCCGGTCGTGATGGCGCCTCTGGATGGCGATGGCGATGGCGTGTCGGATAGTAAGGATGCGTGCAAATTGACCCCCCGGGGTATCGCGGTTGATATGCGCGGCTGTCCGTTGGATACCGACGGTGATGGCGTAACAGATCTCAATGATAAGTGCCCGGGTACGGCTCGGGGTCAGAAGATCGATGCTAAAGGTTGCAAGCTGGTTGAATACAAAGCCGTTGTTGTTAGGGTGGATGTACGGTTCGCTACTAACTCGGATAAGATTGCTTATGTCAATGATAAGCAGATGAAGGCGCTGGGTGACGCATTGGCTGCAGATCCAAAATCCACAGTAGTGATTAAGGGGCATACAGACTCAACAGGCGCCGCGGCATATAACAAAGATCTGTCGCAGCGTCGGGCTGATGCCGTCGCACAGCGTCTGATCACTAACTACGGTTTTGCGCCTGGTCAGGTCTCAGCCGTGGGGTACGGAGAGGAGATGCCGATTGCCGACAACGCAACAGCAGAAGGGCGTAGCGCTAATCGTCGGGTAGAAGCTTTGGTGGAGGGCACCGTTAAGAAGTAAGCTTTCGAGCATGCTGCTTAGGACGAAATACCAACGGGAGCATCGGCTCCCGTTTTATTTACAGGGGTGGAGCTGGCGCGGCGCAGTTTAGCGCTGGAAAATTCCGCCTTGTTCTAGTAACATGCAGCCAGTTTGGCTGGGTGGAAATTGGCCGATAAACAATTCTAAAAAAGCGGGATGCGAATAGTTAGTTCGCCTCTCGCTTTTTTGCAGATAGCAGTCGGTGATTTTAATCCGACGTCACTTATTCAGTGGGAGGCGACATTGAGCAAAACAGCCATTCTGGCCCTGGAAGACGGTAGTATATTCAGGGGCAAGGCGATTGGAGCTGATGGGGATACTACCGGCGAGGTGGTTTTCAATACATCAATGACCGGCTACCAGGAAATTTTGACGGATCCGTCTTACGCCCGCCAGATCGTGACCCTGACCTACCCCCATATCGGTAACACCGGTACCAACAGCGAAGACGAAGAGTCGGAGTTTGTCTGGGCTGCCGGTCTGGTCATTCGTGATTTGCCACTGCTGGCAAGTAGCTGGCGCAATGAACAGAATCTGGACGACTACCTGCAAGACAACAATGTAGTTGGTATCGCGGATATCGATACTCGCCGCTTGACTCGGATTCTGCGTGAAAAGGGCTCATTGAACGGCACCATCATCGCCGGTGATGATCTTGGTGATGCGGATGTTGAGCGGGCACTGCAATCTGCACGGGCGTTCCCGGGTTTGAAGGGGATGGATCTGGCCAAAGAAGTTTCTGCTAAGACCGCCTACGAATGGTATGAAAGTACCTGGGAATGGGGTGTGGGACATACAGAGATCGATCCCGCAGAGCAACCCTTCCATGTGGTTGCTTATGATTTTGGGGTTAAACGTAATATCCTGCGGATGCTGGTAGCGCGGGGTTGCAAACTGACCGTGGTTCCGGCGCAGACCCCTGCCAGCGAAGTGCTGGCGCTGAATCCTGATGGTGTTTTCCTCTCCAACGGCCCCGGCGATCCCGAGCCCTGCACCTATGCCATCGAGGCGATCCAACAGGTGTTGGAAACCGAGTTGCCGGTCTTTGGTATCTGCCTTGGCCATCAGCTTCTGGCGTTGGCCAGCGGTGCCAAGACGGCGAAGATGAAGTTTGGACATCATGGTGCCAACCATCCGGTGCAGGACCTGGCCACAGGCATTGTCATGATTACCAGCCAGAACCACGGTTTTGCCGCGGATGAATCAACCTTGCCAGACTGCCTGCGGGCGACCCACAAATCGCTGTTTGATGGCTCGTTGCAAGGGATCGAGCGCACCGATAAACCCGCGTTCAGTTTTCAGGGGCACCCGGAAGCCAGCCCGGGACCGCACGATGTGGCCCCCCTGTTCGATCGTTTTATCAGCCTGATGCAGGCGCGCCGCGCTTAACGTGCGCGCATAAGCAGCCCGCACTGCTCCAGTGCGCCCGTCATCCCCGGATGGCGGGCGCCGATACAGAACAAAACAGACCGGTTACAGACTCATGCCAAAGCGTACAGATTTAAAAAGTATCCTGATTATCGGGGCTGGCCCCATCATTATCGGTCAGGCCTGCGAATTTGATTATTCCGGCGCCCAAGCCTGTAAGGCGCTGCGCGAGGAGGGCTACCGGGTCATCCTGGTTAACTCCAACCCCGCTACGATCATGACCGATCCGGCGATGGCCGATGCAACCTATATCGAGCCGATCAACTGGAAGACGGTCGCCAAGATTATCGAAAAAGAGCGCCCCGATGCGATCCTGCCCACCATGGGAGGCCAGACCGCGTTGAACTGCGCGCTTGATCTAGCTCGTGAAGGGGTGCTGGATACGTTTGGCGTGGAGATGATCGGCGCTACGGCCGATGCGATCGATAAGGCTGAAGACCGGGACCGTTTCGACAAGGCGATGAAGAGTATCGGCCTGGCGTGCCCGCGTGCCTCCATTGCCCACTCGCTGGCCGAAGCGCTGCAGGTACAGGTGGCACTTGGCTTTCCTTGCATCATTAGGCCCTCATTCACGATGGGCGGATCGGGTGGCGGCATCGCTTACAACAAGGAGGAGTTTGTCGAGATTTGCGAGCGCGGTCTGGATCTTTCGCCGACGAATGAACTGCTGATCGACGAGTCGCTGATCGGTTGGAAAGAATACGAGATGGAGGTGGTGCGGGACAAAAACGACAACTGCATCATCGTCTGTGCGATCGAAAACTTTGACGCCATGGGCGTGCATACCGGTGACTCGATCACTGTGGCGCCGGCTCAGACCCTGACCGACAAAGAATACCAGATCATGCGCAACGCCTCGCTGGCGGTACTGCGTGAGATCGGCGTCGAAACGGGCGGCTCTAACGTCCAGTTCGGCATGTGCCCCGAGACAGGCCGCTTAGTTGTTATCGAGATGAACCCGCGGGTATCGCGCTCCTCGGCACTGGCGTCCAAAGCGACGGGCTTCCCGATCGCCAGGGTCGCTGCTAAATTGGCCATCGGCTATACCCTCGACGAGCTGCACAACGATATCACCGGCGGTCGCACCCCGGCTTCGTTCGAGCCTGCGATTGATTATGTGGTTACTAAGATCCCGCGTTTTGCGTTTGAGAAATTCCCCCAGGCCAACGACCGTCTGACGACGCAGATGAAGTCGGTGGGCGAGGTGATGGCGATCGGCCGCACCGTTCAGGAGTCGATGCAGAAAGCGCTACGCGGTTTGGAAGTCGGTGCCGATGGCTTCGATCCGAAACTCGAGCTGCATGCCGAAGATTCAAGAGAGATTCTACTGCGTGAACTGAAGAACCCGGGTTCAGAGCGTATCTGGTACATCGGTGATGCCTTCCGTGCCGGTATGAGCATCGACGAGATCTACCAGCTCAGCGGTGTCGATCCCTGGTTCCTGGCCCAGATCGAAGATCTGATCAGCGAAGAGGCGATGGTTTCCAAGCTGGGTCTGGCCGACCTGAATAAAGAGTTGGTATTTGGCCTTAAACGCAAAGGCTTCGCCGATGCACGTCTGGCCACCCTGCTCGGTGTCAGCGAGAAGGAGTTCCGCAAGCGTCGTCACAGCCTGGGTGTGCGGCCGGTGTACAAGCGGGTGGATACTTGTGCCGCCGAATTCGCCACCGATACCGCCTACATGTACTCCACCTACGAGGAGGAGTGCGAAGCCAATCCGACCAGCCGTGACAAGATCATGGTGTTGGGGGGCGGTCCGAACCGGATCGGTCAAGGGATCGAATTTGATTACTGCTGTGTTCACGCCGCCCTGGCGATGCGTGAAGACGGTTACGAGACCATCATGGTCAACTGTAACCCCGAGACCGTCTCTACCGATTATGACACCTCCGACCGTCTCTACTTTGAACCGGTAACCCTGGAAGATGTGCTGGAGATCGTTGCCGTCGAGAAGCCCAAGGGGGTGATCGTCCAATACGGTGGTCAGACGCCGCTGAAGCTGGCGGTCGCGCTGGAAGCTGCCGGCGTACCGATTATCGGCACCAGCCCGGAGGCGATCGACCGAGCCGAGGACCGCGAACGGTTCCAGCAGATGATCCAGCGCCTGGGGCTGCTGCAGCCCGAAAACTCGACCGTACGCTCGCTCGAAGACGCGGTCGTTCAGGCCGAGAAAATAGGCTATCCGTTGGTGGTGCGTCCGTCCTATGTGCTGGGCGGTCGGGCGATGGAGGTGGTCTACAACGAGGTCGAACTGCGGCGCTACATGAAAGAGGCGGTGCAGGTCTCCAACGATGCACCGGTGCTGCTGGATCGGTTCCTGTCTTGCGCCATCGAGGTGGATATCGATGCGATTTGCGACGGTGAGCGGGTGGTGATCGGTGCAATCATGCAGCATATTGAGCAGTGCGGAGTGCACTCTGGGGATTCTGCCTGTTCACTGCCGCCTTACAACCTGGCCGCTGACGTACAGGACCAGATGCGCGCGATCGTGTCAGCCATGGCGCTGGAGCTGGGCGTGTTTGGGTTGATGAATACCCAGCTGGCCTATCAGGACGGCGAGATCTATGTGATTGAGGTCAACCCACGTGCCTCGCGGACGGTGCCCTTCGTATCCAAGTGCATCGGCGCCTCGCTGGCGAAGATCGCGGCCCGGGTGATGGCGGGCACGAGCCTCGAAGCTCAGGGCTTTACCGAAGAGATCGTGCCACCTTACATCAGTGTTAAAGAAGCGGTGTTCCCGTTTAACAAATTCCAGGGCGTTGACCCGATACTCGGCCCGGAGATGAAATCCACCGGTGAAGTGATGGGCGTCGGCGATAGCTTCGGTGAAGCCTTTGCCAAGGCCCACGTCGGTACCAACGAGACCCTGCCCGAGCCGGGTAACGCCTTCGTCAGTGTACGTGACGTCGATAAGGCCGGTATCATCGAGGTTGCGCGTGACTTGGTGGCGCTGGGCTTCTCGATCATATCGACCGAGGGCACCCATCAGTTACTGGCTGAAAACGGTATTGCCGCGGAGCGGGTCAACAAAGTCACCGAGGGGCGGCCCAACATCGTCGACATGATTAAGAACGACAAGATCGTGTATGTGATCAACACCACCGAGGGGCGTCGGGCTATTGCCGACTCGTCGGAGATCCGTCGCTCGGCGCTGCAACATAAGATTCCCTATACCACCACGTTGGCGGGAGCCGAGGCGGAGGTGCAGGCGCTACAGTTCGGTGAAGAGAAGCAAGTGCGGCGATTACAGGATCTGCATGCGACGATTGTTAGTGCAACTGTGACAGGAGCGGTGCAATGATTAAGGTACCGATGACGTTGCATGGCGAGCAGTGCCTGCGTGCAGAGCTGGTCCAGCTCAAGAGTGTCGACCGGCCTCGTATTATCAAGGATATCGCCACTGCACGTGAACACGGTGATCTGAAAGAGAACGCCGAATACCATGCCGCCCGCGAGCAGCAGGGCTTCTGCGAAGGGCGGATCAAGCAGATCGAGAGTAATCTGGCTGGCTGCCAGGTGATCGATGTGACCCAGATTCCCTGTACCGGCCGGGTGATCTTCGGGACCACGGTGGATATCATCAACCTGGATACCGATGCCGAGGTGACCTACCAGATCGTGGGTCATGACGAATCGGATATCAAACAGAAAAAAATATCGATCAACTCACCGATCGCACGGGCGCTAATCGGCAAGGAAGAGGGTGATGTGGCGGTGGTGGTCACGCCTAACGGCCAAGTAGAGTACGAGATCAGCCAGGTACGCCATATCTGATCGATACCAGCACCGACCCTAAGACGATAACAAACCGGGCCCAGGCCCGGTTTTTTATGTGCAGGACGTACGTGCTGAAAACTGCTCCTGCGTTTTCTGCACTTCCCACATCCGTGTGGGTCGTATGCCCTGAGAGCCATGGATGGCGGTAGGGGCGATGGATCGGTATTCAGGGTGCTGCGGCGTACTATAGTTACAGATAGTGTTGGCTTGCAGGGGGCACGATGGTACCAAAAAACCAACCGGAAACCGTTGCCGAGGAACAGCTGGCTGCAGCGTTACTGTGGCAGGATCTGGTGATTGGTGATGAAATACTGGTGGAACATCCGGTCTACGAGGGTGCGATCGAGATGTTATCGCCGGGGCGTGGTTACGTGGTATTAGACAAGCAGCTGTCCGCCACCCAGATCCCCCAGCTGATTACTGAATCCAATGTTCCGGGGCGCAGGCTGACGCTCTATCCGCACTGTATCTGCAGTTACAGGCGTTCCAGCGAGAACCGTTTTAGCTGAACATCCGTCGGTTCAGCTTGTCTTAATCAGCAGCTGCTAGGCTGTTTCGTATATATCGGCATTGCCAACAACCCTGGGTTTACCGCTAACGATCGAGGTGTCTATGAAAATCAATAGCTTACTTATATTGATCGCGCTTTCTGGGAGTCTGGTGGGTTGTCTCGGCAATCCCACTAACATGGATGCCAGTACCCTGCACGCCAGCGAGGCGCAGCGAGCCGTTTCAATCCAACGCGGTGTGGTGCTGACCGCCGAGGAGGTCACCGTCCAAGCCGAGGGGACCCCCGGAGCTTCCTTGATCGGCACCATTATCGGTATGGGTCTGGGGAATGAGGTGGGTGGAGGCGCGGGCCGGCACTGGGCCATGGGTGCGGGTGCTTTAATCGGCGGAGTAATGGGTGAAAAAGCCACCCAATACAATCAGAAAGCGTTCGCCTATGTGGTCGAGTTGAAGAACGGGAGGGCGATACAGATCGTCCAGCAGGGCGCGTTTATCACCCCGAATACCGCCGTATTTGTTAAGTACCTCTCCGGTGGGCGCGGCGTACTGCAGGTGGATACCAGCCAGGGCGGTGTCTACAACCGCAGCCGCGAGACCCGCTACGCCGATTAATGCCTGCTTGGTCTTTAGGATCATTCCAGCTGCCGCAGCGCCTCGATCGGGTTCATCGCTGCGGCGTCGCTGGCAGGTTTGACCCCGGCCAGTAATCCGATCAGGGTCGAAACACCGAGCGCCAGCAACACCATTTGTGCGGGTAATAGCAAGGGTAGCCCGGGCAGCAGCCAGCTGCTGAGGAGTAACAGGATCGCGGTGATGCAGAGTCCCAGTAGGCAGCCCGCCAGCGCCAGCAGTAACGCCTCACCCAGAAACAGGTAACGAATCTGGGCGGCACTGCATCCCAGTGCGCGCAGCAGGCCGATCTCGTGAGCGCGCTCGCGGGTGGTGATCAGCATGATGGTAAGGATGCCAACACCGCCAACCAGCAGCGAGATAAGTCCCAGGCTGGCGCCGGCATATTTGAGCATCTGCAAAATTTCATCCAGACTTTTCAGCACTTCGTCCTGGGTGATCAGGGTAAAGTCCTCCAGCCCATGGCGGGCAATTAAGTGCTGCGTTACGCGCGAACGAATCAGGTTGGCACTGATGCCGGGTCGATAGACCAGATCGATCTCCATCAGGCTTTCGCGGTTGAACAGTTTTAAACCGCGCGCAACCGGAATGTAGGCGGTGTCATCCAGATCGGTACCCATGAACTGGCCCTTAGGCGCGAGCACTCCGATAACCAAAAAGCGCACACTGCCGATATGGATATTTTTACCCAGAGCGGGCCGATCTCTAAATAACTGCTGCTTGAGTGTACTCCCCAACACGGCGAAAGGGCGGGCGTTATCGAGATCGTCCTCGGGCAGAAAACGTCCCTGAGCCAGCTTGAGTCGCCAGACGCTATGGGCGGCAGGGCCGACGCCAGCGACATTGCTGTGGCGGCTAAGGTTGTCGTTTTTGATCGCTGCGGTGCCGAACACGACCGGGATTACCTGCTCAACGCCGTTGAGCCGGGACAGCGATTGAGCATCTGCCAGCGATAGCGGCCGCACGGTATTGAGCATGGCGCCGATGCCGAAGGTTTCGGTCTTGCCGGGGGTGATGGCCAGCAGGTGGCTGCCGAACTGGGTAAACTCTGCCAGCACGTAGTGTCGCACCCCCTCGCCGAGTGCGCTCATCAAGGATACGGCGCTGATCCCGATTGCCACCCCCAGCAGTGTCAGCAGGCTGCGCAGCCGTTGTGTCAGCAGCGCGCACCAGATCCAGCGGATGCTATCGTCCAGGTTCATAGACTTGTCTTCATGGGCTGGTTTTGAGTGATGCGAGCGCTCATTGATGCGAACCCCCGGTTGCGCCGCGCAGCGCCAGTATCGGATCAAGCCCCGCGGCACGATTAGCGGGCCACCAGGAGAACAACAAGCCGCAACCGACTGCCATCGAGATGGCACCCAGCTCCGCCCACACCGGTGCGTAAAAGGGGAAGTTGGGTAGCAGTTGCAGCGCGATCATAATCATCAATTCGGCGCAGGTGGTACCGATCAGTGCGCCGCTGCCGGTCAGCATCAGCGCCTCTGTCAGGAACAGTGATCGTACCAGAGATGCGGGTGCCCCCAGCGCTTTCAGCAAGCCGATCTCGCGCTGTCGCTGGCTGACTGAGATCAGGCTGATATTCATGATCAGGATACCGGCGACCAGCAGGCTGATCGCAGCGATGGCGCCGACACTGGCGGTCAGGGTGGTCAGTACATTGTCAAAACTGCTGAGCATCGAATCCTGGCTAATCAGGGTGACGTCATCTTCACCCTCGTGGCGTAGCCGGATCCGGTCCAAAATCTGCTGTTTGGAGGCGTCGAGCTGATCGATCTGTTTGAGTTCAAGCAGAATTCGAAACAGCCCCGCCGAGTTAAACAGCTGTTCGGCGGATCTAATCGGAATGATCGCCATATCGCGCATATCCAGTCCCAGCGATTCGCCACGCTGTTCCAATACCCCGATGATCCGGTAGCGGCGGTCACCGATGCGCAGCCATTGGTTGAGTGGGTTACGGTTGCCGATCAGTTCATGTTTGAGTTTGGCACCCAGCACCACGGTGGCCGAGGCGGTATCGACGGCGCTGGCGGGTAGCGACTTGCCTAATCCGATCGTTAGCTTGCGCACCGCAAAGAAGTCGGGAGTGGTGCCGAGGGTGATCACCTCCCGGGCGACGCTGCCGTGGCTAACCCGCGCCGTACCGGCGATGATCGGTGCGACCCGGCCAATGTTGCTGATCTGGGCGAGGGCGTTGGCGTCCTCCAGAGTTAGGTCTCTGGGTGAGGTGCCATAGAGCGGTGGTGCGCCGCCGAGGGTTTCGGTCTTGCCGGGTAGTACGATTAAAATATGCTTGCCCAGCGCTGAGAACTCGCTATTGACATAGCGCCGTGCCCCTTCACCCACGCTGGTTAATACCACCACCGATGCGACCCCGAGGCTGATGGTGAGTAGCAGCAATACCGTGCGCCAGCGCTGTCGCGCCAACACTTGGCTGTTGAAGCGGAGCTGATCGCTGAATCTCATGTGCAGTGATCGCTAAAGATGCGTCCATCGACCCGCTGCAATTGGCGGCGGTTACGATTGGCGATGGCGATGGCGATGGCGTTGTCGTGGGTAACCAGCAGTAGTGTCACCCCCTGGACCTGGCTGTTGAGGCGGAGCTGATCGCTGAATCTCATGCGCAGCGATCGCTAAAGATGCGTCCATCGACCAGCTGCAATTGGCGTCGGCTGCGGTTGGCGATGGCGTTGTTGTGGGTAACCAGCAGTAGTGTCATCCCCCGGCTGTTGAGACCCTCCAGCAACTCGATGATTTCGGTTCCGGAGCTCTGGTCGAGGTTGCCGGTGGGCTCGTCGGCCAGTAGCAGAGGCGGCTGCAGTACGATGGCGCGGGCGATAGCGACGCGTTGCTGCTGGCCGCCGGAGAGCTGATTGGGTCGCTGCGAGGCTTGGGCGGCTAAGCCGACCTGCTGCAATGCCAGCATCCCCCGCTGTTGCTGCTCTGCACGCGGCCGCCCCGCAAGCATCAGCGGCAGGCTGATGTTCTCCAGTGCGCTGAGCCGAGGGATCAGGTGAAAGGATTGAAAAATAAAGCCGATCTGATTTCGGCGGAGCTGCGCACGGCGCTCTTCGGGCAGGGCTTCGGTGGCCTCACCGAGGAGCAGGTAACTACCGCTGCCAGGACGGTCCAGCAGTCCGATCATGTTCAGCAGGGTGGACTTTCCCGACCCCGAAGGACCGGTAATGGCTACATACTCGCCGGCGTTGATCTGAAGATCGATAGCGTTGAGGGCATTGAACGGACTATTACCGGTGGAGTACTGTTTATTCAGCTGGATCAGTTCGATCATGGGCGCAACAGCCTTCGCGTTAGGGATCATTAGCAACCGCCTGCGCACCGGCTTTGACGTCGCTGAGTCCCAGCGAGGTGACGACCCGGTCGCCTGCGACCAGCCCTTCGAGGATCTCTGTGTGACGCCAGTTACTCAGACCGATTTTGACCTCGCGTTGCTGCAACGGCAGCCTCTCCTGATACAGCAGCACATAGCGTTCGTTAATGAGCGCCTCGGTGGGGATACGCAGCGTGTCGGCACGGTTCTCCAAAATGATCTCCAGGTCGGCACTGTAGCCAGCCAGCAGGCGGATCTCGGGGCGTTGACTGAAATCGGCCTCGATCGCGACGGTACGGGCCTGTTTTTCGCGGTCCTGCACGTAAGGTGCGATGCGCCTCAGGGTGCCGGGGAAGCGCTGGCCGCGGTAAGCATCCAGCGTTATCAGCAGTGGCAGGCCGGGTTTGAGCTCTGCCGCGTCAACCTCATCTATCGGTGCTTCGACATAATGACAGTCGTCGGTGAGTAGATCGATGGCGGGCGGCGTAGCGACTCCAGGTGGCGATGGGGTCGCGTATTCGCCGACTTTACCGCTCAGTTCGGCGACGATGCCGCTAAAGGGTGCGCGTAATCGAGTTCGGTCGAGTGCCGCCATGGCCACCCTGATACGGGCCTTGGCTTCCTGCTCCCGAGCGCCTGCCGCGCGGCAGCTGAGCTCGATGGCGGCGGCTTCAGCCTGAGTCTGATCGGCTTGCTCCTTAGAGGCCAGTTGCCGGGCTTGGAGTGTTTTGGCACGATCCGCCTCGAGTTGCGCGTTGTTGGCGCGGATGCAGATGGCATTGTGTTCGAGATGGACCGACTGCGCCGCCAGTTCGATCTGCTGCAGGCTGGCTTTAAGGTCATCATTCCAGAGCTCGATCAGCAACTGACCTTTTTGGACATGATCACCTTCGTTAATCGCGAGCTGCGCGATCTGGCCCCCGATCGCTAACGACAGCTGCGCGCGGCGGCAGGACTTGACGGTGCCCGCGCGGGTGTTGACCACGCTGCGCTCGACCTGCCCCCGCTCGACCCGCACGGTGTCCACCACGACCGGTTGCGGGCGGGTGTTCCACCAGATCGCCGCAGCGATGGCGGACAGCACGATCAGCCAGGTCAGAGAGGTTACGATCCTTCGCATACAGACACCGAGAATAAATAACGCTTAGGCTAATAATAGTGCTATTTATTGTCGCCGTAGGATGATCTTATCGACCTGTTGTCGGCCCCGTCGGGCTAGGGATGGCCACCGTGTTGGTGATGCGTAGCTCTGGGTAAAAATAACAGGTTATACTGTTACACCGAATTTATGCGCAATGCTGTTTTTTGTGCCACTAGGAGATTCAGATGAAACTGGTTACTGCGGTTATTAAACCCTTCAAGCTGGATGACGTACGCGAGGCGCTATCTGAAATAGGGGTTCAAGGTATTACCGTCACCGAGGTTAAAGGTTTCGGGCGTCAAAAAGGACACACCGAACTGTATCGAGGTGCCGAATATGTGGTCGACTTTCTTCCCAAAGTGAAGCTTGAAGCCGCTGTTGATAGTGAATTGGTAGATCAGGTGATCGAGGCGATCAGCAGTTCAGCCAATACAGGCAAGATCGGTGACGGCAAGATTTTTGTCACTGAGCTGGAGCAGATCATCCGTATCCGCACGGGCGAGACCGGCTCAGATGCGATCTGATTCGCCGCGTCTTCTGATAAAAAAGGCACCCTCGGTGCCTTTTTTATGTACAGGATGTACGGGCAGGTATTTGCTCCTGCAATACCTGCACTTCCGCCATCCTTGGCGGGCGGCAGCTGCGGGCGCGGGTCGTTGTCAGTTCCCGACAACAACGACATACCTGCGTCCTTGCAGGCAATGCGTAGGAGCGGTGATTTTCCGGGCGCTGTTTTTATCAGGCCTTGTCTAGCTGTTGAAGTCTAGCTGTTGAAGTCTAGCGGTTATGGTCCAGCGGTCATGATCTAACGGTCGTTAAGGAAGTCGTTTTCATCCTGGAGGAAGAACATATCACCATCCGTGGACGAACCGGTTATTTGCTCCTGTAGCTTGGGATTGGCTTCGGCGGATAGTTTAATCATCAACCGCAGGTCGTTGGCTGAGTCGGCATGGGCAAGCGCCTCCTCGTAGGAGATCTCACCGTCTTCGAAGAGCTTAAACAGGGCCAGATCGAAGGTTTGCATACCGACATTGGTCGATTTTTTCATCAAATCTTTGATCTCGTGTACGGCACCCTTGCGGATCAGGTCGGAGGCCAGGGGGGTATTGATCAACACCTCGATCGCCGCGACCCGGCCCTTGCCATCGACGCGCGGTACCAACTGTTGAGCGACGATCGCCTTCATGTTCAGCGACAGGTCCATCCACATCTGAGTGTGATGTTCGGGGGGGAAGAAGCTGATGATCCGATCCAGTGCCTGGTTGGCGTTGTTGGCGTGCAGGGTGGCCAGGCAAAGGTGACCGGTTTCGGCAAACTGCAACCCGTAGCCCATCGTATCCTTGCTGCGAATCTCACCCATCAGGATGACATCGGGAGCCTGGCGCAGGGTGTTCTTGAGTGCGACCTCAAAGCTGGGCGTATCGATCCCGACTTCGCGTTGGGTGATGATGCATTTTTTATGATCGTGGATAAATTCGATCGGGTCCTCGATACAGATGATGTGACCCTTGGTATTCTCGTTGCGATAATCAATCATCGATGCCAGCGAGGTGGTTTTGCCGGTGCTGGTCCCCCCCACAAACAGGATCAGGCCGCGTTTAGACATCGCCAGATCCTTGAGTACCGGCGGTAGCCGTAACTCGTCCATGGTGGGGATCTCGTTTTTGATCCGCCGCAGTACCATCCCCGGTGAGTTGCGCTGGAAGAATGCACTGACCCGGAAACGGCCGATCCCAGGGGCGCTGATCGCGTAGTTGCACTCATGCGAAGATTCGAATTCGGACTGCTGCGCATCGTTCATGGTGCTGTAGGTCAGCGACCGCGCCTGACGCGCGGTGAGCGGATCACGGGTCAGTGGTTTAACGGAGCCATCGACCTTGACGCTAGGTCGCGCACCTGCAGTCACAAACAGGTCGGAGGCGTCCCTTTCTACCATGACTTTTAGAAGTTGTGTAAAGTCCACGCTTTGATCCTAGTTGGTTGGATTTAAAGTTGTTTGTAAACCATAGTCGGCGCTTAGAAATTTTGTGGCATCTTGGCTTTTTCCCGCGCCGCCTCACGCGAGATCAAGCCTTTCTGGAGCATGGCTTGCAGGCATTGATCCATTGTCTGCATCCCGTGCGCCGCACCCGTCTGGATCGCGGAGTACATCTGCGCCACCTTATCCTCGCGGATCAGGTTACGGATGGCAGGGGTGCCGGTCATGATTTCGTGGGCAGCAATACGACCGCCCTTGGGTTTCTTCAGCAGCGTCTGGGAAATAACACCCTCCAGAGATTCTGACAACATCGAACGCACCATCGATTTTTCATCGCTGGGGAATACGTCGATGATCCGGTCGATGGTCTTGGCGGCAGAGGTGGTGTGCAGGGTGCCGAATACCAGGTGGCCGGTTTCGGCCGCGGTCAGCGCCAGGCGGATGGTCTCGAGGTCACGCATCTCGCCGACCAGGATAATATCCGGATCTTCACGTAGGGCCGAGCGCAGTGCTTCGGAGAAGCCCAGTGTGTCGCGATGCACCTCGCGCTGGTTGACCAGGCACTTTTTGCTTTGATGCACAAATTCGATCGGATCCTCGATGGTGAGGATGTGGTCGTTACGAGAGTCGTTGACGTAATCGACCATCGCTGCCAGCGTGGTACTCTTACCCGAACCGGTAGGGCCGGTGACAAGCACCAGGCCACGGGGCTTATCGGCGAGATCTTTAAAGACCTTGCCCATGCCAAGCATTTCCATCGATAGGATATCGGTGGGGATGGTCCGGAACACCGCCGCAGCACCGCGGTTCTGGTTAAAGGCGTTAACCCGGAACCGAGCCAGACCTGGGATCTCAAACGAGAAGTCAGTCTCGAAGAACTCTTCAAAGTCCTTACGCTGCTTGTCGTTCATGATCTCGTAGACCAGCGAGTGGACCTGTTTGTGATCCAATGATGGCATCTTAATGCGGCGCACATCGCCGTCGACACGAATCATGGGAGGAACGCCGGCGGAGATGTGCAGGTCAGACGCGTTTTGTTGCACGCTGAACGTTAATAATTCGGTGATATCCATAGCAGACACTGGACCCTTATATGCCAATCAAATAGAGTGAATTCCTTTGCAGCGATCATTATTACTGAAAGAAAAGCCAATGAGTAGCATTGCCGATAACATTAGCACGACTTTAACCCGCATCCATGACGCGGAGCAAAAATTCGGCCGTGAGCCTGACAGTGTTACGTTGCTGGCGGTCAGCAAAACCAAGCCAGCACAACAGCTGCGCCAGGCCTATGCCGCGGGCCAGCGCCATTTTGGTGAAAATTATCTGCAGGATGCGTTGCCAAAAGTTGAACAGCTGGCCGACCTGGATATCTGCTGGCACTTTATTGGGCCGTTGCAATCCAATAAAAGCCGCGCGGTGGCGGAGCATTTTGACTGGTTTCACAGCTTAGATCGGATCAAAATTGCGCAGCGTTTGAGCGAGCAGCGACCGGCGAGCAGGACGCCGTTAAATATCTGTATACAAATCAACATTAGTGCCGAGGCGAGTAAATCCGGGATCTTGCCTGAGCAGGCGGCGGAGCTGGTGCAGCAGGTGCAGCGCTTGCCGGGGGTGCAGTTGCGAGGGTTGATGGCGATTCCGTCGGCGAATTTGGATCAAGCAGGCCAGCGTCTGGCGTTTGCGCACATGCAGACCCTGTTCGAGACACTCAAGCCGTTGGCACCGCAGATGGATACGCTGTCGATGGGGATGAGCGATGATCTGGAGGCTGCAGTGGCGGAGGGCTCTACTCTGGTACGCATAGGTACGGCGATATTCGGTGATCGAGAGCGTTCTCTCCCGCCCGTTTAAACATGGTTTTTAACACGAAACAACAATGACCTACAGGTAGGACAACAATGAAAGGTAGCAATCATCCTGTTCTGGCGTTTATCGGCGCGGGGAATATGGCGCAAGCCATTATCGGTGGGCTGTTGGCGCAAGGTTATCCGGCGGACCGGATCTGGGGCACAGGGCGCGATCAGACCCGGCTTGAGGATCTGAGGCAGCGCCTGGGTATTCGGGTTAGCACCGACAACAACGAGGCGGCTGCGGCTGCGGAGGTCCTTATATTGGCGGTGAAGCCGCAGATGATGCAGGCCGTGGCGCGTTCTCTGGTCGAAGTGGTTCAGCGTTCCCGACCTCTGGTGATCTCAGTCGCGGCGGGGATTTCCGCTACTAGCTTGGAAGGATGGCTAGGCGGAGAGGTCGCATTGGTGCGCTGTATGCCTAACACGCCTTCGTTAGTGCAGACGGGTGCGAGTGGTTTGTATGCCAACGCTCAGGTTACGGCGTTGCAGCGGATCCAGGCGGAGCAGATGCTGGCCTCTGTGGGACTCGCCCTATGGGTCGACAGCGAGGGGTTGATCGATGCGGTGATCGCTGTATCGGGCAGCGGACCGGCGTACTATTTTATGTTGATGGAAGCGATGATTGCGGCGGGCGAGGCGCAGGGTCTGAGCCGTGATGTCAGTACTCGGCTGACCCTGCAAACCGCGCTGGGTGCGGCCAAGATGGCCTTAGCCAGTGATGTCGAACCCGCGGAGCTGCGCCGTCGAGTGACCTCGCCTAAGGGCACTACCGAGCAAGCGCTGCTGCGATTTCAGCAGGGCGGCTTCACGGAATTAGTCGCTGAGGCGATGACTGCCAGTGCGGATCGTGGGCGGGCGATGGCGGCAGAGCTTGGCGACGCTTAAGGAGGGGCGATCCGGGTCGCCAACGCTGGCAATGGGTCGGCTTGGCCTCTATCATAAAAACCTCCTGGCACGCGGGTGTCTGTGATTAACTTCAAATACTTATACTAGGAGGCTGTCGGGCTTAGCCGATCGTAGCGAGGGAAATACGATTTGAGGCAGATTTTTCGATCATCCGAGGCGAATAGCGAGCTATTTAACGAGGGTGATCGTGAAAATATGACCAAATTCGGGTTTTCCGCAGTAGATCAGTGTTAAATCCGACAGCCTCCTTGACTCAACTAAAGAGACCGACCGATGGGCGCCGAAACCTTAACTTTGATTATTCGAACCCTGGGCGAGTGTTTTGCGCTGATTGTGGTGTTACGATTTTTACTCCAATTGGCCCACGCCGATTACTATAATCCGATCTCGCAGGCGGTGGCCAAGATTACCAAGGCGCCGCTGGCACCCTTCCAGAAGATGATCCCTCAAATCGGCGGGCATGATTTTTCGGCGTTGATGCTGGCGTTTGTGGTTAAGCTGGCGACGCTGGTGCTGCTGTTAATCGTTAATGGCCGCGGCGTTGCCCCTATCGCTGTCGTCTTGATTACCCTGGTTAGCCTGCTGAGCATGATTCTGGATATCTACTTTTACGCGGTGATCGCCTCGGTGGTTATCAGCTGGGTCGCTCCCACGAGCTCTCATCCGGCGCCGCAATTGATCAGCCAGTTGACCGAACCGCTATTCAAGCTGGCGCGACGGGTGGTGCCGGCCATCGGTGGCTTGGATCTGTCGCCGATTTTAATTTTTCTGGTGATTCAGGTGGTGCAGTTACAGTTACAGCGATTGCTCTGATGAGTGGCACGCCGGCGATCTGCTGTTAAAATACCGGCTGCAGCCCAAGGTCAAATATCTTGGTGTGGCTAAGCGTGATGTGCAGATCCTGAGCGCTGAACTGGGCCGCAGTAAGCGCTTACGAATTATGCAACCGACTAAAATTTCTGACATTATCCGGCAACTCAGTCCCTGTTGAGAGATGCCTGTATTGACCCTCGGATACCCTGATGCCTGAACAGATAGCTGCCGATTCGGTCGGCTTGGTGCAACCTCAGACACTGCAGTTTGATCAGCCGCTTAGCTTGCGCAGTGGGCGGGTTTTACCGCACTACCAGCTGGTGATCGAAACCTATGGTGAGCTCAACGCCGAGCGTAGTAATGCGGTGCTGATCTGCCATGCGTTGAGTGGTCATCATCACCTGGCTGGCTACCACAGCATGGATGACAAGAAACCGGGCTGGTGGGACTCGGCCATAGGGCCGGGCAAGGTGATCGATACCAATCGTTTTTTTGTCGTAGGGCTCAATAACTTAGGGGGTTGTCACGGCAGTACGGGGCCGCAAAGTATCAATCCGGAAACAGGCCTCGAGTACGGTCCGGATTTTCCGATAGTCACCGTCAGCGATTGGGTGCAGAGTCAGGTCCGTCTGGCCGATCGGTTCGGTATCCAGCAGTGGGCCGCTGTGGTGGGGGGCAGTTTGGGTGGGATGCAGGCGCTGCACTGGTCGATCGACTACCCCGATCGTCTGCGGCATTGTCTGATGATCGCCTCAGCGGCCAAGCTCACAGCGCAAAATATCGCCTTTAATGAGGTCGCACGCCAGGCGATCAGCAAAGACCCCGCGTTTCATGGTGGTCGTTATAAGGATCATGCCACCATCCCCAAGCAGGGACTGATGCTGGCACGGATGTTAGGCCATATCACCTATCTGTCCGACGACTCGATGCGTGAGAAGTTTGGCAGGGAGCTGCGTAGCGGTAAGCTCAGCTACAACTATGACGCCGATTTCGAAGTCGAAAGCTACCTGCGCTATCAGGGTGAAAGTTTCTCCGGGGCCTTTGACGCCAATACCTATCTGCTGATGACCAAGGCGCTGGATTATTTTGATCCGAGTGTCGATTTTGATCATGATCTGGTGGCGACGCTGCAGGGGGCTAAGTGTGGCTTTCTGCTGGTTGCCTTTACGACAGACTGGCGGTTTGCGCCGGAACGATCCCGCGAGGTGGTGGATGCGTTGGTCGCCGCGGGTAAGGATGTCAGCTATGCTGAGATCGAGTCAACGCACGGCCATGATGCTTTCCTGATCCCTATTCCACGCTATATGGATGTCTTTGGGCGCTATATGAATCGCGTAGGCGCCGATATTGGTTTGGCTGCAGCAAAGCAGGAGCTGTCATAATGCGTGCCGATTTGGATATTATTCAGGAGTGGATTCAACCCCGGTCGCGGGTGCTGGATCTGGGCTGTGGTAGCGGCGAGCTGCTGCACTTTCTTAAGCAGGACAAACAGGTCCATGGCTACGGCATGGAGATCAACCCAGAGGATATCGCGTCCTGTATCGATAACGGGGTCAATGTCATTGAGCAGGACTTGGATCAGGGGTTGACCAACTTCCAGGATAAAAGCTTCGATGTGGTGATCATGACCCAAGCGTTGCAAGCGGTTGAGCGTCCTGATCTGGTGTTGGATGAGATGTTGCGCGTCGGTAAAGAGACGATAGTTACCTTTCCAAATTTCGGCCACTGGCGGGCCCGTTTTTATCTGGCGCTTAAAGGTGAGATGCCGGTATCCAAGTTTCTTCCCTATACTTGGTATAACAGCCCTAATATCCACTTTTGCACGTTTAAGGATTTTGAGGCGTTATGCCGTCAAAAAAACATCCATATTGTGAGGCGGACGGTGGTGAACAGTAAACATCGCGATCACTGGATCACTACGCTCTGGCCTAATATGTTGGGTGAGATAGCGATCTATCATGTGGCTAAATAGCGGTTGCAGCCGTCTGTCGGGCTTTACCGCACGACTGCATGGATGCAGGAGGTAGAGCAACGCAGGAGCGGTTGCCGAGTCGATCTGGGTTAAGTTCAGGGGCAGGCAGGTTAATTAAGCGGTCAATAATCAAGGAGTCGATCATGGTTCGATCTATATATCCACTGGCTTTGAGCCTGGTAATGGCACTGTTTTCTACCCAGTCTACGGCCGAGCAGTTAAAGGCCTTTGATAGTTATGAAGTGCACTACAGTGCGTTTAACAGCACCTTTTTGACCCCGGCTGTGGCTCAGACGTACGCTATTCAGCGCAGTAAAGTGCGGGGGTTGGTGAATGTGGCGGTGCTGGATAATAGCAACCAGAACGCGCCGGTTACGGCCCTGGTCAGCGGTGAGTTCACCAACCTGGTGGGTCAGGTGCAATCGTTAACCTTTAAGCAGGTTCGCGAAGGCGATGCGGTCTATTACATTACCAAGTTCCGCTTTACCGACGACGAGATTCTGAAATTTGATCTGCAAGTGCAACCCGATCCCAATAAGCCAGCGTATAATCTTCAGTTCCAACAACATTTTTATGTCGACTAGTCGACCAAATATAGCGGTAATCGATGCAACAGATCGTTCTGGCCAGCACTAATACTGGCAAGCTCAAAGAGTTTAATCAGGTCCTCGCCGGCCTGGATTTTCAGGTGCTGCCGCAGTCGCAGTTTGCGGTGGGAGAGGTGGATGAAACCGGCCTGACATTTGTTGAAAATGCCATTCTCAAGGCTCGCCATGTCAGTCGGGTTTCCGGCTTGCCAGCGCTGGCAGATGATTCCGGACTGGAGGTGGACTTTTTGAAGGGCGCGCCAGGGATCTATTCGGCCCGTTTTTCGGGGGTCGGGGCCACCGATGCGCGTAATAACGCCAAGTTGCTGGAACTACTGTCCGGGGTTCCTGAAAGCGAACGCACGGCCCGGTTTCAATGCCTGTTGGTCTATATGCGCCACCCCTTGGATCCCACCCCGCTGATCTGTCAGGGGGCTTGGGAGGGGCGTATTCTTGAAGCGCCGCAAGGCGATAATGGCTTCGGCTATGACCCGTTGTTCTGGGTCCCCGAGTGCCAATCCAGTTCGGCCGAACTGCTACCGGAGCAGAAAAATCGCTTGAGTCATCGCGGCCAGGCGGTGGCGGAGTTTGTCCGTCAGTTGCAACAGCGGCAGGCTTAATGTCCCTCTTGCCCAGCATCTCCTCGTCGCTACAGTTACCGCCGCTAAGTCTTTACGTGCATGTGCCCTGGTGCGTGCGTAAGTGCCCCTATTGCGATTTCAACTCGCATGCACAACAGGGCGAACTGCCCGAGAGCGCGTACCTGCACGCGCTGTTTGCTGATCTGGATAGCGAGCTGGCGTTGGTACAGGGGCGCCAGCTGGGATCGATTTTTATCGGTGGCGGGACGCCGAGCCTGATGGGCGCCGATTTTTACCAGCAGTTACTGCCGGGCATCGATAAGCGTATTCCCTTTGCGACGGATATCGAGATCACCCTGGAGGCCAATCCGGGTACGTTTGAGCAGGCGCGCTTTGGTGGTTTTCGCGCTGCCGGGATCAATCGACTGTCGCTGGGCGTGCAAAGCTTTGACGACCGTTGTTTAAAGGCGCTGGGGCGGATCCACAGTGGTGACGATGCGTTCGCTGCGATCGAGAGTGCCCATGCGCTGGGTTTTGAGCGGATCAATTTGGATCTGATGCATGGTTTACCTGAGCAGACCCCGGCGATGGCGCTGGCCGATCTGCGCCAGGGGATCTCGCTGGGGACTGCCCATCTGTCTTGGTACCAGCTCACTATCGAGCCCAATACCGAGTTTCATAGTCGACCGCCAAGACTGCCCGAAGATGAACAGTTGTGGGCGATCCAGGACCAGGGTCAGGCCCTGCTCGCCGAGTCTGGCTTTGCACAGTATGAAATTTCCGGTTACAGTCGGGCAGGGCAGCAGTGCCGTCATAACCTCAACTACTGGCGCTTTGGTGACTACATCGGTATCGGCGCCGGTGCTCATGGCAAGCTGACCGACCTGAGCCAACAGCAGCTTATCCGGCGCAGCAAGCCACGTCAGCCCAAGGCCTATCTGGCAGCGCCCTGCGCGGATCAGGCTCGGGTGGTCGCTCGCGAGGAGCTGGCGCTGGAGTTTATGATGAATGTGCTGCGGCTCAACCAGGGGGTGGAAGTGCCGCTGTTTGCAGCGAGCACCGGGTTGGCCCTGGCACAGATTCAGCCGCGGCTGGATCGGGCCCGCACGCTGGGGCTATTGGGCGCGGATCTGACTCGGCTCGCCCCGACGCCACACGGGCGACGCTTTCTCAATGACCTGTTAGAGCTGTTCGTATAGACTATTGACTCTATGCCTAGGAGGGTTAGGTACCATGTTCGAGCAATTTCTATGGCTTCCTTTCTTATTAGCGATCACCGCGCTGACGCTGACCCCCGGTGTGGATACACTATTAGTGATGCGCAATGCAGCTCGTGGTGGTCATCGCGATGGCTTGCTGACCAGCCTGGGGATCTGTCTTGGGCTGTTTATCCACGCCGGCATCTCGGCGGCGGGTTTGTCGGTGATTCTGTTGGGCTCGGCCGAGCTGTTTACCGCGCTGAAGCTGGCTGGCGCCGCCTACCTGATTTGGTTAGGTATACAAAGCCTGCGTTCCGCCGTGCGCCGCAGAGGGGTGCAGTTCGATGTGTCCGGTAGCCTGACGCAGGTCCCGGCATTGACCTCGTTGCGCGAAGGGCTGCTATCGAATGTGCTCAACCCCAAGCCGATCATCTTTTACATGGCGTTTCTGCCCCAGTTTATCGACCCCGCGTATTCGGCGCTGCCCCAGGCGCTGCTGATGGCAGCGGTCCATTTCAGCATCGGTATGTTCTGGCAAGGCGCTTTGGTGTTGATGGTTGGTCGCGCCCGACAGTGGTTACAGCGTCCAAGGGTGGCGCAGGTGATGGATAGCCTGACCGGTGTGTTGCTGGTTGGGTTCGGGGGCAAACTGGCTGCCTCGTCATAGGGTTATCTGTATTGCTGCTGTCGCACCAGGCTAAAGCACCAATCCATTTCACCCAGCCCGTAGTACTAACACTTTAGCACTCGGCCAGTAAATAAAACCTGTAACATCAGTCAGATAGTACCATTAATGATTAAGCCAGCATCTTTAAAATATATATCCGGTTATTCTGCTACTATGCAACAGCAGGTTCAGCAAATGATCGATCAGGATCGTTTGGGTGATTTTCTGCTCGACCGTTACCCGACCCCGCATCCTGTCGTCAATGATAAAGCGTTACGTGCCTATGTGATGGCGCTCAAAGATCGTTACCTGAAGAAGTCTGACCCTCTCAGTAAAGTCGTTTACGACCCTAAAATTCACGTAGTTAACAATGCGCTTGGACTGCATAGCTATGTCTCTAGGGTGCAGGGTGGCAAGCTGAAAAGTAAAAACGAGATTCGGATCGGGGTGGTGTTTAAAAAGGCGCCGGAAGCGTTGTTAAATATGATTTGCGTGCATGAGTTGGCGCACTTAAAAGAGAAAGGCCACAACAAGAATTTTTATCAGCTGTGTCTGCATATGCAGCCAGATTATTACCAGCTGGAGTTTGATATGCGTGTCTACCTGACTCAGCTGGAGCTGAAAGGTGCCATCTATCTGTAGTCTGAACAGGTAGCGTGACAGGTAGCGAGAACCAGTAGTCTGAGCAGGTAGTGTGACAGGTAGCGAGAGCCAGTAGCCTGAACCGGTAGCGAGAACCAGTAGTCTGAACAGGTAGCGTGACAGGTAGCGAGAACCAGTAGCCTGAACCGGTAGCGTGACAGGTAGCGAGAACCAGTAGTCTGACCCGGTAGCGTGACAGGTAGCGAGAACCGGTAGCCTGAATCGGTAGTATTTAACCGATAATATTCAACGTGGCAGAAAAGCCCTGATTTTCGGGACCACTTCGCTCAGGCAGTGCGCCTCCAGATCAGGCGTTGCGCCTTCCGGCCAGGGTGCTCGGGCCAGATTGACCCAGAGCGTATGCAGCCCGCAATTCTGCGCACCGAGGATATCGTGCTCGGGGTGGTCGCCGACATGGATCACCTGGCGGGGTTCGACCCGAGCGCGTTGCAGCATCTGCTCAAACATCAGCGGGTGCGGCTTGGCCTGCCCGACCTGATCGGCGTTGAGGGCAAACTCAAACAGACCGCCCAGACCGACCCTGTTAACATCCGCATTGCCATTGCTCAGGGCGATCAGCCGATAGTGGGTACTTAGTTCGGTTAGCATCTGCTGGGCGTGCTGGAAAAAATCAACCCGGTTTCGGGCCTGAATAAATATTTCGAATGCCGCTCGGGTAAGCTGTTCCGCGGCGTTGTCGGCGTAGCCGCTTTGGCTCAGGCCATGTTGTAGAACCGCCAGACGGATCGCGGTGACGCTGTGGGCGATGTCGGGCTGCTGCTCAAGAACCTCAAGGCGGAGTCGATCGAAGTCCTCCAGTTGATAGTGAGCACTAAAGCGCGGGGCATGAATTTCCAGCCAGCGGTACAGGGTCAGATTGGCGCGTACGATGACCGGTTGGACCGCCCAGAGGGTATCGTCGAGATCAAAACTAATTACTTGAATAGACATCGGCTTCACTTCTTGGCCCGAGGGTGGGCGTTGTCGTAGACCTCGGCCAGGTGCTGGAAGTCGAGGTGGGTGTAGATCTGGGTGGTGGAGATATCGGCATGCCCCAGTAACTCCTGTACTGCCCGCAGGTCGCCGCTGGATTCGAGCAGGTGGCTGGCAAAGGAGTGGCGCAGCCGGTGGGGGTGGAGTTTGCCCTGGGTGGCCGTCGCCAGCCCCCAGCGTTTGAGCCGCAATTGCACTGAGCGCGGGCTTAGCCGGGTGCCTCGCTGGCTGACAAACAGGGCGGTCTGATCCGGATCGGCCATCTGCTCCCGGCTTTGCAGCCACTGATCGAGAGCCCGTAGCGCCTGACGCCCGATCGGCAATTGGCGGGTTTTACGCCCCTTGCCGGTGACGCGCAGGCTGGCATCGCGCAGATCGAGCTGGTTCAGATCCAGGCTGACCAGCTCTGCCAGGCGCAGGCCACAGGAGTAGAACAGCTCCAGCATCGCCAGGTCGCGCAGCGCCAGAGGTTCGCGTACCGGCAGACTCAGCAGTTCGCTGAGTTGATCGACATCCAGGGGTCGGGGTAGTTTTTTGGCGCTCTTGGGAGCGCTCACCGCCAGCGCCGGATTGTCAGTAGCCCTGCCTTCGCGGATCAGGTAGCGGAAAAAGCTGCGACAGGCGGAAAGTTTACGCTGCAGGGAGGTTCCGGACAGGCCGTTACTGTGCTGTTGAGCGACATAACGACGGATCAGGCGGGTATTGAGGTCGATCCAGCGATTCAGTTTCTGTTCGCTGCAATAGCTAGCCAGCTGATCCAGATCGCGGCGGTAATTGCTGAGGGTGTTGCCAGAGAACATCCGCTCGGCCGCCAGATAATCGATAAAGTCATCGATCCAGTCGGCCAGCGGAATCACGTCCTATACCGGGGTGCTGGTCGTGATCAGGCGGGCCAGTACGCGCCCCAGAACTTCCCCGACATAGTTGAGGAACATTGTGCCCATGCTGCTGTGGAAATAGTTGGCCTCGAAACTGCCGATGGCAAGCACCCCCAAGCTGTTACCTTTGATGAGAGGGATGACGGCAGCGGACAGCACCTTGTCAGCCCGGTCGTCGAATAGAAACTGGCGCTGGCGCTCGGTCAGACTGCCGCAGAGCGCCCAGTCACTATCGATCAGCTCAGAGATCTGGGCCTTGGCATCCACTAGCGACACCGACTTAAGGTTGCCTGCGGCGTTTTCGAGGCGGTGGTCAAACAGGACCAGGCGGGTCATGTCGCCGTTGAAATCCTGGCACATTCCCTCATCAATGGCATCGGTGAGTTGATCCAGTGTTTCCGCTTCGAGCAGGCTAAGGACCAGTCGTTTGGTTTTTTCAAATTGTAGATCGTTATAGCGAGCTGCATCCAGCAGGTCATGTAGTTGACTGCGCATCTCACGGTTTTGCTCACGAAGCATTTCAGTCTGGCGTTCTACCAACGAGATCGCAGCACCGCGCTGATGGGGGATGCGCAGGTTGTGCAGCAGCGACTGGTGCCGAGTGAAAAATTCTGGATGCGACTCGAGAAACTCGACTACCTTCTGTTCGCTAGGGTCTTGTTGCGGCGTCATGATTGCGCTCGGTTTGGTTTTACTCATACTACTGTCATATCTCCATGGAGGGGATTCAAAGCTGAATCCGACCCTCATAAACAGTGGCGGCGGGGCCGTCCATAATTACAGAAGTTCCTTCGCCTTGCCAATTGATATCGATATCTCCACCGGGTAGATGGACGCGAACCTGTTGATCCAGCAAGCCACGCCGCTGTCCCGCAACCACGGCGGCGCAGGCACCGGTACCGCAGGCGAGGGTTTCCCCTGTGCCGCGCTCAAATACGCGCAGACGAATCTCATTGCGGTTGAGGATCTGCATAAAGCCGATATTGGCGCGCTTAGGAAATCGGGGGTGGCATTCCAGTGCAGGCCCCAGCGTCGCCACAGGCGCGCTGTCAATGCTGTCGACGACCAGTACGCCATGGGGGTTGCCCATGGATACCGCGCTGATATCCAGGTGCTGGTCCGCAACCTCGATGGTATGACTGGCAGCGCAGCTATCGGCAACGAAGGGGATCTGCTTGGGGATGAGTATCGGTGCCCCCATATCGACACGCACCGTATTGTTGTCATTGAGGGTCAGATAGAGCGGTCCCTGGGCGGTCTGCACCGCGATCTTGTTCTTTCCGGTGAGACGCTTGCGGCTAACAAAACGAGCAAAGCAGCGGGCCCCGTTGCCGCAGTTCTCAACTTCCGAACCATCAGCATTAAAGATGCGGTATTTGAAGTCCATCTCCGGATCAGTCGGCGCTTCGACCAGCAGGAGTTGGTCGAAGCCAATTCCAACGTTGCGATCGGCTAGCTTACGCACACGCTCGGGGCTAAACCGGTAGCGCTGGGTGATCAGGTCAACCACCATAAAATCGTTGCCCAGGCCGTGCATTTTGGTGAAGCGTATCAGCATCGATTAGCGCTCGTTGTCGGGCAATAACTGTTCGCCGTGGATCTGCTGTGAGAAAGTCTCACGTTGACGAATTAGGTGAGCCTGATCGCCGTCGATCATCACTTCGGCTGCACGGTTGCGGGAGTTGTAATTGGAACTCATGCCGAAACCATAAGCGCCGCTGGAGCACACGGCGAGCAGGTCGCCGGCCTCGAGTGCCAGTTGGCGGTTTTTGCCGAGGAAATCGCCGGTTTCGCAGACCGGTCCGACCAGGTCCCAGCTTAGGGTCGGTTGACCCTCCTTGAGCTGCAGCGGGATGATGTCCTGGTAGGCTCCGTAAAGTGCCGGCCTGATCAGGTCGTTCATGGCGGCATCGATGATGGCAAAGTTCTTGTGCTCGGTCGGCTTGAGAAATTCGACCCGAGTAAGGAGGACGCCCGCGTTGGCAGCGATGGAGCGGCCCGGCTCAAGAATTAATTCAAGAGAACGGGTGCCTAAGCGCTGGCGCACCGCATCGAGGTAGTCGCTGGGCAGCGGCGGTGTCTCGTCGGCGTAACAGACCCCGAGCCCGCCGCCCAGGTCGATATGCTTAAGCACGATACCCTGCTCGGCCAGCTGGTCGGTCAGGTGCAGCAGCCGATCCAGGGCATCGAGGAACGGGCTGAGTTCGGTGAGCTGGGAGCCGATATGGCAGTCCACGCCGATCACCTGCAGATGAGGCAGTGCAGCCGCCTTGGTGTAGACGTCCAGCGCGCGTTCGATCGCGATACCGAACTTGTTGTCCTTCAAACCCGTGGAAATATAGGGGTGGGTTTTGGCATCGACATCTGGATTGATCCGCAGTGATACCGGTGCCGATACGCCCATCTCGCCAGCGATCTGATTCAGGCGTTCGAGCTCCGCTTCGGATTCGACGTTGAAGCAGTGGATGCCAAGCTCCAGCGCGCGTCTGATCTCAACCGCTTGCTTGGCGACGCCGGAGAAGACGATCCGTGACGGATCGCCGCCTGCATGGAGCACTCGCTCCAGTTCTCCGATCGAAACGATATCGAAGCCCGCCCCAAGCTGGGCCAGGATGTTCAATACGGCGATGTTAGAGTTAGCTTTTACCGCGTAACAGATCATCCCCGGGTGGCCTTGGAGCGCATCCGCGTAAGCCAGATAGTGGCGCTCGAGGGTCTCTCGGGAATACACATAGGCGGGTGTGCCAAACTGGTCGGCGATCTGTGATAGAACGACATCTTCACCGTGTAGCGCGCCGTTGCGATACTCAAAACTGTCCATGACTTCTACTCTTGCTCTCAGGGGCTATTCGGGGGGCGACTCAGGGTTTGCTGAGTCAGGGCTGGATTGTTCAGTGTGAGGCGGACCTGCTGGCCGCTGTTGATCGTTCGGCTGCTCAATCTTCGCGTGCTCTGGCAGCGGCGGTAGGTAGAGATCACCCTTCTGACCGCAGCCCGTCAACCCTAAACTTATCAGTACAGCGGCGAGCCATCGCAGCATCACAATCCCCGGTCATTAATCAATAATGCGGCGATTATAACCGCTGCCTCGCTGCTTGCCCATTTGTGCAGCCTCTATTGTTCCGTATACTTATGGTTGATGCACGATTTGTGCATGACCGGGGGAAAAGGAGCCGGAATAATGATAACCGAGAGTGAATTTAACTTTTTGGTTGACGACACCCTGTCGGCAATTGAAGCGGTGCTCGACGAGGCTGAGTCTGATCTGGATTCCGAAAATAGTGGTGGGGTCTTAACGCTGACCAGCGAGGGCGGCCGTAAAGTGATTTTTACCCGCCAGGCTCCGGTACGGCAGTTATGGGTAGCGACCCCCTTTGGTGGTGTCCATTTTGATTACGTTGCCAAGCGCTGGCTGCGTGATAGTGATCAGCAGCCTTTGGAAGCGTTTCTCAGCGACACTCTGTCCGAGTTGGCCGCTGAGCAGCTCAGCTTTGATTGTCTATAAACCGCGGTTAACGTCGGTTTCGGGCCGGGTTTGTTGACTGTATACCGGGTGCGTTAGCCGGGTATAAAGACGCCGCTGCGACGGATCGCCTGAACCACCAAGCGGTTGCTCTTCTCCTGGGTCTCCACGGCGTCGCTGAAATATTTATCGGATGCCTGTTTTGACGCGGTGTCGGCAAGAGTTTGGGCTTGTTCGCGGAGTTTGATAGCGGCTGCAATACGGCGGTCTTTTAGCAGTAAATCGGCCAGCATGCAGTAGCTTTCATAGCGCTGTTTTTCGTAGCTGTACTCATCCTGCGGTGACTCAAAGTTGAGACTGCGAACCAGGATTTCTTGATTTCTGAGCGCGGAGATGGCGGCTTTAACCACATCCAGCGCCAGGGTCAGCTGTTGTTGTGCGCCATTTGCATCACCTTGTTGCAATAGCTCCTTGGCGTGCTGCTCCAGTTTCAGAGATTTTTCTGCGATGGGTTTGGCGTACTCGTTTTGCTGTTTGTCTGTGCCGATTCTAACCAGTGCCGTGCGCAAAACCTGCAGCGCCCCCTGTCGTTGCTGAAACTGTTCCAGACGCGGAGCGTGAGTGGTCGTGTGCCCGGCTTCTACGGAGAGGGCGGGCATAGCGAGTACGAGGGTCAATAGAGAAGAGGTAATAAACGTACGTGACTGCATGGGTACATCCTCGGGGAAATGCACCCGAGTATTGTGTATCTTGAGAGGATTAAAAATAGGATAAATGCTTAGTTGATCGTCTGTTTTTGGCTTGTGTTGGGTGGAAGCTGCGTAGACAATGCCTTGCATGCAACCTTTTGTCTGATTCGTAATCCAATGGGCTGATATTTATTGAAATTCGAGATGGAGAATGGCTCTATGCTGAAAAAAATGTGGTTCCAAAGCGTTGCGTTACTGTTGTTACCCCTGTTAGCGCTGTCGGTGCAGGCGCAAGAGTTCGAAGAGGGTAAGCACTACACCAAACTGTCTCAGGTGGTAAGGACTCAGGATCCGGGCAGGGTCGAAGTGGTGGAGGTGTTTGGTTACTGGTGTCCGCATTGCAGTGATTTTGAACGCTATTTGGGGCCTTGGAAGCAGCAGCAGCCTGAATCGGTCGACTTTAAACACCTACCAGCGGTGTTTAGTCCAAAGCAGACCGAGTTCGCCAAGGCTTACTACATATCAGTCACCCTGGGGCTGGAGCACGAAACTCACCCGGCGCTGTTTAGCTTGATTCACCAGCAGCGTGGCTGGATCAACAATAAGGCGCAATTGGCGAAGTTTTTTGCCGATTTCGGTGTTAGTGACGCTGACTTTAACAAAGCTTACGGCTCTTTTTCGCTCAATTCCCGGCTCAATTTAGGCAAGAGGAAGGCAGCTGAATATCAAATTAAAGGGGTGCCGTCGATGGTCGTTAATGGTAAATATTTAGTGACTGCAGGCACCGCCGGTAGTCATAAAGGGGTGCTTGAGGTGGTGGATTACCTGGTGGCACAGGAGCAGGCCAAGCTCAAATAACGCGATGATCGTGGTTTTTAGAGCGCCAGCCGCTGCCCGGCACTTGTTCGCAGGTTCCTCAGGCTAATCTGTTTTTTTGTAAAAAGTGAAGGATTCGAGCGGTGACTGTTGATAAAGACCCTGCCACGCTTCAGAAAAGTGTTCAGAAGCTGCAGTTGCAACAAGAAACCGATCAGGCGGATCTCGATGCGTTAGCGCGGGTCACGGTCCGGCTTTGTCTGGCCTCTAAGGGCTTGGATCAGGAGCTGGATGGCCGCTTAGCGCCGCTGCAGGCGCTGCTTAAAAGTAATGCTAGGGGCGCGCTGATAACCAAGGCCGGAGCGGCTGAAAAAGGCTTGATGAGCTATTTTCAGCGCCGCGATCAATCCCTAAGACAGACCCAGACTGCGCTGCGCGGTATGCTAACCGAGCTGTGGCAGCGAGCGGGTAATGAGGCGCTTAAGCGCGAACTTGATGGTTTGCTCGGCGAGCTGCCTGAAACTGTTGAGAATTACGGAGATTATCCGCCGTTGCTGAGCAGTACCGCGCGGATCCTATCCGTCATCTTGGCGCAATCGCCGCCCGGCGTTGCGACAGGTGCAGAGGGGGCTGCGGTTGACGATGAGTCCGGCGAGCAGTTAGATCTGCTCTGCAATCGTATCAGCACAGTCTTGCTTGAGCTGTTGGGGCAGCTGTCGATTCCCCAGCAGCAGCGCGTGTCGGCCCGCAAATTGATCCGGCAGATGGAGCAGGGTTTTGAATGGAGACAATTATCCGCGGTGATAGATGACGTCGTGGCGCTGATTCTTAAAACCCTGGTGGTTCGCCAGGAAGATTTCGAAAGCTATCTGGCCAGTCTCAATATTCAATTGGTTGATATTCAAGAATTTTTGATCGATAGCCGGGATAATCAAAAGGCTCATCGGGAAAGCAGCCAAAAACTTGATGAGGTGGTTCGCAACGATGTCTCCAAGGTAGAAACATCGCTCTCGCAGGCAGAAAGCCTCGATCAGCTAAAAGCGGCGGTACGGTTGCAGTTGGCAGGTATTGTCAAGGCGATGGATCATTATCGTAGCGAGCAGGATGTGCGTGAGCAGCAGGCTGGCGCCCGCATGGAGCAGCTGCAGCAAAAGTTGGAGACGATGGAGGAGCAGTCGGGGCGGATGCAGGCGCATCTGGAGGAGCAGCGGATCCGCGCGATTTCGGATCCGCTGACCACACTTCCCAATCGAGCCGCCTATAACGAAAGGGTTGAGCAGGAGTTTGCCCGTCAGCGTCGATACCAGCATTCGCTAACGATGGTGGTATGCGATCTGGATCACTTCAAACGGGTTAACGATAACTACGGCCATCTGGCCGGAGATAAGGTATTACGGCTGGTCGCCCGACTGGTCTCCGATCGGCTCCGAGGCACCGATTTTGTGGCCCGTTATGGTGGCGAGGAGTTCGTGGTGCTGATGCCTGAGACTCCGGTTGCAAAGGCTCTGGAGGTTATTGACGAGGTGCGTCAGGCGGTGGCGAATAGTCCGTTTAACTTTGGTGGCCAACCGGTACAGATCACCATGTCCTTCGGCATCACCGATGTTCGGGAGGGCGATGAGAGCCACGCTGTGGCTTTTCAGCGCGCCGATGACGCGCTGTATAAGGCCAAGCAGAAAGGTCGTAATTGCAGTGTCGTAGCTCCGGGCGTGTGATTGGGGCTATAATGCGCAATTTTTGGGCACAGGCTGGCAGAGCAGAGGGACCGATCCTCTACGCTGAGGCCTTTTATCCGTTCGATGGAATTCAGAGCCGTTCATGAACAAGCAAAAACCTACCAATGACACCACCCACTTCGGCTATGAGCAGGTCGCTGTCTCCGACAAGGAGAAGCGGGTTGCCGACGTGTTCCATTCCGTTGCGGCTAAATACGACCTGATGAATGACCTGATGTCGATGGGTGTACATCGGCTGTGGAAGGCCATCGCTATCGAATATAGCAGTGTGCGTAAAGGCCAGCGGGTGCTGGATATTGCCGGGGGTACCGGTGATCTGACTCAGCGTTTCTCCCGATTGGTCGGCCCCTCGGGCCAGGTGGTTTTGGCTGACATCAACGACTCTATGCTCAAAGTGGGTCGTGATAAGCTGCAGGACAACGGTGTTAGCGGCAATGTTTGTTTTGTTCAGGCCAACGCCGAGATGTTGCCGTTTCCTGACAACTACTTCGATTGCATCACCATCGCTTTTGGTCTGCGTAATGTCACCGATAAGCAGAAAGCGCTCGAATCTATGGCGCGTGTGCTCAAGCCCGGAGGTCGTTTGCTGATACTCGAGTTCTCTAAAACTCAGAGCCCGTTGCTAACCAAAATTTACGATGCCTACTCGTTTCATCTGCTGCCAAAGATCGGCCAGTTGATCGTCAACGATTCTGAAAGCTATAAATATCTGGCGGAATCGATCCGTATGCATCCGGATCAGAAAACCCTGCAGGCAATGATGGAGCAGGCTGGATTGGTACGTTGCAAGTACTACAATATGACCGGCGGTGTTGTCGCCCTGCATAAGGGGATAAAGCCCTGAGGCTGCTCCTAACCTCACCGGCTGAGCCAATATACTGTGTCTAGACTTCTTCGATTGTTCAAAATTACCCGGATTATTGCGCGCTATCGGCTCGATAACCTGTTTGACGGTTTGCCGTTACCTTGGTACCTGAAAACCTGTTTGCTGCTGCTGCCCTGGCGCTATCTGCATAGCTGTAATCAGCCGCGTGGTGAGCGAATTCGTCTGGCGATGGAGGAGCTGGGGCCGATCTTTGTCAAGTTCGGGCAGATGCTCTCTACCCGTCAGGATCTGCTCCCTGCCGATATAGCTGCAGAATTGACCAAGCTGCAGGATCAGGTGCCTCCGTTCTGTGGTGATCACGCCACCCGGATTGTCGAAAAGGCGCTGGGCCAATCGGTGGTGGAACTTTTTTGTGAGTTCGACAGCACCCCATTGGCTTCGGCGTCGGTGGCACAGGTGCATACCGCCAAGCTGCACGGCGGAGAAAATGTTGTCGTTAAGGTGATCCGGCCGGGCATCGGTCGGGTTATTAAGCAAGATATGGGGTTGCTCTATACGTTGTCGTATCTGGTTCAGGCCGTTTGGGCCGATGGGCGTCGATTGCGTCCGGTCGAGGTGGTAGCTGAGTATGAAAAAACCATCTTTGATGAGCTTGATCTGCGTAAAGAGGCAGGCAATGCCTCACAGCTCAAGCGTAACTTTGCGGGATCGTCGATCCTCTATGTGCCCGAGGTGTTCTGGGATTTTACCCATCGCGATGTGATGGTGATGGAGCGCATTTACGGTGTGCCGATCGCCGATATGGATGCGCTCAGCGCGCAGGGGACGGACTTTAAGCTGCTCGCTGAGCGGGGTGTGGAACTGTTTTTTACTCAGGTTTTTCGTGACAGTTTCTTCCACGCCGATATGCATCCCGGCAATATCTATGTCTCCCACAATACCCCGCATGATCCTCAGTACATTGCGATTGATTTTGGTATCGTTGGTTCGCTGTCCCCCAGTGATCAGAATTATTTAGCGCGTAATTTCCTGGCTTTTTTTGAACGTGACTACAAGCAGGTAGCGCAGCTGCATATCGACTCGGGATGGGTGCCTGCCAATACTAATGTTAATGATTTCGAGACTGCCATACGCAGTGTCTGCGAGCCTATCTTTGAAAAGCCGTTGAAGGAGATCTCATTCGGACATGTGCTGCTAGGACTGTTTCAGACCGCGCGCCGGTTTAATATGGAGGTGCAGCCACAGCTGGTACTATTACAGAAGACGTTGCTCAATATCGAAGGTTTGGGGCGTCAGCTGTATCCTGATCTCGACCTGTGGAAAACCGCCAAGCCGTTTTTAGAAGACTGGATGAAGCAGCGCATGGGCGCGAAGGGTTTTTACCGTTCGCTCAGAGCGCGAGCCCCTGAATTGATCGAGCAATTGCCGCAAATGCCGCAGTTGCTGGCCGATGCGCTGCAACAGCTAAAACAGCTTGATCGGCTGCAGCAGCGAGATGTCACGGATCGCCAGGCTGCGCAGGATGCTTCTGCGCGGCGTTGGCGTTTCAGTTGGGAGCGGATTGGCGGAGTCGCAGCGCTGTTGGCTGCTGTCTGGAGTGCGGGCTGGTTGCCGCAAGAGCTATTGGTTCAAGTGCCCGCGCAAACGTGGTTGTTGGCAGGCGGCGGAATATTGTTGTTATGCGCGGGGCGCAGGGGATAGATGATGTCTAAGCAGGTCGTATCAGAGCCATGGCTGGATGAAATTCAGTGGACGGCTGATGGTTTAGTGCCCGCCATCGCGCAGGATTATCAGAGTGGTCAGATCCTGATGATGGCATGGATGAACCGTGAAGCTTTGATGTTGACGGTACGCGAGCAACGGGCGATCTATTGGTCCCGTTCGCGCAATAAATTATGGCGTAAGGGCGAAGAGTCAGGGCATGTGCAGAAACTGCATGGCATTCGGCTTGATTGTGACAGCGATGTGATTCTGCTTCAGGTCGAGCAACTGGGCGGGATCGCCTGCCATACTGGGCGCCAGCATTGTTTTTATAAGGCGCTGATAAACGGGCGCTGGCAGGCTGTTGAGCCGGTAGTCAAAGATCCCCGGTCGATCTATGCTGATAAAATAACGGAGACTGGCGATGAGTAATGATATCTTGAATGCGTTGGCCAGGGTGCTAGAGCAGCGCAAGCTAGCCTCTCCGGAGAGTTCCTATGTGTCGGCTCTGTACGCCAAGGGACTGAACAAAATATTAGAAAAGGTCGGCGAAGAGGCTGTTGAAACTATTTTGGCCGCGAAAGATGCCCATTTAACCGGTGAGACTCAAGAGTTGATTGGTGAAACGGCAGATCTGTGGTTTCATAGTATGGTTATGTTATCCCAGCTGGGGTTGGGGCCAGACGATGTGCTGGCTGAGTTGGATCGTCGCTTCGGTCTGTCCGGTCTGGACGAAAAGGCGTCGCGCGAATCTTAGGCTGTAGTCCATGACGTGTTCGGTTGTTTAGAGTGACAACCCGTTACGTATTCTAATAAGTCGGAAGTAGGAGAAAGAAATGGGTTTTGGCGGCATTAGTATTTGGCAGTTGGTTATTGTTTTGGTCATCGTGGTGTTGCTCTTCGGTACCAAGAAATTCCGTAATATCGGCGGTGACCTGGGCAATGCGGTTAAGGGCTTTAAGAAAGCCATGAGCGAAGAAGAGGACCCTCAGCGTCAAATTACCAAGGATGACGCCGACTTCGCAGACAAGGCAGACAAGGCAGACAAGGCAGGCGAGAGTACGGAGTCCAGTGCGACTAAATCGACGCCTGAAAAAACGCCTGAAAAGTAATTCTGTTCCGGCAGGTCCTGCAATATGTTTGATATTGGCTTTAGTGAAATCCTGATTATCGGTGTTGTCGCGTTGATTGTGCTGGGGCCTGAACGGTTGCCCATGGCATTACGCACAGCGGGTCTTTGGTTGGGCAAGATAAAGCGTACGGTCGGCAGCGTGCAGAAAGAGATAACCGAAGAGCTGCGGATAGAAGAGATGCGCCAAAAGGCCAAGCAGCAGCAGGTTGATCTGGAGACGGGGGTGAAAACCCTGACGAAGCCATTCCACGAAACCTTGCGCGAAGATATATTGTCTCCGGATTCTAAGCCGGAAACAGCGCCGGTTGCCGTTCCTCCTGAACCCGTTAAGCCAAAGGCCGATTCCGAAAAGCCCTTGGTTGAGTAACCTATGACCGACACACAATCCGAACCTGGTAGTGAAACGGCGGTACAGCCGCTGATTTCACATCTGATCGAACTGCGCGACCGCTTGCTGCGCAGTCTGGTCATAATCTTAGTGCTTTTTTTGCCCCTGTTTTACTTCGCGAATGATCTGTACGTGTATCTGTCCGCCCCGCTGACCGCGCTGCTGCCAGAAGGTACCAGCATGATCGCTACGGATGTCACATCGCCATTCTTTGCGCCCTTTAAGTTGACCCTGGTATTGGCCATTTTTGCAGCGATCCCTTTTATTTTGCATCAGATCTGGAGTTTTATATCACCGGGCTTGTATGCACATGAGAAGAAGATTGCTGTGCCTTTGCTGGTTTCCAGTATCCTGCTGTTCTATTCGGGCATCGCCTTTGCTTACTATGTCGTATTCCCGCTGATCTTTGGCTTCTTTACCAGCACCGGGCCGGAAGGCGTGGCGATGATGACGGATATCAGCAGCTACCTTAATTTTGTCCTCAAGCTGTTCTTTGCTTTCGGCATCGTGTTTGAAATACCGATAGCTACGCTGCTGTTGGTGTTGAGTGGTGCGACCACCGTAGAGAGTTTGAAAGAAAAGCGCGCCTACATCGTTGTCTGTTGCTTTGTCGTGGGCATGCTTTTGACCCCTCCTGATGTTATCTCGCAAACCCTGCTAGCCCTGCCGATGTGGCTGTTGTTTGAGATGGGGATTATTTTGGCGCGCGTGATTGTGCGAAAGAGCAATGACGAAGATTAGCCCCGTTTAGTTATCTGCTTCTCATCGGGTGTCGGTTTCAGCGTTTTAATTGTTGATTAAAATAAGTGCCAAAAGTCGTTGACGACAGCGCTGGTGTCTGTAGAATGCGCCCCTCGTTACCGCTGAGGCGGCAACGAAGTCAG